>JAQIBP010000070.1 GCA_027858995.1 Deltaproteobacteria bacterium | reverse complement strand
GTAAAAAATGCAAATAATATAATCGCGTTACGTTGCTGTATCATGAGTAACCGCTGGGAAGATTTTTGGGAGAATCGAGCGTGTGCATAAAATTACCCATAAATTTGTCGCACACCCTTGATCAAGGTTCTCATTGATAAATTTGATGCAAAAAATTAAACAGTTCTGGTTTCTGCTTGGCCTTGTCCTCGTATTTATGGCTGTAATTATCGACATAACAGATACTCTGGCAGGGGTTGGGATTTTTTTTAAAGATAATTATGCATCTGAAATTATAATATTTTTCATATTTGTTATTTCAGGTTTGTTAATAGATAAAGATCAGATAAAAGCTGGAATAAGAGATATAAAATCAACACTTTTATCATTAATGATCATTGTGATTATTTCCCCTGCAGCTGCTCTCCTGTTTAGCTGTCTGCCATTTGAAACAGGTGTTGCCATTGGCCTTTTCCTTGTTGCTGTAATGCCTACAACCCTCTCTTCAGGTGTGGTGATGACCGGTACTGCCGGCGGTAATATGGCACATGCACTTTTTTTAACCATTACATCCAATTTTATAGGTATCTTTTCAATACCCCTTATTCTTTCCTGGCTTTTACTGTTTCTCGACAAGTCAAAGAACCTTTCCATTGATCAAGGCGCTATGATTATCAAACTCACTGCTCTTGTTCTTGTCCCTCTGATAATGGGGATATATACAAAACCTTTTGTTTTTAAAATTATTCATCCTGATAAATCCAAGTTACAGATTGTTAATCAATGCATGGTTATCGGTATGGTTTTTATTTCCATTGCAGGGGTAAAACAGGTACTCATGGGCAAAGGTATTGTTATTTTATATATTGTTATCCTTGTTACAGCTTTCCATCTGATTCTACTGGGCAGTTCACTCTTTTTGATAAAAATATTTTCTATTAAAAAAGGTTCTTATGAATCTGTTATTTTTATGGGTTCACAAAAAACCCTGCCTCTGTCTATAATGATTCAGGCGAACTATTTTAGTGATTTTGGAATAGCTTTACTTGTTTGTGTCATGCATCATATTGTTCATTTGATGATTGATGGCTATCTGAGTGCTAAAATGGGTGAAGGTAGTTTGGGCAAAAACTAAGATTGAGTCTTTACTTTCTTAGTATCTATGGGTAAAAATAGCATAGTCTGATTTATATCAGTGCTTAATTAAAATAGAGGAAGAGTTGCTATGAGTTCTGATGCAGATGAAAAAACAATGATGTTGCAGGATCAGGTAAAAAAATTACAATCTCAGAAAGATATCCTGTTAAAGGAACTTGATGTGGTTGAAGAGCGGTTTGAAAAAATCAATAGATTATATCGTAGATATTTTCCTGTGATTATTGATTCTGTTGCCATAGGTGATAATGCGTTTTCAAGAATTTGTAAAGATTTGAGCCAGGCTCTGAAAAAAGGGGTCTCTGAAGGCAAGCTTGAATATATTTTTGAACGTTTGAAAACAGCTATGTTTAGAGAGGATATCGCTTCTCTGCCGGGAGAGAAGAAAAAAGGATTGTTCTCTGCTTTTCAAAAAAGTGGCTCAGAATTATTTATTGATGCGTATAAACTGAGTTATTATGATGTGGTTAACAATCTTAGATCTAACCTTGATAAACAATATACAGGCAAACTTGATAATATTACTAAAAGGATACGAACTGCAGAAGATACAGGAGATATAAGTGATATCCGTGAAAATGTATTCAGACTTGTTTTTGCCTATATTTCCGATACCAGTCAGGACAGGTATAAAGTAAATGCATTTGTCCTGGAAATTGCAGGTAAGATTTTTGATATTGAATCCACTATTACTTCAAGCTTTGAATATACAGGCTCCATGTTTCAATCCAATGATGAATTTGAGGAAGCATTAAATTTCAAGATAACAGATCTCGAGCAAATAAAAGATGTATCCTCAAGTCTTGATGATTTCAAAATTCAGGTGGCAAAAAGGCTTTCATCAATTAAAAAAGCTCTTGAAACAAAACAGACAAAAGACCAGGCTGTAAAAAAACTTGTCAGACAGAATCAGGATGCATTTAAAACAGGTTTTTCAAGATTAAAGCAGGAACTTGACAAAGCAACAAAACATTCAGAAGAGCTTGAAAAGAAACTTGACAGGGATCAGCTAACAGGAGCATATAACAGACGTGCCTATGACCGGCGAGTGGAAGAGGAGATGGAAAGGTTCTTAAGATATGGCACAATGTTTTCCCTGCTTATGATGGATGCAGATAAATTTAAACTGATAAATGATGATTATGGCCATACCGTTGGAGATAAATGCCTCCAAGAAATTATCAAACGTACACTTCCCTTATTGCGTAAAAATGATATGCTCGCACGCTATGAAGGAGACGAATTTGTTATTATTCTGCCGGGAACCGACAAAGCAGGTGCAAAAAAAGCAGCCGAAAAAATCAGAAAGAATATTGAAAGAATAGGGTTTTTGTATAAATCAAAAAAGATTAAAGTTACTGTAAGCATTGGAGTATCTCAATCCCGGAAGGGTGATAAAGATCATTTACAGATTTTTGAACGTGCGGATATTGCAGTATATAAAGCTAAAGAACAGGGAAGAAACACAGTTGTAGTTAATTGATGTAAAGAGAATAGAGAGGAAGATATGGAATCAAAAAACCATAAATCACTTGAGTTTTTATTGAATCATCCCAAAACTGATCATGTGACCCATGATGTAAATACTGAAACCATTGAGAGAAGATCTTTTTTACCGAAAAAAATCAAGCTTTTTTCATCAAAGTTTACCAATATAAAAGATTGCCCTGAATATAAATTCAAGCATGATACAGAAGCTTCCAAAGCACTTCCTGATATTATTAACAACAGTGTTCAGAAGATTGTTTCAGGCCATAAAAAAAGTGAAAGTGAAAAACAAAATTTTTTAAAATCAAGAAATATCGGAGTGGTTTTTTCAGGAGGCCCTGCACCTGGCGGACACAATGTCATTGCAGGGATTTATGATGAGGCAAAAAAATATAATTCAGACTCAAGAGTATTTGGATTTCTTTTTGGTCCCGACGGTTTACTGGAATCAAAATATATTGAAATTACCCAGAGCCTTGTGGATGCATACAGGAATATCGGTGGTTTTACCATGATAAAGACTGGAAGGACCAAAATTGATTCAGAAAATAAAATTCAATTGGCTTTAAAAACCTGTATTGATCTTGAATTAGATGCACTTGTGGTGATTGGAGGAGATGATTCAAACACAAATGCAGCTTTTCTTGCCCAGAAATTTAAAAGTTCCAACATTAAGGTCATTGGAGTTCCTAAAACCATTGACGGTGATATACAGGTACGAACAGACAGTGGTGAGATTCTCTGTGCCATATCCTTTGGATTTCATACTGCTGCAAGAGCATTTTCACAAAATATCAGTAACCTTACCACCGATGCAAGTTCAGATATAAAATACTGGCATATCTGTAAGGTAATGGGAAGAGTTGCAAGTCATTTAACCCTTGAGTGTGCTTTCCAGACTCATGCAAACCTGGTTTTGATTGGTGAAGAACTTGCTGATTATACAGATTATGAGAGAATTGAAAAAGCTGAAAAACAGGGGAAAATTGATTATACAGCCTATGGTATAACTTTGCGCCATCTATCAAGAATGATATGCAATATCATTGTCAAAAGAGCTGCAAGCGGTAAAAATTTTGGTGTAATGATTATTCCTGAAGGTGTGCTTGAGTTTATAAATGAAATTCAAGTATTCATTATTAAGCTCAATACCATTATTGCAGATTACAATAATAAGCATGATAAAGATTTCCATTATACATTTGTCACTTTAAATGACAAGCTTGAATACTTAAGGCGACTTGCCAGGGGCATGACAGATAAAGACAGGTTCCCCATATGGAATTCGCGGGATGATGATCTTTTTAATCAACTGCCCTCTTTTTTTAGAAAAGGGCTGCTTGTGGAACGCGACACACATGGCAATTTCCAGTTTTCCCAGGTGCAGACTGAAATAATTATAATGGATATGGTTAAAGAATACCTTGACATATTAAAGGAGCAGGGCAGATACAAAGTAGGCATAGAAAACTCCTATTATAAATCTGTCATGGAAAATGCCAATCTTCAACCTGATCAATTTGCAAAGGCGATTTTTAAAAACCCGAATGATAAATTTCTAATAGTCAAAGAGTCAATTATATCTTTAAAAACATTGAAACAGGCATTGATTAATACAGATTTGATAAGTTCTGTTGATGAAACACCCGATTGTATAGTTGATATATATAAAAAATCCGATCCAGATTTTAAAACCCAGACACATTTTTATGGATATGACGGCAGGGGATCCGATCCTACTCATTTTGACTGTAATTATGCCTATAATCTTGGTATGACGGCTTTTCATCTTATTGCCAATGGGGCAACAGGGCAGATGGCAGCCATTAAAAATCTTGAAAAAAAGTTTGATAAATGGGAACCAATCGGCATTCCCATTGCAAAGATGATGCACCTTGAAGAGAGAAAGGGAAAGCTTGAACTTGTAATTGAAAAAAGTATTGTGGATTTAAATTCAAATGCTTTTCGAGTCTTTAAATCTTTAAGGGAGGAGTGGCTTGCTGCTCAATCCAACCAGGATAGGTATAGACGACCGGGTCCTGTGCGTTTTTCAGGCAATGCAGAAGAAGACAGACCCATAACCCTTGTTTTAAATTCGATATGAAATATGAGATGTGAAGTACGGGTAAGGTGTCAATCTTCTCTCCACTCATTTCTCAAATCTTACCACTCATATCTAAACCATAAGGAGACTAACATGGAATTAAGATGTTTTTCACATTCATCTTTTTTAATCACACTTGACAGTGGTGTAACGGCATGCTCTTTTGTGAATCCAAAACAGGCAGTCCCAATGCACTATAACACCTTTGATGATGTTAATGCTGAACCTCTGGAATTTAAAAACAGACTTGAAAACAACCATGAAACTAAAAGAATAAATTGCCAGGTTCTTGAATTTGGCCAGGAGATAAATTTACCTTAACCTCAAGGTCACACATAGAATGGAATTAATTAAAAATTTTAAGGCGCTTTCTGATAAAACCCGTCTCAGGTTATTATATCTATTGCAGGAATATGAGCTCAATGTAAATGAAATTGTTCAGATTGTAGATATGATACAGTCAGGAGTTTCAAGGCACCTGAAAATTCTTGTGGAATCTGATATTTTAACTTTTCGAAGGGATGCAAGCTTTATCTATTATACTGCTGCAAGGCATGATACTGCAAAAGCTTTAATCTCTCTGATTAATAAGAGCAATGACTTGCAGCAGGTTTTTCAAAACGATCTGACAAAAGCCAGGGAGATAATCAGAATACGTAAAAACAGAACAAAAAGATTTTTTAAAACCATAGCATCTCAATGGGATGCAATGAAAAAAGAGGTGCTTGGCAATTTTGATCTTGATTTAATTATTAAAGAAAAAATTTTATTCCACGGCAATATCTCAGATCTTGGCTGCGGAACAGGAGAACTTATTGAAAAGCTCTCCTTTGATAGATCAGATAAACTTATTGGTATTGACAGTTCTCCTGAAATGCTCGAACAGGCAAGACTCAGACTTTCCAAAACCACTAAAGCAGATCTCAGGCTCGGAGAACTTGAACACCTTCCCATGAAAAACAGAGAAATTGACACAGCAGTTATGAATATGGTGCTGCACCATATTTCACAACCGCAGCTGCCCATTGCTGAAGTATATAGAGTGCTCAAATCAAAAGGCATATTTATACTTACAGATTTTGAAAAGCATGATAATAAAAAAATAAAAAAAATCATGGGAGGGTCATGGTCTGGATTTGAAAAAGAAAAAATAAAGACATGGTTAAAAGATGCAGGGCTCACTCTTTTGTCCATTGATTCTTTTAAGGTAAAGCACAAATTAACTATAAATTTATTTATATCAAAAAAAACATAAAGAGGGATTTTAAAATTATGATTATTCCAATAATCCTTGCAGGGGGCTCTGGAACAAGGCTGTGGCCACTATCAAGACAGCTTTATCCAAAGCAGTTGATAGATATTTATAATGAAGACACCATGCTGCAAAATACAATATCAAGACTTGAAGATCTTGAAAATTCAGGTTCTCCCATTGTGGTCTGTAATGAAGAACACAGATTTATGACTGCAGAGCAATTAAGAGAGATCAGTGTTGAACCCCAGGCAATTATTCTTGAGCCTGTGGGAAGAAACACTGCACCCGCCATAGCCATTGCTGCATTAAAAGCTATGGAAAACAATGATGATCCAATACTTTTAATACTGCCTGCAGATCATGTTATTGAGAAAATTTCTGAATTTCATGATGCAATTCTTTCAGGGATTGAATATGCAGAACAGGATAATTTGATAACATTCGGAATTGTCCCGGATTCCCCTGAAATTGGATATGGTTATATAAAGAGGGGAGAATTGCTCAAAGACAACAGGGGAATCTCTAAAATTCAAAGTTTTGTTGAAAAACCTGATCTTGAAACTGCAAAAAAATATCTTGATTCAGGTTCTTATACATGGAATTCAGGAATGTTCATGTTCAAAGCATCTGCAATTATAAAAGAGCTTGAAAATTATTCTCCAAAAATTTTGCAACCATGCAGAAAAGCAATATCTACAGCCACCCAGGATCTTGATTTTTTCAGACTGAATTTAAAGGATTTTCAAAATATTCCTTCAGATTCAATTGATTATGCTGTAATGGAAAAAACATCCAAAGGAGTTGTTATTCCTATGGATGCAGGCTGGAATGATATGGGATCATTTGATGCTTTGTGGCAGACAGGTGAAAAAGATAGTGATTTGAATGTTATAAAAGGCAATGTTTTAACCCATGATGTTAAAGAAACCTATATTAATTCAGAAAAAAGTCTCATAGCAGCGGTTGGCCTTGAGAAATTTGTGATTGTGGAGACAAAAGATGCTGTTTTTATTTCTCCCAGAGACCGGGTTCAGGATGTAAAAAAAATAGTTAAACTGTTAAAAGATCAAAATAGAAGTGAAGCCATTAATCACAGCAAAGTTTACAGACCCTGGGGAAGTTATGAAACCATAGATATTGAACCAAGATTCCAGGTAAAAAGAATTACAGTAAAGCCCGGGGCAAAGCTTTCCTTGCAAAAGCATTTTCACCGTGCAGAACACTGGACAGTGGTATCAGGATCAGCAGTAATCACCAAGGGAGATGAGCAAATGCTGCTGAAAGAAGACCAGTCCACATATATTCCCCTGGGAACCATGCACCGCCTTGAAAACCCAGGTAAGATTCCTCTCGAGCTCATTGAAGTTCAATCAGGCTCCTACCTTGGTGAAGATGATATTGTCAGATATGATGATGTCTATGGAAGAAAAGAGCAGAGACAGTGAAAATTTTATGTATAATTGCCGCAGTTGAATTTAATATTTCAATCAATAGTCGATATTTTATCAATGTTGATAGCGTTTGGATTTATTTCATCCATAAACATATCCTTTGATGACAAAACTATTGCAAAAACTATTGCAAATTAGGGAAAAATATTTAAAACTATACTTTAAAATTATAATTATAATGTCAAAATTTATTACAGACCAGAATAATTACGGACCAGAGAAATTACGGAGTGGAGCAGATGACAGATGAAATTTCACAAAGCATGAAGGGAAAATTTTTACTTGCAATTCCAGGGCTTCCTGATCCAAATTTTGCCCAGACTGTAACATGCATGTGTGAACACAATGAATCCGGAGCTCTCGGCTTTATTGTAAATAAAATTCATCCTCTTTTAACAGGAAGAGAGTTATTTGATGATCTGAAAATCACATGCAATAAAAGCGTTGATAAACTTGAAATTTACCTTGGCGGACCTGTTCAGCCAAGTGGTGTTTTTGTTTTGCACGGCCCTCCCTTTAACTGGAATGAAAGTCTGAAAATTGCAGACTGGCTGGCTTTGAGTAATTCACGTGATATTCTCGAGGCAATTGCACAGCAAAAAGGTCCCGAGTCTTTTATGATTATACTTGGTTGTGCTGGATGGGCTCCCTTGCAATTGGATAATGAAATGTATGATGCAGCATGGCTTTCCTCTCCTGTAACAGAGGAGATTCTTTTTTCCACGCAGACTCAATTTAAATATGAAAAAGCAATGATGATGATATATTGATTAAAATGATATATATTATACCTTGACCTATGATCAATAGAAGAAATTCACCGATAAATTCATTAGAAACGATAATAGATAGTACATTAAGCATTCTTCAAGAGTGCAAAAAAATTCCACAGATGTATGACAGCTCATTTGATGAACATCAAAAGACATGTCATCGTATTCTGGAGGATATTCACTCTAATCGTCTCAAAATTGCTGTTGCAGGCACCATTAAATCGGGAAAGAGTACCTTTATTAATTCGCTTGTTGGAAAGGACCTGGTAAAAAGGGGAGCAGGTGTTGTCACATCAATTACAACAAGAATAAGAAAAGGCAAAAAAAACAGGGCAAACATATATTTTAAATCATGGGATGCAATAAATATCCAACTGCAAAAAGCCATGGAGTTATTCCCGGATGATGGAGCAGGTATAGAATTTCAAACTGAGAATTTAACTGATTTTGATATTAGACGTAAAAAGGACAGGGAGTTATTAAAAAAAGTATTTAAAATTTTAACCTGTGACTTTCCTGTAACTAAAAAAGGCATACAACCTGAAACTTTGTTAATCAAAAATGCTCTTCAAGGTTTTGATATCTGTAAAGAGTTTGTTCAGGCAGATGAAACCTGCCTGACCTTTGAATCAAAAAAGTTTGATCAATACAAAATTTTTATTTCTGATTCTGATAAAGCTTTTTATATAAAAGATGTCTGCCTTGAAGTTTATGGGAAAATTATTGATCCAAATATTGAAATTGCCGATTGCCAGGGTGCAGATTCAATAGATCCTCAACAGCTTGGCCAGATTTTGAATTATCTTGAATCATCTAATCTCATTATCTATTGTATAAGCTCAAGGACAGGGCTGCGACAGGCAGATATCATTTTTTTAAACCAGATTAAAAACCTTGGCCTGCTTGATAATATTATATTTATTAATAATTGCGATTTCAGTGAACATGAAAATTTTGACGATCTTCTTAAGATTGAGACAAGCATTAAGGAAAATATTGAATTCCTTGAAATAAACCCGAAAATTTTTTCTCTCTCCTCGCTTTATAATCTTTTTAAAGAGTGCAAAGCAAAATTAAACAATAAAGATTTAATTCGCCTGAAACTCTGGCAGGAGGAGAAGAAAGCTATTAGATATTGTGATTTGCAGACCAAAGATTTTAATCTGTTTTTTCAAAGAATAATAGATAAAAACAGGTATGATTTTTTAATTTCAAATCATTTTAACCGACTGGCAATTACATTGTCTCACCTGGAGCAGCAGACAAAGATTTTTTCCAGCCTGTTTTCTTCTGATAAACAAGAGGAGAAAAAGGCCATGAAAACTATTTATGGCCTTGAACAGAATGCAACCAGACTTGAATCCATTGTGAAGAAATCTATTGAGAGTTGTGTAAAGGACTTAAAAGAGAAAATACATTTAAACCTTGAAAATGCCTTTATGAGTGAGCATAAAGCATTTTTAAACAATACTTCGGACTATATTAACAATGCATCATCCATTGATATTGAACAATACAAAACAACTACAAATGAATCCTTTAATCAGATTCTCTATTTAATGTTTCAAGATTTTAAACGTAAACTTGATCTATACGTTCTTGAAAATGTTAAGCCGGAATTAAAAAGATTTGTTAAAACTCAAGAAGAGGAAATCATATCATATTTTTACTCATTATTTGATTCGTTTCAAATTGATCTGATCAAAGATTCTGATATCTCCGGTGTTTTTAAAAATTTGCCAAATCCTGCAACCAAGTATAATGGTTCCGCCTCTTTAGAAAAAATTAAAAAAATATTGGGCATTCAAATGCCTGCAACTGTTTTTAAGGCAAAGTATACTTCAAAAATCAGGGCAAATGTACTAACAGGTTTTGGGCTGCACACTCTCTCCGGGATATTATCTATTTTATTTAAACAAAACAGAGTGTTTTCCTTCTCACCCGGATTAAACAAGGCTGCTATAAAAATCAGACAAGAAAACCTGAAGCTTATAAAAACCCAATTTAAACAATACCATATCAATCTGGAAACTGATTATTTTATACCGCTGATTGAAGCTGTCACAAGAGATTTTAAGGAGAAAATCAATGAACGATTTGCTCTCTATCACTCTTATAAATCAGAGGTTGAGTATATTTTTTCCTTAAAACAATCTGAAAGAGAGGAACAAAAAAAGCAGATCAGCTTAATTCAAAAAGAAACTGAGCAGGTAATCATCCAGTGTAACAGTATTTTCCCAATGGGTTTGCGTGTTGAGAAAAATGTAATTCCAGGAAAGAATCGTTTATTATCATAGACTCATATAAATTTATTTTTATTTGCATAGCCTATCACAAATTGTATTTCCTGTTTTTTGGTTTTTAACTTCCCGTCTAATTTTTCATTTAATACCTTGTCTAATATGTTTCCAAAAATTTTACCTGGTTTTAACCCGATTCTCATTAAATCTCTTCCCTGAATATAAGGTTTGATGTTTCTTTGATGGGTATAAAATAAAGATATAGCCTTTTTGGTCTTCTCATCCTTTGCAAGGGCCATCATGTATAAAATAAATTCTGTTTTAAAAGTAATAAGAGCCCAGTAAAGATCTTGAGTGGAATATTTTGATGAATTTTCAATAACAGCCAGCTTCTTTTCTGCTTTTAATCTCTTCTCCAGGAGAATGCCGCGTTCCTTTAAAGGTATGTTAAGTCTGGTACAGATTTGTTCGCAAACATTGTAAGAGCATCTATTTAGAAGTGCCATAAAATAGACTGCCCACCTTGGGTATTGTTCTTTAACATATAAAAGGTCATGCCAGGATAATATTTTATTTACAGATTCAAGCAATTGGTAAGTATTTGGAATAAATTCAAGATGTTTATGGATAATTTTTTCAAGACCATACCCTTCCATCATTTTAATGGCAGGGATTGGATTCTCTTCTTCAAAAATTTGTTTTAGTTCAGATAAAACACGAAGTCCACTTAAATTTTTAAAGCAATCTATCTTAATGGCATTTTTAATTAAATTAGATGTAACTTTTCCAATTTTGAACCCAAACCGGTTAGAAAATTTAATGGCTCGAAATATACGTGTTGGGTCTTCAACAAAGCTTAAATTGTGTATGATTCTGATGGTTTTATCTTTTAAATCCCTGTTGGCCCCAAAATAATCAACCATTGTTCCAAAACTTTCAGGGTTAAGACTGATTGCCAGGGTATTGATAGTAAAATCTCTTCTGGCAAGGTCAAGTTTGATGGAGCTTTTTTCAACAATGGGCAAAGCTGCCGGTGTTTTATAATATTCCAGCCTGGCAGAGGCCACATCTATTTTAAAATGATCAGGAAAAATTATGACTGCAGTGCCAAATTTTTTATAGGTATTGATTCTGCAACCCTGTTTTTTTGCATAATGCTTTGCAAATTCAATGCCGTCTCCTTCAACAACAATATCGATATCATCAATCGGTCTGCTCAGTAAAAAGTCCCTGACAAATCCTCCCACAACAAACATGTTAAATCCAAGCTCACTGCCTGTTTTGCCGATATCTTGAAGAAGTTGCCTTACAAGGTTATCAAGTCGCTGAAAAAGAATATTTGAAACATCTCTTTTCCTGGTGTTCTTTTTAATGGCAGGTTCAGTCCCTTTTTCTTTAAAAGTTTTGTTATGTTCAACAAGATAGTTTAAAAGATCAGTACGGGTGATAACACCCTTTATGCATCCATTATCAATAACAGGTAGAATCCTGTGCTTTCCTTCAATAATAATATTTTCAATTTGAGAGACATCTGCATCAGAAGAGATATATCTGACTTCTGAATTCATATATTCAGTCACAGCGAGGTGGGACAGATTGTGATATAGTGTTTTTTCTATTATCTGCCTGGTAATATATCCTTCATATAAATTCTTTTTTTTATCAACCACCAATAGTGTATTGATATTATACCTGGTCAGAAGCTGACCTGCTTTTTTACATGTTGTATCAGGCTCAATGGTGATGGCAGGTGTAGTCATCAGGTTTTTTGCAACCTGAAAACTTTTAACCTCTTTTTGAAGTTGTTGAATGAGTATTATCTCAACCTGTGCAAGAGTCTTGTTATCAACCTTTGCAGAAGCAGCATAAGAGTGGCCTCCGCCATCAAATCGGGAAAGTATTTTACCCACATTAATTTCTGGTATGGAATTTCTTGCAACAATAGTGATTTTATTATCCATTAAAACAATGGCAAAAAATACATCAAGATTTTCCATTCTTACCACTTTTTGAACAATGGAAGCCAGATCAGTAATATATGAGGAAGAAGAGATAACAGATATATGAATATCAACACCATTAATTTTGTGAATAGTCATTTCATTTAATAATTCATTTAACCAGGTCACTTGTTCAGATTTTATTTCCTTAACCACAAAACTTACAATAGTATTCAAACTTGCACCACAGGATAAAAGAAAAGCAGCCTGCTCAAGGTCCTCTTTTGTAGTCGAAGAGAAGGTAAAAGACCCTGTGTCTTCATATATGCCGAGAGCCATGATTGTAGCTTCTTCAGGGCTGGGGATAATGTTTTTCTCTTGCAGCAAAGAGGTTAATATGGTTGTGGTGGCACCTGTTTGCCGGATAGTTTCAAATGTACCTTTTATATCTCCTTCCATGGCTGGATGATGATCATAAATTATTATTTCAATATTTTTTTTATCGATAATCCTGGACACATGAGCCAACCTATTTTTTTGCCTGGTATCCACAATTACAAGTTTTGATGTTTGTGAAAAATCAATGGATTTGGGATCTGCCATATTAAAAAGATAACTGGTTGAACTTATAAAAAAATCTCTTAAACTCTTTTCCTGTGAACCAGGAAAAATAATAATTGAATCAGGATATAATTTTTGAGCTGCCAGCATTGATGCAATGGCATCAAAATCAGCATTAATATGACTGGTTATAATTGTGTCAGCTTTAACGATCTTATTTTTTTTCACTCAAAAAATAACTCCTGTTGTAATAAATAGATAAAATTTATATAGTATATCTGTTTGGTTTTTACAAATAGCTATGGACATAAAATATTAAAAGGATAGAGAATGCCCACACTTTATGAATGGAAAGGGAAAAATCCCAGGGGAAGAAAAGTCAAAGGTGAAATGGAGGCTCAAACTCCTGAACAGGTGAGACAAAACCTGCAAAGAAGAAAAATTACTCCTACAAAAGTTAAGAAAAAACCAAAAGATTTATTGGGAAATATTAAATTTCTTCAACCTAAAGTAAAAGATAAAGATGTGATTATATTTTCCAGACAATTTTCCACCATGATTGATGCAGGGCTGCCGCTTCTTCAATGTCTTGATATTCTTCAAGCACAACAGGAAAATCCAACATTTAAAAAAACTCTGAAAAAAATCAAAGAGTCTGTTGAATCAGGTGAAACCTTTGCAGACTCTTTAAAAAAATTTCCAAATATATTTAATGAGCTTTTTATTAATATGATTGCAGCAGGAGAGGCTGGTGGTATCCTTGATATTATTTTACAAAGACTTTCTGCATATATGGAAAAGATGGCAAAACTTAAAAGTCAGGTTAAAGGTGCCATGACTTACCCAGCTATTACTTTATTTGTTGCCCTCGTAGTTGTTTCTGTTATCCTGGTTTTTGTCATACCTGTTTTTGCAGAGATGTTTGCAGATTTTGGATCAGCCCTGCCGGGTCCAACTCTATTTGTGGTTGCCCTTAGTGACTTTGCAATTGGCAATATAGGTTGGATTATAGGAGGGATGATTGCAAGCGTATTTATTATAAAAAAGATATATGCATCAAAAAAAGGGCGTATTTTAATGGATGACATGTTTTTGCGGCTTCCTGTCGTTGGTATTCTTATCAGAAAAGTGGCTGTCGCTAAATTTACAAGGACTACCAGCACTATGCTTTCAAGTGGTGTGTCAATCCTTGAAGTTCTTGATATAGTAGCAAAAACTGCAGGAAATAAAATAGTGGAGTTTGCCATCCATGATGTTAAATCCGGTATTGCTGAAGGAAGATCAATGGCTGACCCCCTGCTTGAGAGTGGCGTTTTCCCCTCCATGGTCTGTTCAATGATAGCAGTTGGAGAATCTACAGGTGCCCTTGACACAATGATGGAAAAAATTGCTGATTTTTATGACGATGAGGTTGATCAGGCCGTTAAAAATTTGACAGATGCCATAGAGCCTGTCATGCTTGTTTTTCTTGGAGTGATTGTCGGAGGTCTTGTTGTTTCAATGTATCTGCCTATTTTTTCCATGGCAGGTGCTATCTCATAAACCCATGCAATATAGATTATTCAGAGAAAAAACAGATTTTATAAACCTGATTAGATGGATTATTCTTTCAAGGATTGCTTTTGCCGCTATCATAATAATAGCCTGTATTGTATTTTCCTCAGGGGAAAATTTGTTTGTTTTTTCACAACCTTTTTTGTCTCTATATAATATTGCAGGTGTAATTCTATCCCTTTCAATTATCTATCTTATCTGGCTCAATAAATTTAATTCAATACTGAGTCTTGCATATTTCCAAACCATTGTTGATACTTTTATTGTAACAGGAATTATTTTTGTTACTGGCAGCTATGACAGTATTTTTACCTTTCTTTATCTTGTTGTTATAATTTATACTTCCATGCTGCTGCTTCAAAAAGGATCCATAATTATTACCACAATTTCATGTCTTCAATACGCAATTTTAATTGAACTGGAATATTATGAAATTATTACACCTTATTTTGGCAGTTTTTATCTTTCCGGCTCGGTTGATGAGAATCGTATTCTTTATCGAGTCATTATTGTTATTGTAGCCTGTTTTGCCGTGGCACTCTTAAGTGGTATTCTGGCACGTCAGCTAAAAGGTGCTAAACAGGATTTAAAGATGGCACAAGAGCATTTAAAACGAGTTGAAAAAATGGCTGCCATGGATGAAATGATTGCAGGTATTGCCCATGAGATAAACAACCCACTGGCTTCTTTATCAGGGTCAATTCAATTGCTTCAGGAAGATACCAATCCAGGTTCCAGTGAAGATAAGCTCATGAAGATAATTTTAAGGGAGACAAATCGTCTTGAGAAGATAGTAAATGACATCAGGATGTTTGCCAGACCAGGAATGGCCAATGCCTGTGAAACAAAAATATCAGACTCAATTGAAGAGATAGTCCAGCTTTTTTTAAATGATCCTGGATGGAACAGTAAGATTAAGCTGACCATGAATTTAAAAAAAGATATATGGGTGTTTATTGATCCATTGCATTTTAATCAAATACTTTGGAATCTGTTGAAAAATGCAGCTCAATCCATCAAGGGACATGGCCAAATAAAAATTGGTCTGGATATTAATAAAAACAGACGTGCATATCTGACAGTAGAAGACAGTGGAGTTGGAATTGACCAAAAAGATTTCAGTCATATCTTTGACCCTTTCTATACAAGCAAACCAGATGGAACAGGTCTTGGTCTTTCAATTATACATAAAATTATTGATACTTATAATGGAATGATTGATTTTGAATCATCAAGTGGTCAGGGTACAATCTTCACTGTACTTTTTGATAATGCTTCATTTAAAAACCCGTCAAAAATATAATCAATATCTTGACAATTACTGGTGAATCAGGCTATTTATCCTTGTTTTATCAAATTTTGGATAACATGTTAAATATAAGCAGGTGAAGGTAAGAATTTATGGATAAAGAAAGCAAGTTGATACAAATCAGAAAAGAAAAAATATCTCAATTAAAAAATAACAAGATTAATCTGTATCCTAATGATTTTAAACCCTCATGTTCCATTAAAAAACTTAGAGAAATTATACAGGAAAAACCAGACTCTCTTGGAGAAAAGGGTGAACAATTTTCTATGGCAGGAAGAATGATGGCCATAAATAAAATGGGAAAATCATCTTTTATAAGATTTAAAGAAGGTGCAGATCAATTTCAGGTGTATTTACAGAAAAATGGTATAGGGGATGAAAGTTATTCTCTTTTTAAAAAACTTGATATTGGTGATTTTATTGGAGTGAAAGGTCCCATTTTCCAAACACGAACCGGGGAGTGGACTCTTCTATGTAAAGAATTCAGGTTGCTGTCAAAAGCTGTACGTCCTTTGCCTGAAAAATTTCATGGAATAAAAGATCCTGAAAAGCGTTACCGCCAGCGATATCTTGATCTTATAATGAATAAGGATTCAAGAGAGATTTTTATAAAAAGATCTAAAATTGTGGCCTCCATGAGAAGTTTTTTTGAAGAAAACGGGTTTATGGAAGTAGAGACTCCAATGATGCAGCCTCTGGCCGGCGGTGCCGAGGCAACTCCCTTTAAAACCTGGCACAACGCTCTTGGAATGGAACTGTTTTTAAGGATTGCCCCGGAATTATATCTTAAAAGACTTGTAGTGGGTGGTTTTGAAAAAGTATTTGAAATTAACCGAAATTTCAGGAATGAAGGGGTCTCTACCCGGCATAACCCTGAATTTACAATGGTTGAATTTTATCAGGCATATGTAGATTATGAAGATCTGATGGACTTAACTGAAGAGATGTTTGAATCCATTGCAAACAACATTTCAGGATCTAATAAGGTTGAGTATCAGGGTCAGATTATTGATTTTAAAAAAGGATGGCCGCGTATACCTATGATTGAATCTCTTACTGAAATAGGCCAAATTGCTCCTGATATATTGAACAGTACTGATGCATTGCTTGAATTTGCCCAAAAAAACAGTATACACATTACTAAAAAAGAGCGTCACGGTAAGATATTAACTAAACTTTTTGATGTTCTGGTGGAGCCAAAACTTATCCAGCCCACATTTATAACAGGATATCCTGTGGAAGTGTCCCCCCTGTCTAGAAAAAATGACTTAAAGCCTGAAATAACCGACCGGTTTGAATTATTTATTGCCGGGCGGGAAATTGCCAATGGATTTTCTGAGATAAATGATCCTGAAGATCAGTATAGTAGATTTTTAATGCAGGTACAGCAGAGAGATGAAGGAAATGATGAGGCTCATATCATGGATTCTGAATATGTAGAAGCACTGGAATACGGGATGCCGCCCACAGCTGGTGAAGGCATTGGAATTGACAGGCTGGTTATGCTGCTTACTGACTCTCCGTCAATAAGAGAAGTTATCCTTTTTCCCCATATGAAAAAGAGTGTTTAATTAGATGAATCTGGAAATTTTCATAGCAGGCAAATACCTTAAGGCAAAAAGAAAAGAAGGGTTTATCTCTCTTATTAGCTTTCTTTCTGTTGCAGGTGTTACAGTGGGAGTAATGGCTCTTGTAATTGTTATTGCAGTTATGAGTGGCGCTGAAACTGATTTCAGGAAACGTATTCTCGGGCTTGAACCCCATATACTTGTCATGAATTATTCAGGTAAATTTGACAATTACTCTCAGATGGTGACAAAGCTTGAGCAAAGTGAACTAATCAAGGGAGTCGCACCTATTTTGTTTGCCCAGGCAATGATAAGGTCAAGTCACTCCTTTTCCGGTGTCATGGTACGTGGTATTGATCCTGAAAAAGGTTTCAGTCTTGTTAAAGGCTTTGATCCTGAAAAATTGATAAGATTGCTTGGTAAAAAAAGAGCAATTAATGAATTGCCCGGTATTATTCTTGGCAAAGAGCTTGCAAACTCTGCAGGAGTGATAAGGGGGGATAAAGTAATTTTAATGTCACCCAATGGATTAATCTCTCCTGTGGGTCATATTCCATCCATGAAGCGGTTTATAGTAAAAGATACCTTTGATTCTGGTATGTATGAATATGACAATGCTCTTGCCTATGTCAATTTAAAAGAAGCCCAGCAGCTCAGTGGTGCTGAAAACTCAGTTTCGGCAATTGGTATCTGGATTGATAATGTATTTGAGGTTGAAAAAGTTAAAGAGAGTTTATCAAATATTTTAAAATACCCATTTTATATGCGGGACTGGATGGAAATTAATAAAAGCCTTTTTTCAGCTTTAAAACTTGAAAAAACAGCTATGTTTATTATTCTTACTTTAATTATTCTTGTTGCTGCATTTAATATTGCCAGTGCACTGATTATGATGGTAATGGAAAAAACCAGAGATATTGCTGTTCTAAAGGCTATGGGCGCAACTAATAAAACCATAAGAGTAATATTCATTTTTAAAGGTATGATTATAGGACTTCTTGGAACTCTTATTGGAACGACCATGGGCGTTGCTGCCTGTTTTATTCTTAAAAAATATGATTTTATCCAATTGCCTGATGCTTATCCTTTTTCAACGCTTCCAGTGCAATTGGAGGTTGTTGATGTTTCTATCATAGCAGTCAGTGCAATTATAATATGCTTTTTTTCAACTTTATATCCTTCTTATAAAGCATCAAAAATGGATACTGTCGAGGCATTGCGATATGGATAATTCATTGACCAAGCTTATGTCTCTTCAAGATATTTCCAAAACCTTTTATTCCAAAGCATCAAAAATAGAAATTTTAAATAAGGCTGACTTTGATATTTTTCAAGGTGAAACCATTGCCGTAGTAGGGCCTTCGGGCATTGGCAAATCAACATTGTTAAATCTTATTGGAACACTTGATAAACCAGATAGTGGGAAATTTTTTTTTAAAGATAGCGATCTGTCCTTGTATAATGATGATAAGCTTGCCTGTTTCAGGAATCTTACAATTGGTTTTGTTTTTCAATTCCACTATCTGCTTCAAGGTTTTTCCTCCCTTGAAAATGTTATGATGCCGGGTTTAATTGCCCATGAAAATAAAAAAAAGGTTGAGAGAACTGCCTTGAATATGCTTGAAAGGGTAGGGCTCTCTTCAAGGGTTTCCCACAGAGTGGAAGATTTGTCCGGTGGAGAACAGCAAAGGGTCGCTTTGGCAAGAGCTCTGGTAATGGAACCTGCAATACTTCTTGCTGATGAACCAACAGGTAATCTTGATCAGGCTAATAGTGAAAGTGTACATGGTCTAATTGATGAATTGAACAAAGAACTTGGAATGACTGTGATTGTGGTTACTCATAATAACAAATTAGCTGGAATGATGACAAGAAATGTTACAATAATGGATGGAAAAGTTGTCCCGGTTTAGATAGGAGTAGAAGATTTATTAGGTTAGGAATGTGGTATGTATAAAATTTTCTTGAAAAAAATATTGTTTATCTGTGTTCTATTGTGTGTTGTTTCGCATGGTAATTTATATGCAAAAACAGCTGTTAAAGTTGCTATTTTACCTTTTTCCCTTGTTGCTCAACAAGACAATGAACAGTTAAAAAACAAAATTTCTCTATTACTTTTAGAGAAACTTCAATTAGAAGGTGCAGAGGTGCTGATGCCAGAGATTGAGGACAATATTGATCAATGGGATTTTCAGCAGTTTAAACAATTTGGGATTAAAACAGGAGTTGATTATATTCTAACGGGATCAATTTTTATTGCAGGTCAAAGTATTAGTATTAATTCAAAACTTATAGATATTTACGAAAAGAGAAGTTCCACTTCCATCTATGCGGATGCAGACAATTTTGAAGACCTGTTTTCTGCTGTTACAGAACTTAGCAGGGAAATTATTGGAAAGTTGTTTCATCAACAAATTATTATAGATATTGCTGTCACAGGAAATAAAAGGGTTGAAACCGATGCAATTTTAAGAATTATAGATATTCAGATTGGTGATATCATAAAATCGGATAATATTACTAAAGATCTTAGAAACATTTATAAAATGGGTTATTTTAATAATATTATTGTGGAAAAACAATCCCTTGATAATGGAGTCAAGCTTAACTTTAAAGTAACTGAGAAATCAACTGTAAGAAAAGTCAAATTCAAGGGTAATACTGTCTATGAAGATGAGGAACTTACCGATATTGTTGCCACAAGAACCGGTTCAATTTTAAATATAAATAAACTAAATTCAGATGTTAATCAAATGCGTTTGATGTACACTGAAAAGAATTATCATAATTGTTTGGTAACTTATGAAATAGTTGGGCTTGAACACTCTCAGACGGACATTGTTTTTATTTTTCAAGAGGGAGAAAAAATAAAAGTAGAACAGATTACTTTTAATGGAAATAAGTATTTTTCTGATAAAAAGATTAAAAAAGCCATGGAAACATCTGAAGATGGGTTTTTCTCTTTTATTACATCTTCAGGAGACCTTAATGACATTGAGGTTAAAAATGATGTTATTAGAATTGAATCTTTATATAAAAACAATGGTTTCATTGATACAAAAGTGTCTGATCCAGATATCAATATAGGTGAAAAATTTATATCAATTCATTTTAATATTTATGAGGGTTCTCAATATAAGATTAACAAAATTAATATCAAAGGTGATATGATTCTATCCAAAAAAGAGATATTTGAATCCATCCTTTCAAAGGAAAAAGAATTATACAATAGAGAAAATATCAGAAAAGATATTTATACGATTTCTGATATCTATGCCAACCAAGGTTTTGCAAATGTTGATATTACTCCCCTGGTAGATAAAATGGAGCAAGATAAAATGATGAATATCACATATTCAATTGATAAAGGCGAACCTGTTTTTTTTAATAGAATCAATATCAGCGGCAATTATAAAACCAGAGATAAAGTTATTAGAAGAGAGATGAAAATTGTTGAACAGGATGTTTACAGCAAAGAAAACATCCAGAAAAGTTTTAAAAATTTAAACCGGCTGGGATATTTTTCTGGTGTTGATATTAAACCGGTAAAAACAGAAGATGAAAACATAAAGGATTTGGATGTCAGGGTTGTTGAAAAACAAACAGGCAGTTTTTCTCTTGGAGGTGGTTTCAGCAGTGAAGATGGTGGATACTTTACAGGGTCTGTTCAAGAGCAAAATCTTTTTGGAAAAGGGCAGACTATAAAATTTGAAGCTAGAATTGGTGCAGAAAGTATCTTATATAATATTAGTTATTTTGAGCCATACCTCCTGGATACGCAAATCTCCGGTGGGATTCAATTATATAAAGAAGATAGAGAATTTGACAATTATGATAAAGAATCTCTCGGAATGACGTTAAAGTTAGGTTACAGGCTTTTTGATTATACAAGAATTGGAATCAACTATAATATTGAAGATTATGAGATAACCAATGTTGAAACTGCTGAAACTTTCATGACACCCGGCACTTTTTTGACAAGCAGTATAAGGCCTTATATCCAATATGATTCAAGGGATCATTTTTTTATGCCAACAGAAGGCTCTAAACATAAATTTTCCATAGAATATGCTGGAGAATTCCTGGGCGGTGAAATTGATTATACTAAATACCTTGCAGAAACTGCTATATTTTTTCCTCTTTTCTGGAAGTTTACCGGGGCTTTGCATGCAGAAGGAGGATACCTGGATGATCGAAGTAACAATGATCCAAACATAGATTATGTCAAATTCTATCTTGGTGGAATGAGTTCAATTCGTGGATTTGACAAATATGATATCAATGCTAACGAGCCTGGTGATACTAAGGACAGGGGCGGAGATAAATATGTCCAGTTTAATGCAGAAATAACTTTCCCGTTGGTTGAAGAATATAATGTTGCCGGTGTTGTATTTTATGACCGTGGTGATGTTTACAAGGTGAGTGAAGATATTGATTTTGGTGATCAATTTTCAAGTGTTGGTATGGGATTCAGGTGGGATTCGCCCATGGGACCTATAAGGTTAGAGTATGGATGGGTAATTGATGGTAAGGATGTTAAAGAGAGTGGTGATGGACAATTTGAATTTTCTGCCGGTGGGTTTTTTTAAATAATAAAGATTTTGGAGGATGTCATGAAAAAAACAATTATTGCTTTAACTGTTATAATATTGATTTTTGGGTTTAATTCAACGGTGTTTTGTGCTGATTCATTAAAAATTGGAGTGGTTAATTTCCAAAAGATTTTAAAAGAATCAAGTGCCGGGAAAATGACACAAAAGCAGATGAAGGAAAAGGGAGATGTGTTCCAGCAAAAGCTTCAGGATAAAAAAAAACAACTTGATGAAATGAAAAAAACATTTGAAAGAGAATCTCTTGTCTTAAGTCCTGAAAAACAGCAGGAAAAACAGAGAGAGTTTGGAATCAAAGTCAATGATTTTAAAAAAATGCAACAAGATTTTGCCCAGCAGTTCAAACAGTTAGAGATCCAATTGTTAAATGAAATACAAAAACAGGTTTTTGAAATTGCAAATAAAATTGGGGAAAAAGAGAAGTATCAAATCATTGTTGAAAAAAAGACTGCCGGTATAATTTTTTATCAAGATGAATTAGATATAACTGATCAAATTATCAAACAATATAATTTAAAAGTTTCCAAAATAAATTAACTCTTTTATGGAACTATCTGTTAAAGAAATTGCAAAAATAATCAATGCTGAAATCTTTGGGGACAACTCTCTTTTAATTAAAGGTGTCTCATCGTTTGAAGATTCTAATATTTATGATATTACATTTGCAAATGATTCACAATTTTTCAACAAATTTAAAAAGACAGGAGCAGGAGCTGTCATTGTTCCTCAATCCCATGGCATTGACATAGAAAGATTCAAAGATATAGTCTTGTTAAAGGTTGAGAATCCTAAAATCTCTTTTTTCAAGCTGGTATCAATATTTCATCCTCCAAAAAAAACAAATCCCGGAATTCATCCGAGTGCAGATATTGGATTGAATGTCAAAATCGGAGAAAATTGTATTATTCAATCAAATGTTGTCATAGGTGATAATGTCAGCCTTGGTGACAATGTACATATTATGCCGGGAGTTTATGTCGGAGACGATGTTTTTATTGGTGATAAAACTTTGATTAAACCCAATGTCACCATTATGGAAAAATCAAAAATTGGTGACCATGTTATTATCCATTCCGGGACAACTATTGGTTCAGATGGTTTTGGTTTTGTCCAAAGCAGTGGAATTCATGAAAAAATAATTCATACTGGATATGTACAGCTTGGTAACAATGTTGAAATAGGAGCTGGCAACACTATTGACAGAGGAACACTTGGTAACACCATTATTGGGGATGGGGTTAAAACAGATAATCTTGTACATATTGCACATAATGTCAAGGTAGGAGAAAACACCCTGATTGTTGCCCAGGTTGGTATTGCCGGAAGTACAAGAATTGGTAAAAATGTAATAATAGCAGGTAAAGCAGGCATTTCCGGACATATTAAAATAGGTGATGGATCAATTGTAGGACCCCACGCTGGTGTCTACAGCAATGTACCTGAAAATGAAATTGTATCAGGTGCTCCTCACATGCCGCATAAACAATGGCGAAAAGTTGTCTGTATAATGTCCAGATTACCGGAAATGAGAAAAAAACTTTTTTCATTGGAAAAAAGAGTAAAAAAAGTAGAAAAATAAAAATAATATATGGAGTAAATATGATTCACCCCACAGCCATTATAGATCCTACTGCTGAAATTGATGACAATGTTGAAATAGGACCTTTTGTAATTGTTAAAGCAGATGTTAGCATAGGGTCAGGAACCACTATAGGCCCCCATACCACCATTGATCAATATGTAAATATTGGAGCAGACTGCAAGATTTTTCAATATGCTTCCATTGGCGGCGCTCCCCAGGATTTAAAATTCCATGGTGAAAAATCATATCTGCAAATTGGCAGAGGAACAATAATCAGAGAATTTGTAACCATTAACAGAGGTACGGAATTTGGTGGCGGTCTCACTCAGGTTGGAGAAGAGAACTATCTGATGGCCTATACCCATATTGCCCATGACTGCAAAACAGGAAAACAGGTTATTCTTGCCAATAACTCTACTCTTGGTGGTCATATCATTATTGGTGATAATGTTACAGTGGGCGGTCTTGTTGCAATTCATCAATTTGTCAATATTGGGGATTATGCCTATATTGGAGGAAAATCAGCAGTGATAAAAGATATTCCGCCATATGTGATAGCAGCAGGCGATCGTGCAAGTCTTCATGGTTTAAATAATGTCGGCTTAAAACGGCATAAATTCCCTAAATCAACTCTTCGTGAACTTAAAAAAGCCTATAGAATATTTTTCAGAATCGGGCTGACTGTCAAGCAGGCAGCTGAACGAGTTAAAGCTGAAACTGAACAAATTCCAGAGGTACAGAATTTTATAAATTCTATTGTTAAATCAAACAGAGGTGTTACTAGATAAAGAGGCAAGTTAAAATAAATTATGTAGATTGTGCCGTAATTTTGTTTGTTCTCAAGGCACTTTAAAGTGCACATAACAAATGTATATAAACCTTGACGTAACGCTGAAAACAGGCAAAAGAACAAACAAGGTATGTAAGTTATTTTGACTTGATGACTAACCTGGAGGTCACGCGTTAAACAATGAAAATTGGGCTTATAGCTGGTGCAGGACAATTCCCGGTTCTTTTTTCAAAGAAAGCTGCCAAAAAGGGCTATCAAGTTTATGCTGTTGGGTTTAACAGTGAAACAGATGAAATTCTTTGTAACCATGTCCAGCAATTAGAGTGGATTTATCTTGGTCAGATTTCTAAATTATTAAAATATTTTAAAAAGCATGAGATAACCCAGGCAGTAATGCTTGGCTCAATAAATAAAACCAATATTTTTAAAGATGTCCGTCCTGATTTTAAGGCTCTGGCTTTTATTGCAGCAACAGTTAAAACCCATGATAATTCAATCTTAACCTCTTTTGCAGACCTGCTTTTAAAAGAAGGCATTGAAATCCTGTCCTCTACATTCCTTCTTCCTGAACTCATAAGTCCAAAAGGATGCTGGACGAGGATAAAACCAGATAGTGCCCAGAAAAAAGATATTATCCAGGGCTGGAAGATTGCAAAACAGATTGGCAAGCTTGATATTGGACAATGTATAGTAATAAACAATGGAACTATTCTTGCAGTTGAAGCCATTGATGGCACAGATGCCACAATTAAAAGGGGTGGTCTTTTATCAAAACAGAGCGGTGCTGTTGTGATAAAACTATCCAAACCTTCCCAGGATTTACGGTTTGACCTTCCCTCTTCAGGTCTTCAAACAATTGAAATTATGCATAAAGCCGGAGCCAGGGTGCTTGTGCTGGAAGCTCAAAAATCAATCTCTTTTGACAGAGATGAAATGACAGCCCTTGCAGATCAATACAATATATCCATTATCGGGCTGACAGATGATGATATAACTGAAGGTCGCATATAATCCGAATGTCATACATAACTGAAATGGTCACACAAAGATGAATCATCCTGTAAAATTTAAGCATATAATGGTTCTAACGGGTGAACCGTCCGGTGATCTGCATGCAGGGCATCTTATCAAAGAAATCAAAAAATCAGAACCAAATATATATTTTTCAGGCATAGGTGGGCAACACCTTGAACATCAAGGTGTTGATCTTTTTTATAATATTGCCAACCTCTCTGCAATGGGACTTACAGAAGTTATTATGCAGTTCAGACAAATAAAGCAGGCATTTGATTTGTTTAAAAAAAAACTTAAGAGCAATACACCAGATCTGTTGATACTGGTTGATTATCCAGGGTTTAATTTAAAAGCTGCAAAATTTGTCAAAAAACATTATAAAATTAAAGTTTTATATTATATAGCTCCCAAGGTGTGGGCATGGAATAAATCAAGACTCAAAAAAATTAAAAAATATGTTGATCATGCAGCATTAACCCTGCCTTTTGAAGAGAGAATATACAAAAAAGCCAAGATACAAGCCACCTATGTTGGTAATCCACTTTTGGATGATTATCCTGAAAATATTTCCAAACCTTTTTTGAGAAGATATGGTTTGTCAAGGAAAAAGCACCTGGTTATCGGCCTTATGCCAGGGTCGAGAAAGACAGAAATTGACAATTTGCTGGGAATAATGATTAAAGCAGCAGATAAGATTTCAACACACCTGATTTGCCAGGAGAATCAAAAGGTCTCTTTTCTTATTTCCAAAGCAAACTCAATTAAACATGAACATATTGAGGCTGTTTTAAAAAACTCAGGAGTAAAACATCTATTTCAAATAGAAAAAGTACCAGCCAAAGATATTTTTGTAAAATCTGATCTTGTAGTTGCTGCATCAGGTACTGTTACCCTTGAAGCAGCGCTTTGCTGCATTCCAACCATCATTATATATAAAATGTCCCGGATTACTCATCATATTGCAAAACGAGTTGTTAAAATACAGTATGCAGGGCTTGCCAATCTGATTGTCAATAAAGAAATTATGCCTGAGCTCTTGCAGGATGATGCTACTGCTGAAAAAATCAGTAATAAAGCCATATATATGCTTGATAATTTAATCTATTTTGAAAATCAGCTTCAAATGGTCAGGAAAATGCTTGGCAAGGGAGGAGCATCATCAAAAACTGCCACTATTGCAATGGGAATGCTTTAAGGTATTCGCTTTGAAATAAATTTGTCATATTAAGTTTACTAAAGAGCTTCATTACTTTCCTCTGGAGATAGTTTTTTTATAATCCAAGTAGCTAAGAAGGCTTCAAACAAGCTAAGCGGTCCAGCAATATAAAGAAGTCTTTGCGGCAATACATTCATATTCCATATAACTACCCACATCAGCACAAAGCCCACAAACCAAGAGAGGAACGTTGATGTAACAGGCAGTTTTTTGTGTAGCGTTTTGCGGTAAAGTGGCGCAGCCACAGCAAAAAAACGAAGCAAAAAGCTGTCATTTTGACCGACTGGTTATAAAATTTATTGATATATACGGCCATTATGCTTCAGCCAACCATGTTCATGGCGATTATTCGGATCTTTATGAGTCCAATGAACTACGCCGCCTTTATTATTCCATTCATATTGCCCATAAAATTGAATATTATCTCCTTTTGAGATTCCATTAATTTTTGGAGCCAAATCAATATTATGAGCGATTAAAATAGTTTGCCCAGAAAGTAATTTTAAAATAAATCTTTGGTGCCGGAAACCCGTATTATCATCAGATAGTATTTTAATAACCGTACCATAACCACTTACCTGAATATTTCTTTGATGATTAATAAAAGCATTTGAAAGAGAATCCTCTGCCAATACCGACAACGGATTTAACCATTGAAACAATGCGACACAAAAAATAAAAGCTAAAAAAATATGTTTCATATTGGATGACTCATTCTTGATTTATAACAATTATTATATGTCTTATAGTAATCCTCTTGATTACTATGGTTGCTTAGAGTATTCAAAATTAAATTCATTGTAATATCAAGAAAAGATGTAAATATTATTTATGTGTCATGACGTATAAGTAATATATTTGAGGAAAAGTGAAAGAAATAAATCCATCAAAGCTCACAATCCTCTCATTTTTAAGCTTCCCATACCAAAAATTACAGTACTATAAATTATAATACGGAGTAAATAATTTTCCAAAAAAATATTCAATTGGGAAAAGCAAAAATTAAATCTTTCAATTCCCAATGAATTTATATTGAAGATACTATCCACCAATATTTTTTTAATAACTGTCAAAGTATTTTCAAACTTGCTACACCTTCCAGTGTAAGGGTGATTGCCTTACGGGAGCATTATGGAAAATTGCTTACAGGTACCAGCAAATATCCAGGTATTTACCATATTAAGTTTGACAAAACCTGAAAGATATGAGAATTGAGATAAGGAAACTTGAGGTACAATACCCTGTGTAAAGATCTCATGTTTCATTGATTTCAAATGAAAATTAAGGAATAATTTTTATATTTTGATGACTTTTGAATTGATCTTACTGATTTTAGGTCTTTTGTTATCCGGTTTTTTTTCTTCATCAGAAACAGCTCTTTTTTCAATCAGTAACATCAAGGCGTTTCATATTGCAAAAGATGGGTCGAAAACCGGGCAGTTAATTTTAAGAATGAAAAAGGATTCCCACACTCTTTTAACAACTATTCTTATTGGGAATAACCTTGTTAATATCGGAGCTTCTGCTATTGCAACATTCATTGCCATTTCATATTTCAAATCCAATGCCGTGGGAATTGCCACTGGCATAATGACAATACTTATTCTTGTTTTTGGTGAAATTTTTCCTAAATCCTTTGCCAATAATAATAATGTTCTTGTTGCAAGAGTTGTAATTTATCCAATTTTCTGGCTTTCTAAACTCTTTTATCCCTTTATCTATATTTTAAATTTTATTCCCAGACTTCAGGGAGTAAAAAATATCTTCCATGAAACAGTTACCGAAGATGAATTAATGACAATGGTTGAGGTTGTTAAAGAGGATGGTGAAATCAAGGAGGAGGAGAAAGAGCTTATAACCAATATTTTTGAATTTGACGACACTTCATGTTCTGAGATCATGACTCCGAGGGCTGATATGTTTGTGATAGATGTATCACAAACCATGGATATTGAATATATACTTAAAACAGGATTTTCCAGGATTCCAGTTATTGAAGATACCATTGATAATGTTGTGGGAATTGTACACATAAAAGATCTGTTTGTAAATTTTCAAAAATTCTGCGCCACAAATTCTGTTAAATCCATAGATGTTAAATTGATAATGAAAAAACCCTATTTTATACCGGAATCAAAAAAGCTTGATTCTCTTTTACAGGATTTTAAACAAAAAAAAAATCATATGGCAGTTGTTGTGGATGAACATGGTGGGATTTCAGGGATAGTAACCCTTGAAGATGTTATAGAAGAGATATTCGGTGAAATTATTGATGAAACCGACAGACTGACACCTGATATTGTTAAGCTTAAAGGTAACAGATGGCTTGTGGCAGGAAAAATTGATATTGATGACTTAAATAAAGAGCTTAATATAAAAATCCCGGAATCCAGAATTTATGATACATTTTCAGGTTATTTTCTGGAACAGATTGACCGGATTCCAAATCCGGGTGAGTCAATTATTGTTAATCAATGGAGTATTACAGTAAAAGAGATGGATGGCAACAGGATACAAAATTTTATAGTAACAAAAGATAAATCTTGATCCTGCATGAAATATATTTTGTAATAATTAAAAGTTTTTTGCATGATTTCTTCAAACACTGACCTTTATTGTATTTTTGGCAAACCAGTAAAACATTCTAAAAGCCCAGTTATTCATAATGCATGGTTTGAACAATATAAAATTAATGCAGCCTACCTTGCCTTTGAAATAAATAATATATCCAGCGCTGTTACAGCAATTAAAACTTTAAATATTCAAGGAGCTTCTGTGACAATTCCATATAAAGAATCTGTTATGGATTGTCTTGACCACATTGATAAGAACGCATTAAAAATAGGTGCTGTTAATACTATTGTAAACTCAGACACAAAACTTACAGGTTTTAATACAGATTTTATGGCTGCGATTGAACCTTTAAAACACTTTGGTATCAATAATAAAAAAGTTTGTATTATTGGTGCAGGAGGTGCTGCCCGTGCTGTTGCTCATGGGATAAAAGAAAAAAGAGGCAGGCTTGTCATCATCAACAGATCCATTGAAAAAGGTAAAACTCTGGCATTAAAATATGATGCTGATTTTATCTCAATGGATGAAATTAATAAAAGAGATAAATTTGAGGCTGATATTATTATAAACACTACATCTGTTGGTATGTATCCTGATATTAAAGTTTCTCCTTTTCCATCGCGTTTATTACACCGGAGAATGATTGTCATGGATATCATTTATAATCCTTTGAAAACCAGGCTGTTGGCAGAAGCCCAAAACAGGGGATGTAATGTTATTGACGGATTGTCCATGTTCATGCATCAGGGAGCAGCACAGTTTAAATTATGGACAGGTATAACTCCTGAGATTAAAACAGTACAAGAGGCAATACTACATAGTGCCCGACCGAAAACCGCTAATTTGCCCAATTACGGCGTTGGTAAAAAATTTTAATCCTCGAAATACTATTTGTATGTCTGTGGTTAAAATTTTTTACCGCCTTGTACTTGAACAAATTATCAGGTTTTCGGTCAGACACTACATAGGCACCATTAGAGCATAAAACAATAAAAACAGTGTTTCATGAAAATATTTTTAATAGGTTACAGGTGTACCGGAAAAACAACCATTGGAAAAATTCTTGCCAGAGGGCTGAATTTTGATTTTTTTGATATAGATCAGATCATTGAACAAAAAACAGGATCAAATATCAGGCAAATTGTTGAAAAACAGGGATGGAACAGATTCAGGTTATTGGAAAAAGAGACAATTTTAAATACAAAAAATTATGAAAATATAGTTATTGCCACAGGTGGTGGTATTATTATTGATCCTGACAACATAAAATTCATAAAAAAAAATGGATTTTCCATCTGGCTTGATGCTGATATCAAAACAATATTGAAAAGATTAAGCAGTGATTCAAGAACATCTTTGTCAAGACCATCTTTGACAAACAACAATCTTGTGACAGAAACAAAAGAGATGTTAAACTTACGGAATCCCTTGTATAAAAAAAGCGCTCATGTAAGGATTGATACAACAATCCATAACCCTAAAGAAATTGTTAACATAATTTACAGGAGATTAAAGGATGTCGGGCAGTACCCTGGGAAAAGCATTTAATATTACCACATTTGGAGAATCTCACGGCAAAGGTATCGGTGTTGTAGTTCAAGGCTGTCCCCCTGGTTTTGTAATCAGTGAAAATGTCATACAAAAAGCTCTTGATAAAAGAAAACCAGGGGTAGGGATTTCCAGCACAAAAAGGAGTGAACCGGACAGGTCAGTTATTGTGTCAGGTATCTTCAATAACAAGACAACTGGTACTCCCATTATGATTTTTATTGAAAACCAGGATGCAAAATCAAAATCATATGATGATATTGCCACACTTTTTCGACCAGGACATGGAGACTATACCTACCAGGCTAAGTATGGCATAAGGGATTATAGGGGAGGGGGAAGGGCTTCTGCCAGGGAAACTGCTGCAAGGGTTGCAGCAGGTGCTGTCGCCCAAATAGTACTTGATCAATATAATATTAAAATAAAAACCTATACATTGGAACTTGGTGGTATTAAAGCTGTAAATTTTGAAGACATATCCCAAAAAGATACAAATGATTTACAATGCCCTGATCTGGATGCTGCCGACAAAATGATAAAAAAAATTAAAGATATAAAAAAAGAGGGAGATTCTCTTGGAGGAGTTGTTGAAATCAGAGTATCTAATGTACCTGCAGGTTTGGGAGAACCTGTTTTTGACAAGCTTGATGCCGATATAGCCAAGGCTTTGATGAGTATCGGTGCAGTCAAGGCTGTGGAAATAGGAGCTGGAATTTCAGCTTCTCAAATGACAGGTTTTGAAAACAGTGATCAAATTTTGCCAACTGGATTTCAAACAAATAATTCAGGCGGGATTCTGGCTGGAATTTCAAATGGAGATGATATTATTGCAAGGGTTCATATTAAGCCCATACCTTCAATATTGAAAACTCAAGTTACTATTGATGTAGAGGGCAGGCCAAGTGAGATATCAACCAAAGGGCGTCATGATATATGTGCTATCCCAAGAATTAACATGGTCTGTGAATCTATGATGGCTATTACACTCACAGACCATTTACTGCGCCAGAACAGATATTTTTTATCTGTTCTGTGAATCCAGTTGAATGTTTAGACTTTTTATTGCTATCTATTTTTTTATGATATCAGATTCAAGTTGCTCAGCAATTCCAACTGCTTTATTCAGAGAATCATTGATCATAAATAATTGAATTTTTAAAGTTTTTAAAGAAGCAGGCGTTGCAGATATCTTTTCTGTCCCAGAGAAAAGTGTTGCAAGTTCCTTGGACTTTTTTGCAAATTCAGTTAATTTGTTACTGAAACTTACAATTTCATCAGCCCATTTCTCCCTTTCGTCTTCGGACAGCTCGATATTTGCATTACCGGTTCCATTGATTAGATGATCAATCTGGTACTCTTCTGGATCTGCTATTATTTCAAACATCTGTTTTCTCCTTTTAGATTTGTTTATACAACAACTTTGATTTAATTATTATAAAGCATATATTTGAACATTATATCCATGTCAAGTTTTGTATCCATAGAACATTCAGGATTCAGTGCAATAGAGTAACACTCCACGACAATAAAACAAAATTCATTGGAGTTTCAAAGGTATCCTAATGGCTTGCAGAAAAGCAAAAAAAATCTTATAGATTGAATACCTGTTCACTAACTATCCTTCTGTAAAAGCAGTTGGCTGAGTTCATTTTTGGTATAAAGAATTTTTAAGACAGAAAAATAATAAATGTATTGCGCGTCTGAAATTCTTCTTTGAGCTGAAACAAGTAAAGTATTTGCATCCATTATATCTATACTGTCAGCCATGCCGTATTTAAACTGCATTTGAACAGCATCAAAGTTTTCCTGGGCAGATTTGACTTCATCTTGTAAATTAAATAAAGCGCTTTTTGCAGCTTTGTTTTCCAGAAAATTTACTTTTGCCTCAAGAATAATTTGCTTTTTCTGTAAGGAGAGCGCATTTTCAGCTTTTCTAAAATCAGCATGAGCCTGTTTGATTTGAGCTCTTCTCAAACCACCGTCATATAAGGTAAAGACAAGTTCTCCAGCGAAATAAGTATCTTCAATATCACCATCCTCTAGGAGGCTGCCATATTCGATATCTGTCTCTTTATAGCCTGCCTCAAGTGAAATGGTTGGCCAATAGTCACTTTTTTGAAATTGGATTGTTTTTTGGGTAATCTCAAGGTTGGTTTTTGCTTCTTTGATTTCAGGTCTGTTTTTCAATGCTTGAGTTTCTATATCTTCTAAAATGCTTTCATAATTGTCAATTTTTTTAAAATTATCCTGTTTAAGAGTAAAATCATCATCAATTATGACCAGATTCTGTAAATTTGCCTTGCTTTGCAATACTCGATTTTCTGCTATAACCTCGTCTGTCATTGCTTTTGATAACTCTGCTTTTGCTCTAAACAGGTCTTGTTTGGTTACGCTGCCAACACTCAATTTCTCTTTAACAGCATTTAGATGGGCAGTAAGGCGTTCTATATCAGATTGTGCAATTTCAAGAGATTTCTGAAAACTTAAAATATTAAAGTAAGCCTGTGTGACCTGGAGTAAATACTCGGATCGAACAGATTCAAGGGAATACTCTCTGCCGACAATACTTTTTTTTGTGACATTCAGAGCAATTAACTCTTTACCATTAAGGGTAAATGACTGTGTTAACTTTATACCCATGACCGTAGTGTTTGGAGTTGAAAATTCAACATTTTTATGTTCTGTCATGGATCCAAAAGCAGTTGCTCTTGGTATTAAAAGAGATAAAGCTCTTTTTTTATCCTGTTGGGCAATATAAACATCTTCTTTTGCAATTTTAATTGTTTCACTCTGTTTGTTTGCAAGTAAAGCTAAATCAAATAGAGAATAACTGGTCTGGCAGTAAGCGGGAATCTGGTTGACAGCAATAATAAATAATATACAAAATAAATAAATACCTCTTTTCATGGTTCCATAACCTCTTAAAAGACAAATTATCATTTGGGCAATAATATTATAATTTTGTGAACACAAGTCAAGTTTACAAAATATTAAAATGGATAAATACCAGATTGTATGATATGAAAACAAGCAAAATATATGATATGATTAAGATTTAAAATTAAGATACAAGCTTATAGCCATTTGCTGATATTGGCAGGGTGCTAAAACATAAAGGAGATTAATATGACATCCATTCCCAAGACTCAATTTGATGATTTATCCCTGGTCAGACAGGGCAAGGTCAGAGATATTTTTGATACAGGAGATTCTTTATTGATGGTTACTACTGACAGGCTTTCAGCTTTTGATGTGGTACTGCCGGATATTATTCCTGACAAAGGCAAAGTTTTAAACCAGATATCTGTATTCTGGTTCAAACAGATGGAAACTATTGTTAAAAACCATATAATCACTACTGATGTGAATGAATATCCTAAAGAGTATCAACAGCACTCAAAAGCTTTGGATAGACGCAGCATGCTTGTAAAAAAAGCAGAACCTCTCACAATTGAATGTATTGTAAGAGGATATATTACAGGATCCGGCTGGAAATCCTATCAAAAAGAGGGGCATGTGTGCGGCATTAAATTACCAGAAGGATTAAAAGAGTCAGACAAATTGGAAAAACCTCTTTTTACACCATCAACAAAAGCTGAGGTTGGGGATCATGATATTAATATCAGTTTTGAAGAAACCATAAATATCCTGGGCCGGGAAAAGGCGGAAAAATTACGGGATTTAAGCCTTGCTATTTACAATAAAGGGGCGAAGCTTGCCCT
>JAQIBP010000057.1 GCA_027858995.1 Deltaproteobacteria bacterium | reverse complement strand
TTCTCCTGTCTTCTGTCTTAAACCGGGATATTAAAGAAAATTAACTTTAAAACCATTTGACATTTTTTATAATGGTCACTATTATGGTCATTAATAATGACACTCCATAAAGAGGTATTCATGCAGATTGACAATTACATCCCCGTTACAAAGGCTAAAACCAGGCTGCTGGACATAATACGAATGATTAATGACAGGGAGGACACCATAGCCATTACCAAAAACGGCATTCCCAGGGCTGTCATCATGTCCATGGAGCAGTACGAGGCAATGCGCGAGACCATGGCAATCCTGGGGGATGTAGAGATGATGAAACAGATACGATGCTCCAGAAATGAGGTAAAGGAGAACAGGCCACTGGTTGACCTGGAGGATCTTCTTTGATGTATCGGGTTAAACTGACACCCACGGCTGCAGAAATGTTCAACCGCCTGCACCCGAGAATCAAAAAACAGCTCAAATCAATACTCAAAGAGCTATACGTTACCCCGTATCTGGGGAAAGCATTACAGGATGAACTGATAGACTTTAGATCTTTAAAAATGAAACGATACCGGGCAATATATAAAATTGACGATCACAACAAAACCATCATTGTCTATGCCATTGGTCACCGCATGGATATCTATGAGATCATCACAGAATTGATCCGTTAGGTAAAAAAGCTTAAACGCCCCTTTTTGGCCCCAAAAAGCACACCCTAAGACCTTTTCAGCCCCTGATTCAGACAATATCTTATGTAAAAACAAAAACTTATCGGGGTCAGACCCCGTCATATCGCCGTCATATAAGTAAAGTTATAATATTTATGGAATGTGGATTTCGAACAACCACAATAAGCGAAGCCTGACCCCGTTATTTTTTTAATTCACTTTGAAAAAAATCCCGAATCTCACTTTTGCTTAACTTCTCTATGGGCTCAAGAAAATCGATATCATCATCCTCAATATCATCCACGTAAATTAATGCCGTAGCAAAAAGCTTAAAAGTTATTCCGGGCATAATAAACAATCCACATTCAAAAACCTTTTTAAGGTTCAGGCATCTTTTCATCAAAAAATACAAATCATAATAATCACGATATTTAGCCCGCAAAAAAAGTACATTAACTTTCATGGCTGCAATCGACTCTATCGTTGCCACATTAAATTGACCAGGTTGCTCCGGCTTAAGAAATGACCATTTAGCATTAAAAAAAGTAACTTTGACTATGCCAATCAACACATCAACCTGCTCGTGAGTTTGATTAAGGATCCGGGCATCATCAAACCCTTTTAGATATTCAAAAATTTCCTGCTTATTAAAATTGTCTTCATACGTGAAAAAATCGAGATCTTCACTATTTCGATGCCCCAGATAAATCGCCAGAGCACTCCCGCCGGATAATACGTATTTGTGTAAAAATTCACAACTGCCAATCAACTCCAGCAATAGCGCTCGAGTATCAGGAAGCAAGCGCTTTAAGTTTTTCAAATCTGCCATTTTTCACTCTATTAAAGTAAGCACCATCAACATCCATATCAAAAAATACTCTGGCAAGCATCACATTAAGCCTTAAAAACTGCCTGTCGCCAGCAACTTTGGCCTGCCATACCTTTTTCATCAGGCGTTTTCCAAATAACTCAAAGCCCAGCCTGATATCATCAAAATGCCCGTACTTCAACAGGTATTCAACAAACAATTCCGGCCCGGCCTGATCATAGTCAATCTCTTTGGAATAACTCCAGAATACCCCCATATCCCGAAGATTTTTAAACAAACAGCCCCTGGCCCTGTAAATCTTAAATATCCTGGAAACCGCAATATTGGATAAGCCCAGATGTTTGCCAATATCCACCTGGGTATAACCATCTTTTATGGCATTTGCCACTGCAACCTCTCTTCTAACTTTATCAAAATGTTCGCCCAAAGATTTTTTAACTTTATTAACCACACTTCTCCCTTGAACTTCAAGCCTGGCACCAAACACAGCCTCAACATTCTGAGTCTCTTTGTCGCTCATACCCAGTTTAAAATCAATTCTATCCATCAACCCAAAGTCAGCACACTCTAAATTCTCAACACGGGTTGACATTGTCCAGCGATATTCACCTGCTTTTTTTGTTATCTGCGCCTTAACAGGATTAAGCTCAATATACTTGATCAGAGCCGCTAAATACTTTTCATTATATATAAACCAGGATTTAAACCTCCCCTGCCACAAAGGCCCCACTCTATTAATTTTACGATTAAAATAAATGCTGTACTTGGAATTAATCTGCCTCATAATTAATGACAAGTTCTCTTTACACGTCTTCAGCAACAAATGATAGTGATTTGTCATCAGGCAATAGGAGTGAATACTGAATTCAAAAAGCTCGGCACTCTCATCAATAATTTCCAAAAAGCGACATCGATCTTTATCATCCAGATAGATATCTCTTTTTTCAACTCCGCGGTTAATTACATGATAAAACCCGGCCTGATCTATTCTTGGTTTGCGTGCCATTTGTTAATACTATACCATCAAGCCATAAAAGTAAATAGTAAACCTCTGACCCCATCAACTCTGACCCCATCAACTCATCAACTCAACTTTCGGTATCCTTGCTATCAGCGCTTAACCACGCCTTTTTAGCATCAAAAAGTGCACGCTAAAGTGCACGATAAGACCTTTTTAACCCATATTTTATGCAATATTCTCTGTAAAAACAAAAACTTGCCGGGGTCTGATAATCATTTAAAAGGCAACCTCCTCAAGAGTTTGAAATAAACTCTGTATAGAATCGAAATTGAGTCTATACTGTATTTAGGCAAAAAACAAAAAGGAGGTGCCTTATGACAAAACTATACACTGGAATTGATCTTCATTCAAACAATAATTATATAGGGATCATAGATGATGATGATCGACGGGTTTACAAAAAACGATTGCCAAACAAGGAAGAAGTAATTCTTGCTGAGCTTGAACCTTTCAAGAAAGAACTTACCGGGATTGTTGTTGAATCAACCTTTAACTGGTACTGGCTGGCGGATTGCCTGATGGATGCAGGGTACAAAGTACATTTGGCCAATCCCGCCGGTATTCAAAAATATAAAGGGCTTAAATACAGCAATGATGCCTATGATTCTTTTTGGCTGGCTCATCTTCTTCGATTAAACATCCTGCCGGAAGGGTACATTTATCCAAAAGAGGATCGACCGGTTCGAGATTTATTGCGAAAGAGAGGCCATTTGGTAAAGTTGAGAACATCGCTTATAAACAGCCTGCAAGGAATTATAAATAGAAATTGCGGTTTTAAATTAACGACTGGCAAAATCAGACAGGTTTCCCAGGATAATGTCACTCCTTTATTGGCTGGTGAAGATGACCTGGCCTTAAGTGGTGCAGTGAGCAAAGACACCATTGATTATTTAAGTCAGCAAATCACCAGGGTTCCAACATCCTGGACAAGCAATAACAAAAATAAAGGCAAGGGCAACAAAAAAAACGGTAACAAGTATCTGGCATGGGCATTTTCAGAGGCAGCTGAGTTTGCCAGACGGTATAATGAAATGGCAAGGACATTTTATAATCGAAAGCTGGCCCGGACAAATCGTATGGTAGCCCATGCAGCGCTGGCACATAAATTAGCCCGGGCATCTTACTACATCATGAGGGACAATGTAGAGTTTGACAACAAGAAACTTTTTGCATGAGGCTTGGCCGGAACGGTGAACCAGTAGCGGGGTTGGTTAAACCACCGGGTCTGATTGGCAACCGTTCCGACCTTGATTTTCTTTTTTTACTGCCCATGACGTGAACCAGCAGGGGTTGGCTAAAAACCATAAAGTCTGTAATGAAATCATTACAAGTATTGGACACGGCATGGAACCAAAGATTTTCTGGGTTCGCATAAGCGGACAGGGGTCTGGAAATTGGCCGGGTTGCTCCGTTACGAGAGTTTTTGTGGTCTCTACACTCCGCAACCCTCTGCTGAAACATTTTTTTCTATTGACCTTAAACCTGATGGGTGACTGGTGCAGTAATTTATATACTGACACAATTTATAAGAAATAATGGGCGCAGGAAAAAACGGCAATCAACAGGCAAAAAGTACAAATGAAAGCACGGACAGTACAACTTGACAAAAAAACAATTTTTTTTGTAATGGACGAGTTTATTTTCTTGACAAGGACCTTTGAAAGAAAAGAGAATGTCAAAACTTTCATTCCCGTGGCTGAACGGTTCGCTTTCTACCGGCGCTGTGAGTTTTCAAAGCAAGTTCCTATCCCTGATGCGTTGTTTACTCAGTGTCCGCAATGGTACGCAGCATCTGAATAGCCTCGGCGATTCCTATCCTCCCGTCGTTGTTTATATCATGAGAAGTGTCCAGTCCGCTGTGATCGGAATCTGTCAGGATCTGCAGAAACCTGAGAATCCTTGCCAGAGAAGGTGTTCCCGGTATATTACCGTCAGCAGGCGCCTCATTCACGGTCGCTTCAAAGCTTGCGGCAGTTCCGCAGTCAGAACGGTCAATTTCCAGTGTCCATTCACCTTCAGTCGCGCCTATAACCAGAATCTCCTTTGTGCCGCCGGTGTAGGAATATTCGCCGTAAACGGACGAATCCGGCCTTTTCAGGGACAGGGTCGTGACACAGCCGGAAATGTTATATGGGGTACGTAATGATTGTGTTGAAGCACTTTCTTCAAGACTGAAATCTATTCGAAGAGTTGACCCGGCAGAGGCACTGAATAATTGGCTTGTGGTTTCGCCAGCATCAACGCTGCCTGATAAAGGTTGGTTCAGGCCGTAGGTGGCGACCTGTAAGGTCTCTAAATTAGCACCCATGAAGTCATATCCATAATTATCGGCAGATAAATATTTTACAACCACGGGAGGAGTGATTTCAAATGGCCCGGAACCTTCGTCCCCTGAATAAGTCAAAATATCACCATCATTGATCGTGTATTTGGTTACAACAGATGTGTATAAGGTTTCATCGATATATCTGTCTGAATCATCAGTGGCAGTCAGTGTAACCTTGACCGGGCCGTCATAATACCCGAAAGGAGGATCGATCGTGGTAATCGGAGGCCTGGTATCTGCCATGTCGCCGCCTCCTCTCATGGGGTCGCTGATATTTTCGGCCGCGTCTATGAACCATACGTAAATAGAAAAAGGTCCGGCTGTTGTATTTTGAAGGGTGAATGATACCGTCTTTGTAAAGTCAGGTGAAGGCGTATTAATTATGGTAAAATCACCAATAGCCGGCTCAATATTGGAACCTTCGGTAAGACAGTAGCCGGTGACAGCGACATTGTCGGTCGCTGATATCTCTACAGAAACGGTTGTTGATTGAGATTCATCCTTACCTCCATCTATGACAGGTGTTTCCCCAACCGGTGCATCAATATCCCCGGTATAATCAATAGAGGCACTGGCTGCCTTTGAAAAATTGCCGAATGCGTCCCGGTACCATACATAAACCTTCTTTGTTCCTGTATCAGCATTTTCAAATGTATACTGGACATCTTCGGACAATGTTGCGGTTTCCTCAATCAGGGTAAAGGCAGAAGGTGGCGGTATGGCCCCACCTTCGGACACGGCATAGCCTGTAACTCCGATGTTGTCCGTGGTGTTAAGATTTAGAGTGATTGTCTGTAAAGCGCTTGTCTCATTGCCTCCGTTTATAGTAAGCGCTCCGGAAACAGGATGGATTGTGTCCAAAAGATCGTCCGGCGCTGATTTCCATATAAAGCCGTCACTTTTTGCTCCATTGCTCTGCTGACCAGCAAAACCGTTGTCAACGTAATAGTTGTAAATTGAGCCAACTGCATAAACCATATCACGAGGGCCTATATAAATATCGCTTCCCTCCTCGGAGCTGGGCTCATTTGTAGCAATGCGTTTTGTCCATATGGACAGGCCGCTATCACTGTATTTTTTGATAAAAAGATCAGGGAAAGTATCTTCACCATATGAGACGGAGATAGTGCCTATTACGTAAACATTCCCTTTGCTGTCCACGGAAATTCCTTTGGGTGACAGGGATTTATCATCAGTTTGAGCTGTGAGTATGTCCTTTGTCCAGACATGATCCCCATTAGAATCGAATTTTTTAGCATAACCTTTGAAGTTGTTAGTGCCAGCTTCCCTGATAGATCCTGTAACATAGATTTTGCCATAAGAATCCATAAAAAGATCCCAGCAACTTTCGATATCAACTGTTCCATGGAGTTTTGTCCATTGCTTTTCACCGTTGCTGTTAAATTTTGCAAGCAGGATGTCCCATGATCCATATCCGGTCTGCCCGTCAAATCCATCATTGGCAGTACCTGCAATAAAAATGTTTCCCGAGTCATCAACAGAAAAGCCGCCGTTTCCGCTAAGTAATTCACCGCCTGATTCTTCAGGATAAAGATCGGTCCCCCACTGGAGGTTTCCATTACCGTCATATTTGGCCAGAAAATTGCCGCTTCCTTCTGAAAAGGAAATGGTAACTGTATCACTAAGTTCAAGAATTCCATTGGTGTAACCTATCGTATACAGGTTGTTTGAACTGTCAACACCAATACCGTTGATTCTGCTTAATCTCAATGTGCTGCCTTCATAAATATTCAGCCACTGCCGATTGCCGTCAGCATCGAACTTCGCGATAAAGGCATCGTCTGTTCGGTATTCAAAATCCATAGTAGTATCGATGTTATAAGAACCGCCGATAAATACATTTCCATAGCCGTCAACAGCAACATGTTCTGCTGATGTATTAAAGGTGGCCTCCTCGCCTACAGTGCCTGTCCAGATGATATCTCCGGAAGGGGATACCTTGGAGACAAAAGCCTTCACAGGGTAAAGATCATCACTATGGTCGCCGTCGGTGTACCCGACCACATAGCTGTTTCCGTCCATATCCATGGTGATGCTTCGGGCTCCGTCCCACATGTCTGTTCCAATTACACGAACCCAGCCATAGGAAAGATCCACGTTCGCGCTCACGGGGGCGCTTATGTGACCAAAAACATCAATCAACCACGCATAGATGGTTTTAAGACCGGCATTTTTTGAAAGTGTAAATGGAACGTTAAAGTTGACGGATGTTGTTGCGGGATCAATCGTTTCAAAAAGAAAGGCAGAAGGGGTTTCGGAGTTTTCCGATAAATAATAGCCTTCAATGCCTGTCAAATCATTTGCGCTCAGTATGACCGTTACCAGCGAGGTAGAAACAAATCCGGAGGCGTCATTGATGCTGGTTTGTACGTCGCCGGGCGCTGTTTGATCAAGGGTGATACTGTCGCTGAAAGCAGCACTGATGTTTTCCGCCACGTCAACAAACCAGACGTAAACTGCTTTGGCACCGTCTCCCTCAGAGAGTTGGAATGAAACCGTCTGATTATACATCTGGGTAGAGGATGCGGGCGTAAAATAAGTCGGCGAAGGTGTTTTCGTATTATCTTCGGATAGATAATACCCCGCGACTCCTGTTCCGCCGGAATCGTCTGCCGACAGTATTATGGAGATGCTGCGGGAGGTAGTATAAGTTTCCCCTCCTTCAATTACCATGCTTCCGGTCGGGGCGGTTGTGTCTGCGGGCTCTTCTTCCTGGCAGAAACCGGAGACCGGAAGTAAGATCAGAAAGAACATCAAAACAAGCATAATAAAAAAAACGATACTTTTTTTGCCTGGGTTACAATTCATTTTTCACCTTTGTTTTTTTTTTGATTCAATATTTGTTCCCAGATATTTTTTAACGCTTTTCAGCCTTTGTGTTTCACTTTTAAAATGTGATGTATAATAATATTATAAAATATCCGCAATTTCAAGATCAATAGGCCTCCCAGGTAGGGGAATCGAGAATAAAGTTCATTGGGTCCTTGATATTGCTTTTAGAGAGGATGAAAGTCGGATGCGTAGAGGAGACTCCGCGGCCAATTTCTCAGTGATCAGACATATTGCACTAAACATGTTACGCCACGAAAAATCATCGAAAGTTGGAATTAAAAACAAACAATTAACTGCGGCATGGGACAACGGATATCTCTTGAAAGTACTGGGAGTTAAAAAAAATTTCATGCGATTGCCCTACCTGTCCCCGTCCTTTCATTCACCATTCTTAAACACCTCTTTTTAGCATCAAAAAGTGCACTCTAAGACCTTTTTACTATTATCCCAAAATATGGTTGGATCTATAGATTTCAGTAAGTTATAGCCATATGACTTGTATACTCGTTCAAGATTAATACTTTCTCAAT
>JAQIBP010000053.1 GCA_027858995.1 Deltaproteobacteria bacterium | reverse complement strand
ATGATGGAACTTGATGATAAAGATGATCCCAATTTTGGTGATACTGATTACCAGCTTGCGGCCTATGCAGCGGCATTGAGAGTGCTGACCCAATACAGCGATATTGAAGGTCAGGATATCCGGCATGAACTTTTCAGACAGAAAGAATCTGGTGAAAAGACCGCTTTTGAAAAAGTTATTGACAGGGCTGTTGAAATTGCATCTGATCATCTGGTACCATCTGGAATTGACCGGCAGTCATGGAAAAGTTTATCTGCTTCGGAACGGCTGTATCTCAAAGGGCTTGAACTTGAAAAACATATGGAAGCCCGATCAGGAGCTTATCAGGAGCTTGCCAAGGGTTTTGGAGTGAGAGATTATACTTTTCTTTATGCCAGCACAAAAGCCAATGAAGTCAGATTTAAAACAGGATCAGAATTTAAAAAATCCCATTTAAGCGGTATGGGATTTTCCGGTTCTTTGACCCGGAATATCCTTTTTGCCGTGCATGAGACTGTTCATTCAGAAGATGCCCGGGAGGGTTTAAAATGGTTCCATGCTGAACTTGATGATTACTGGAATCAGCGCAAGCTGATCCTGGAAATCTTAAAATATTTGTCCTCTGCTTCCTATATCCCTCATATGATACATTGGGAAAAGGACGCTGATGCAGCCTTACGCCTTGCCGGTGCTGTTGAAAATGATCATGGAGGCAGAATTTAAGAAATGAATATTCAATATTTAAGAAGTCTTGTCCGGGAGTTTTCTAAACTGCCCAATGAAACTGAATGGCTTGAATTCAAATGCAATTTTGCTGATCCTCAATCCATTGGAGAGTATCTGTCTGCGTTGTCGAATTCGGCAGCTCTTAATGGGAAACATTTTGGATATATCATCTGGGGTATCGAGGATGTGGGACATGCCATTTCCGGAACAAAATTTAAACTCCGCCAAGCCAAAAAAGGGAACCAGGAGCTTGAAAGCTGGCTTGCCATGCACCTTTCTCCCCGGATTGATTTTAAAATTCATGAATTCACATTTGATGAAAAACCCATTGTCTTATTTGAAATTCCCTGTGCAAGCCATCGTCCTGTCAGTTTTAAGGCAATTGAGTATGTCAGGATAGGCACTTATAAAAAGGCATTAAAAGAATTTCCTGAAAAAGAACGTTTGCTGTGGAACTTGTTTGACAATATTCCATTTGAAATGCAGGCGGCAAAAGCTAATGTAACATCAGACCAGGTTTTAAAACTTCTGGATTATCCAGCCTATTTTGATTTGACTGATCAGCCTTTGCCTGACAACCGGGAGGGTATTCTAACAAAGCTGATCTCCAAAAAAATGATCATTGCAAAAGATGGTGGTCTGTATGATATCTCAAATCTTGGTGGGATTATGTTTGCAAAGGATATGAATCTGTTTGACAGGCTTTCCAGAAAAGCCATCAGAGTCATTGTTTATAGAGGGAAAAACCGAGTTGAAACTATCAGGGAGCAAACCGGTATTAAAGGGTATGGGCCTGGATTCGAAGGTGTCATTTCTTTTGTTAACGATCTATTACCGGAAAATGAAATTATTGATCAGGCATTGCGTAAAAATGTTAGAATGTATCCTGAAATAGCCATCCGTGAATTGGTGGCCAATGCCCTGATACATCAAATTTTTATCATCAGAGGAACAGGACCTCTTGTGGAAATTTTTTCTGACCGCATAGAAATTACCAATCCGGGTATTCCTTTGATTGATACCCAGCGTTTTATTGACGAACCTCCCCAATCAAGAAACGAGGCTTTGGCTTCATTTATGAGGCGGATTAATATCTGTGAAGAGAGGGGCAGTGGAATTGACAAGGTAATATTCCAAGTTGAGTTTTTTCAGTTACCTGCTCCTCAATTCATTGTATCATCCAACCATACTAAAGCTGTTTTATATGCCTATAAATCATTTGCTGATATGGATAAATCCGACCGCATCAGGGCTTGCTATCAACATGCCTGCTTGAAATACGTTTCAAATGATTTTTTAACAAACACATCATTAAGAGAGCGCTTTTCCATAGAAAAAAAGAATTATCCCATGGCATCCAGAATTATTGCTGATACAATTGAGAAAAAAATGATTAAACAGTATGATCCTGAAAATTTATCAAAAAAACTTACAAAATATATCCCTTTTTGGGCATAGTTTTTATGTAACTGGTATGTAACCAAAAAGTTATTAAGAAAAATAATATGCTTACCAACAACCAATATATTGTGCAAAATCAGGGTAATACAGCAATATATTGTGGATTTTTTTATGTGACTGGTATGTAACTGCCATGTTTTATTTATCAATTTCACATAAGGTATAAATATGATTAAACGATTCTCATCCCGGCGTAAAAAATTAGATACCTCTTTTATAAATAAGCGGTTATCTGATTCTGTCACCTATGATCGCATTGCAGGCTATTTCAGTTCATCCATGCTTGAAGTGGCAGGTGAAAAAATTGAAGCCATGGATGGTAAAATAAGAGTGGTCTGTAACTCAGACATCCATCCCGGAGATGCCAAAACTGCCAAAGCTGCCCAGCTTGCCCTTAGAAAATCATGGTGCAAAAGTCAGCCTGAAGAGTTGGGAGAATTATCAAAAGTAAGGTTTCAAAGATTATATGAATTTATTGCAGCAGGAAAACTTGAAATCCGTGTTCTTCCGGATGAAGCATTTGGGCTGGTGCATGGAAAAGCCGGTGTAATTACATACAATAATGGCAACCAGACAGCTTTTATGGGAAGTGTCAATGAAAGTCTCTGGGCTTGGAAATTAAATTATGAACTGGTTTGGGAAGATGATTCAAAAGAAGCTGTAAAATGGGTGCAGGATGAATTTGATGCTTTATGGTTTCATCATATGGCAATACCTTTAAGTGACTTTGTTATCAAAGATATCAAACGGCTTTCACACCGTACTAAAGTTGCCATGGATGATTGGAAACAAGATCCTGAAAAAGATCCTGCTTCCGGTATTATTGAAACACCTGTTTATCGAAAGGAATATGGGCTCTGGCCCCATCAGCAATATTTTGTAAAACTTGCCTATGATGCACATTTAAACGGTGGTGCCCGGTTCATCCTGGCAGACCAGGTTGGACTGGGGAAAACGATTCAGCTTGCCTTAAGTGCAATGCTAATGGCGCTTTGCGGCAGCAAGCCGGTTCTGGTGATAGCACCGAAAACACTTCTTCTCCAATGGCAGGATGAATTGCATAATCTGCTGGGTATTCCTTCTGCCATATGGAATGGTAAAGACTGGGTAGATGAGCAATCCATTGTTCACCCTTCAAAAGGCATAGAGTCTGTTAAAAAATGCCCCCGCAGAATAGGTATCCTTTCCCAGGGATTGATTACTTCGGGATCTGAAATCACAGAGCATTTAAAATCATTGACCTATGAATGTATTATTCTTGATGAAGCACACAGGGCAAGGCGGAAAAAAATCAATGATCAGAGCATGTATGAAAAGGCTGAACCCAATAATCTGATGCGGTTTATGAGGGAAATGAGCCCGAAAACAAAGAGTATGCTGCTGGCAACAGCAACACCTGTTCAGATTCACTTGATTGAGGCATGGGATCTTTTAAAGATACTGGCGCAGGACAATGATATGGTCTTGGGCACTGAATGGTCTGAATGGCAGAAACCTGATAAGGCCATATCTGTGGTAATAGGAGAATCGACCATTCCCAATGAACTTGGTGAAGCATGGAGATGGATGAGAAATCCAATGCCGCCATCTTTGGAAGGAAGGGATTTTAAAAACCTTAGAAGAAAATTAGGGCTTAAAGACAGTGATCATGCGGCTGTTGGAGATAGTCTGGATTATTTAAAACCTACTGAAATTACCAGGTTGAAAAGTATGATTCCAGGTTTTTGCCACAAGCATAACCCGTTTATCAGACATATTGTTAGAAGAACACGAGATTTTCTTGAAAATACAATTGATACTTTAACAGGGGAACCGTATCTTAAACCAGTTAAAGTTGTTTTGTTTGGTGAAAAGACTTCTGACTCTCTTCCCTTGCCTCCCTATTTGAAAGATGCTTATCTTGCAGCTGAAAAATTTTGTTCGCTTCTCGGTAAAAGAGTAAAAGGAGCAGGGTTTTTGAAAACCCTTTTGCTGCGCAGAATCGGAAGTACTATTTATGCCGGACGTAACACCACTGAAAAAATGTTACAGGAGTGGGGTAACGAGGCTGAATTACTACAAGGTTCTGTTTTTGAAGAAGAGGATGATCAGCAGGTTGTGGCAACAAACAAAACCGCCATGAAGGATTTGACTGCTCAGGAACGAGCTGAATTGACACGATGCCTGAAAGCCCTTGAAAACAACCAGGAACGAGATCCAAAATATCAGAAAGTGATTGAATATCTGATTCACCGAAACTGGATAGAAAAAGGATGTATTGTTTTTTCACAATATTTTGATTCCATATGGTGGCTGGCAAACCAGATTTCAAATGAACTGCCTGATGAATCCATTGGGATATATGCCGGGGGAAGCAATTCCGGAATCATAAAGGCAGGAAATTATCAAAAA
>JAQIBP010000065.1 GCA_027858995.1 Deltaproteobacteria bacterium | reverse complement strand
GTATACTAAGTGTCGCTTTATTAACCAAAGGAGTTTTTGCCTTTTGGTTTGTTTTCCTGCCCTTTTTATTCTTTCTTTATAAGCAAAATAGAAACAAAAGAAATGTTAAAGGAATAGTGATTCTATATATAGTATTTATAGGCATTTTATCCCCATGGATTCAAAGGATATTAGCAGGAGAGATGCCTTTAACAGCTTTGTTAGGCCCATTAGCTGATTTAGATAAATTACAAAATAGAGGTTACCTGGAATGGATCAATCAACAGAATACCATTACTTTTTCAGCGATTTGGGAAAAAATAATATTCAAAATTTATTCGTTTAAAATGTTTTGTAATATATATTTGGATAAGCCATTTATTTTAGGTAAATTGTTTTGCCTTGGTTTTGGGTATTCCTTATATCAATCAGTATGGAAAAAGAGTCGATCCCATGGAGCCTTAATATTTGCTTTTATATTATTCTCCCCAATAATTTATATAGCTGTCAGAGCAGAAGGAATTAGCTTCCGCCATGGCCAGATGATATTTTTGTGGGCATTATTGTATTTGATGTTATCAGCCATGTTGTTTGATGGATGCAAAACCTTAGGAGGATTTGTTGCAAGCAAAAGTAATCTTGGAGAAAAAAGAAATTAATACAAAACATAATGCTTATAACCGTACTTTCGGTTTGCCTTTGCCTGCAGGTATTTATAGGGGCGACAGGCAACGGGAAAAAAAATTTTACCCGATTAGTGCTGAATAAAGGGAACAAAAGTTTTTCTTTTTATCAGGGTGAGTTCAATACATTCGGGTGGGCAGGTGATTCAGTACGTAATGTATCAAAATGGATAAAACAAAATATTCCTGTAGACTCAAAAATATTATGTCAACATGAATACTTAAGATCGATAGATTTTTTCACAGACAATCAGTATGATTTAATCGAAATTAAAACCTTAAAATCCACGAATTTGAGAGTTAAAGGCGACTCATTGGCATTATACATGGGAGATAAAGAAAGTATACTTGCATTAAACTTGAAAGACAAAAAAAAAGGGTTGAAATTAAGATTGAGTCCCAAAGAAGATATACAGTCATTAAATTCGAAAGACAAAGTTGATTTATTGACGTTTGAACACTTGGGAAGGCCTCTATTTATTACACCATTGTACAAATTTAACAAAAAAAGAATGAGAGGGAATGGTTTTCGTGTTTTATTTGAAAACATATTGTTACAAACTATAGAAAAAAGCAATGCTCAATATATTATAGTAACTTATAGACGTAACTATTTGACACGATATCTTGATGAGAGCAATGCATTTGAACTTGAAAGATCTTTTTCTAACGGGAAAATTAAGATTTATAAAGTTAAAGACTCCTTTGCTCATAAGACCCCTGAGGGGTATCCCGTGTTTGATGTCACTACGTATAAAGTATTGAATCAACTTTGTATGAATTCTCCCAATAAACTTCAGAGAGAAAAAAATATTCTTGGGAGTATCCTGAATTGGAACCCATTGGCTTTAAAAAGGCTATTTTCAGCATTTGTAGAAGGAGATGAACAATCTTTTTGTGAAATATATGGTTGTTTTAAAGAAAGAAGGATCTATTGATGAAAATGAAAAGGGTGAAGTGCTTTTATGGGAAAAAGAAGTTTGGTTAAACATAACCTGATAGAATTTTTAAATAATAACCTTTGGATCATACCAGTTTCCATTGCTGTTTTATTTTCCCCCATTCATGGTGTGTCAACATCGCCGGACTCATCCTGGTATTTGATAAATGCCTTAAATATTTATAATGGATTTGGTTATGTAAACCCTGATCTTACACCGGTACTCCAGAGAGGACCACTCTTCCCGGGCATGTTAGCTGCAATGTTCTGGATCTTTGGCTGTTCCGTAAAAAGTGCATTTTTATTGATTAGGTTGTTTTTTGTTTTAAATATTTTTATGGTCTTTTTAATTGGGAATAAATTTTTTAATAAACAGACAGGTCTTATAACATCATTATTGGTTTTATCCTCGTATACAATGAATATCTGTTCGTCGTATTTGCTGTTAGATAACATAATGCCTTTTTTTGTTTTATTATTTATTTATTTTATTAACGTTTCATTTGAAAAAAATCAAAACTGGTATTTCGTAATTGCTGGAATGTGTTTGGGAACTGCTGTCTTAACAAAAGAAATGGCATTAATTTTTCTTCCATTACCAGTGCTTGTATTACTGGTACTTTCCAAAAGACAACAGTATGTTAAAGGGCTCTTTTTCTTTTACATTTCGTTTGCAGGAGTGATACTGTCCTGGATGACATATCTGTATTTCAGGTCGGGTGAATTATACCTTTTCCTTGGTGGCGGCGGACCAAAAGTAGTAGAGTATTTGTCCATAAACAGCGGAATTGAAATTGATTTTATAACAAAAGTTCAAAAATATTTTAACAATCTATATAATTATTATGTTTTATACATTAAAAAGGAATTTATATTTTCGCCTCTATTCCTATTGTCGTGGATTTATTTAATTTTCGCTATCATCACCAAAAAAAAACAATCAGATTTTATTTTATTATTCTCCATTCTTTTGTTTCTACCGATAGCTGTTTTTTTAGGAGGCAGAACTCTCAGAATTGGACAAAATATGGTTGTATATTATGTTATGTATTTAATTCTGTCTGATTTTATATATTCTTCAGGTGTGCTTTTTTTTAAAAAGGTTGATGCTTTGACAATGAATTGGAAAACCAACAATTATATTATAAAAAAAGTATTATCTTGGAAGATTTTTTTATTTATTGCTTTTCTAATAGTCATTCAAATATACACCAACACGGGTATGGTCAAATTACTGCATGGGAACTCACCAAAAAGTTTTTCATACTACACTGGACCTCCGTTTAAAGTTGCCGGGTGGCATGATGAAACTGTTAAAAAAACAGCACAATGGATCAAAGAAAATTGTTCACCAGGAATAAATCTCATGTGTGACTGGCAGTACAGACTTTCGATTCTTTTCTTTTTAAATGGTGAGTATAATATCAGGAAAATCCCCTATCGTGTGTTTGAAAATAAGTATACTCCATATAGACAAAAAGGAATTATTTCAAACTCCAAAGCAAAACCATTGTTTATCTGGTCACAAAACAACAGTGAATTATTAAAATATTCGGTAAGAGTCTTATTTGAAGAAGACCTTATTGACAATATTATTGAAAATAAAATTGAGTATATTATTGTTACCCGGAAAAGGAACTTTTTATCGATTTATTGTGATACAAATCCAGGGTTTATAAAATGTATGGATTTATCAAAGATAAAAATATATAAAGTAAAAAACCCAAAAGTAACAGGCAATTTTAAGACCATGGTTGGTAGTAATTTGAAAGAATATATGGATAATATGAAAAAGAAGGACAGCCAACGATTTGAATCGTTCAGGTCCTTTTTGGTAAATCAGTCAACTCTTTCAAAGAATGAAATAAACCAGATTATTGCCGATAAACCAGAAAAAATTCAAATTAACAAAATTTATTAAAAATTAGTATAAATTTTGTTTTTATCACAGGCCAGCAATAAACTTAATTTATATGAAATAGAGCTCGAGATTAAAGAATGATGGATATAATTCGACCTGAATATTATGTAGTTGGTACAGCAAAGGCCGGCACTACTTCTCTTTTTAGATACTTTCTTGATCATCCACAGGTGTTTGTGCCGTCAAATAAGGAAGCTTATTTTTTTGGTAAATATTGTTACGAAGATTCAAAAATTGAAACTATTCAGGAATATCAAAGGATTTTTAGTCCTGCAAAAAGGGATGACAAATGTGTGGAGGTATCGACCTCTTATCTTTATTCAAAAACTGCTGCCAGCGAAATAAAAGAGTATAATCCTGATGCGAAAATTATCATTATTCTCAGAAATCCCGTGGACAGAGCGTTTTCAAATTATAAGTATAAATTAAAAACAGGAAAGGAAAATTGTTTTAATTTTGAAGATGCTGTTTCAATGGAGAAAAGCCGTATATCAGAAGGAGAGCCTTATGGCTTCCATTATATCAACATGGGATTATATTTTAACCAGGTGAAACGCTATATTGACATATTTGATAAAGAAAATTTGCTGATATTGCTGTTTGACGAGCTTAAAGCTGAACCTGAATTGTTTTATCAGAATATTATTGAATTCATGGGGGTTGAAAGTCTTGCGGATTTCAACCTATCCAAAAGATTTAATAAGTCGGGCAAAATACGAAGCAAGATGCTTATGCGAATCCTCAATGGAGATAATATCTTTAAAAGACTGGTTAAAAAAATTGTACCCCTGGACAAGCAAAGGCAGGTCTCCGGTTTATTGAAAGATCTTAATATCAGTAAAAAAAAAATTATAATGAGAGCTGAAACTAAAAGCCTTTTAAAGGAATTGTTTCATGATGATATTAAGAAATTAGAAGCATGTATTGATAAAGACCTTTCTTCATGGCTTAACAGCTGAATCATACTGTATTGGGAGCAAATGGCAACTATTATAAATAAGATTGCAACGGGTGGGGGGCTTGTTTTAGCAGGGATTCTTACCGGTAAAGTTCTCAATTTGTTAACACATATTTTTTTGACCAGGACATTATCATTAAAGGAGTATGGGATTTTTGCTTTGGTTTATTCATTTTTTATGATTCTCAGCAGAGTATCATTATTAGGAATTCCAACCGGCTTAATGAAATTTTGTTCTGCCTATAACGCAAGAAATGAGTTTTTAAAAACCAAGAATACTATTAAAACAGGCTTTGCTATTGTTTTAATTTCAACATGTATTGTCAGTTTTGTCCTCTTACTTTTCAATAAAGTTATTGTATATAATTTTTTTAAGGATCCGGATTTGAGATTTTGTTTGATCGCGTTTACCCTGTTTATTCCCATTTTCAACCAAACCAGATCTTTTCAGGCGGTGATAAGGGCATTTAAGAAAATGGCGCATTATGCTGTTTTAAAAGAGACTCTTTTCCCATGCTTGTTTCTATCGTTATCTGTATTTTTTTTAACGATCAACAATTCTTTATCTTCTCTAATCTACGCATTCGGTACGGCATTAATAATAACTTTTATCATTAATCTGATTTTTATTTCAAAGCTATATAAAAATCTACAGGGTATCAGTCAAAAATCAATTTTTTATAGACCCTTGGAACTGCTTCGATTCTCTCTTCCTGTTCTTTTTGTAGGTGTCTCCTATCTACTGTTAAATCAATTAAGTAAAATAATGATAGGATTTTTTCAGGTTTCTGAAAATGTGGGTATCTTCAATGCTGCAATGAACATCGGAGCTATGCTGGTGATATTTTTAAATTGTATTGATGCAGTGTTTGCCCCATATATTTCTGAACTTCATGCGACTCAGAATATATCCAAATTGAATCGTGTTTTTAAAACTACGACAAGGTGGGTCTTCACATTAACACTCCCCCTGTGTTTTTTGTGTGTGATATTTTCAAAAAATATTATGTCCATTTTTGGGAATGAATATATCTCAGGATATTATGTGCTGATTGTTTTGTCCATCGGGTATACAATAAATTCTATAACAGGTTCAGTTGCATACATTTTGCAGATGTCCGGAAAGCAGGATATAGAGCTTTTTAATATGATTATAGCAGTTTTTATTAATCTGCTGATTAATTATCTGTTAATCCCTGAATTTGGAATTATTGGTGCGGCTTTTGCTACGGGTTTTTCCATAGCCGTTTTGAACATTATTCGGCTGTTGGAAGTATTTTATTTTTTCAGAATACAACCCTATGATTTCAAATATATAAAACCATTATTGGCAGTTGTAGGATCAACTATAATTGTATTTTTGTTATTTAACACCCCTCTCTTTTTAAATGTTTTTTGGATAATAAAAGTAATGGTTTTTTCTTTAAGCTATTTAGCTCTACTTAGTGCTTTAAAATTTGAAGATGAAGACAGGGACTTAATGGCTGCAATTGTCAAATACAGAAAAATGTGATTGTCTCTTTATGAAAAAAACAAACCTCCTCTTTATTAAGCCTGGTGCAAAAGTACAAAACCAATTGTGGGCTATTCATCATTTTGCCGCACAAGTTTCATTGAGAGATGATTTTACTGTCAATTTAGCAACCAGTAATTTTAGTTTTGATAAAAAGATTAAAATTAATACATTGACAATATATCCTCCGCTGGCTAAAAGCCCTTACTTTTTATTTGGGTATCTTAAAAGATTTTTTGCACTTGCAAAGCTTATCAAAACACTACGGCCTGCGGTGGTTTATGTAAATAATCATATTGGTGCGGCAGAGGTAGTTTTCCTTGCTAATGTTTTGGGGAAAGATACAAAATGCATTCTTGATATACGAACCCTTCCTGACAAAAAATGGAAGTATTTCTATTATAAGGTAATCACTCCATTTTTTGATCATATATTTGCCTTAAATAACGATATAATTGAAAAAATGGTGAATAATAGTTCAACATCATTATTGCCCCTGGGATATGATCCTGATTTTTTTTTTAAGGATGTTGGCAAATGTCAATTCAGCACTAAAGCTGTTCTCAGGTGTCTCTATTACGGCTCTCTTGATAAAAAAAGAAAATTATTAAGACTGATTTCAGGAGTTAACAAGGCTGTAAAAAAAGGATGTAAGATCAGGCTGACTATTCTCGGGAGCGGAAACAGTAAAAATGAATTGCTGCAGTATGTCAGTGAAAAAGAGATGGAATCTATAGTTACTGTTCATGATTTTTTGCCGCAGCATCAATTGAGAAAAGTTATCTGGGATCATGATTTGGGGGTTGCTTTTGTTCCTGATGAAGGGATGTACAGACCACAGGTTCCTTTAAAGGCTGTTGAAATGCTGGCATGTGGTCTGCCTGTGATTGCTACTGATACAAATGGAAACAGAGAAATAATTCAAGATAGTGAAAACGGATATATCATCAAGGATGATGCAAAGAGTGTATGCTGCAAAATGCAGGAATTATGGGAAAATGGAGTTTCAGAAAAAATTTATCAAAATGCTGCAAAATCCATTGAACATTTGACATGGCATAAAATTGTAAAAACCTGGCTTTCTCCAAAACTAAGAGAGTTGTTAAGAAATGATTTATAGTTTTTTCTGGTTTAATATTATATGCATACTGATTTGCTGGATCATTTATCCGGTTTGTCTTTTTCTTTTCAGCAGACTTAAGAAAAGGAGTCTTTTTTCTAACATAAATTTTTTTGAGGAGCCTTTTATCAGCTTTATTGTTGCAGCCCATAATGAAGAAGAAAATATTATTAAGAGAATTGAAAATCTCATTGAAGTTACTGACTTATATCCTTTTGAGATTATAATTGGTTCAGACGGCTCCACAGATAAAACAGTTGAAATAGCAAAAAAATGTAATCATCCAGAAGTCCGTGTTTTAGATTTTAAGAAAAATCGCGGAAGAGCAATGGTTCATAACGACTGCAGTGAGTTTGCAAAGGGTGATATACTCATCTTTACTGATGCCGAGACTGTTTTTTGCAGTGATTTTATAAAATTAATTATGCGACACTTTACAAATGCCAAAACTGGCGCTGTTGCCGGTAGAATTCACTATTTAAATGAAAATGAAAGCGATATCGGGCGGTCTGCTGGAATATATTGGCGATATGAAGAGTTGATCAGGACATGTGAAAGTAATCTTGGTTTGCTTGGTTTTGGTACAGGAGCAGCACTTGCGATGAGAAAAGATGCTTATGTGAATATTATGCCTAATGAAGATATTGATTATGCCGCTACTCTTTTAGCAGTTGCAAAAGGGTATTATATCATTTATGAACCTAAAGCCATTGCTTATGATTATATTTCAGAATCATTTGAAAGTGCTTTTAAAACAAGGATCCGACAAACCTCCAGATGTTTTAAAAGTGTATTGAAAAGACTTTTTACAAAAGAGCTATGTTTGAAACGATTTGACCTCTTTTTTGCTGCATTGTTCCATAAAACTTTCCGGCATTTGACCCCTTTTTTCATGATTTTTGCTTTTGTGAGTAACGTTTTTTTACTTGGACAGCATATGTTGTATATTACTGTTTTTTTTACTCAGCTTCTTTTTTATCTGCTTGCCTTTACAGGTTATATTTCCCGGGAAACGTACAAAGGTAGATTCAAGGTGATTTTTTCTTTTCCATATCAGTTTGTATTATATAATATCAGCAGATTTATAGGTGTGTTAAAAGCTGTCTTTGGTAAAGAACAAGCAAGCTATACAACCATTCGATAATATGTTTGACTGCTTTACAAAACACTTTGGATCACTAAATGTGTTTACACTGTAAATAAAATTGAATAACCGCATGAAAATTTTTAAAAATAGAGACCCCTTGATGCTGAAGGTGATAATGTTATTTTCTTCAGTGGTGGGTCTGTTTTGTTTGCAGTCATTTTTACCACAAAGCAGTCGCGGAAATGGGATTGGTGAAATATTTGTTGCCGCTGTGACTTATCTTGTATTTTTTTTTATGATTTATAAAATTAAGAAAAAAAATAGCAATGATCTGATCTGGAAATTAATAATGGTTGTATTTATTTTGAAGGCAGGTCTGGTTTTTATAAATTACTCTGTTGAATTCCTCCCCCCAAAACAGGACGCACTACAAAACATTCAGATGGCTAATGATCTGGCTGATTCCTGGAAGAACAGAGATTTCTCTTTAACAGTCGCAGAACCTGTTGAGCTTGCTTATGTCATACCGATTGCCTGTATTAATTATTTTTTTGGGTATAACCTCTATTTGAGCGCCATGTTTAATATATTTTTTTCTTTGATTGGAATCTTTTTTCTTTATAAAACAGCTTTAGTCTTTGCAGGTTCAAAAGAGGCAATAACCGCTGCTTTAATATTTTCATTAATGCCCTATTTGAATTTCATGTCCTTTGCATTTAACAGAGAAATTGTTATTATTTCCATCATGATTTTTCTGATTCATCAGACTCTTGTCTGGAACAAATCCGGTGGAATCATAAAGGATTTACTGCTGGCAGCAATATTTATCTATTTGTTTTGTTTAAGAGAAGAAGCTCCTGTGGTCATAATTTTTTGGAGTGGACTGGTAATGGCTGCAAATATAAACATTTCAAAAGATAAACTGCTGGGAGCTGTTAAAATTACAGGTCTGTTTATGACAGTTTATCTTGTCTGTTTATCCTCCTCATATGTGTTGCCTCAGAATAGTGGACAGAATAGTGGGCGTGGTGGCGGGGTGCTTAAACAGGAATTTCATATTAACCATATATCTCCCCAGGTATTTTATGATAAGGCAGCACGTCATATTGATTTCGGTCTGGCTTATCTTCCGGAAAACAGACCCGATTCCTGGAGTGAATGTCTAATTTCGTATGCGCCTGTTCAGGTTTTGAATTTTTTAACCCGGCCCTATCCATGGGAGATATTTAGATTTAATCAGGTTTTTCTGGTGTTTAATAATTTTATCTTGTATGTATTGTATGCCCTGGCGCTGTTTGGGATGGCAAAGCTTATTTTGTCCGGTCAAACCCGGAAAAGCACTGCTCTCCTGTTGTTCATGATTTTTAGCATTTTACCTGCCAGTTTGGTACATGGCAATGGATTTGCAGCCTCCCGCCATCGGGAACAATTGATTATTTTTGTATATATCTTGGCTGGTATTGGTGCAAATTTATTTATCAACAGGATCAAGTCAACAGTAGATAAGCAGGTTAAATGAGACAATATTTTTTAAATTCATCTAAAAAGCAGAAATATATTTTTGCCATGGTTGATGTTGTTGTAATAAGTATTGCAATATTTATAAGTTATTGTTTAAGAATCTATCTTAACACTGGTGTTTTTTCATTAGACAGGGTGTTGATAAAAATTAAACTCGGCCATGCTCTCATTATCCCGGTACATATGCTTACCCTTTATGTTTTAGATCTCTATTCTCTGAAAAAAATGGGTAGCCCGATCAGGATGGCTAGTAAAATTGTTATCAGTGTTATTGTGGCAGCTCTGATTATCAGCGGATGCCTTTTTTTCTTTCCTAAATATGTGTTTGGCAGGCAGGTTTTGCTGTATCATATCTTTGTATTGTCTTTGCTGCTGGTGTTTTGTCGTTTGGTTCTTTTTAAAACATTGGGGTTTTTTCAAAAAGAGAAAAGAGTGGCCCTTGTATGTAGTAGCAAAATTGCAAAAATTTTTATTGCTGAATTGTCTAAATCAGAGTTGAGTGGTTTTAAAATATCTCATATATTGAATAGAGATAATCAAAACGAATGGGAAGCTGAATGTTTATCTCAAAAGGATATGGTCTTCTATTCATCTCTGGCGGATTTATTAGAGGACAATCAGTTTGATATTCTTGGATTTGACTCTTCCAATGCATCTTTTTCCAATAAAGAGATTCAATTAATACTTGAAACAAGACAGAAAAATAAGGAGGTTTATGATATTCCCAATTTGTATCAAAATTTAACTGGGAAAGTACCTCTGGAATATATTGATGGACGATGGCTGTTGAGCAGAGAAGATCTGCAGGGAGTAGTGAGTAAATCGTATTTAAAGTTTAAAAGGATGTTTGATGTTATTGTCTCTTTTTTGTTAATCATTCTTTGTTTTCCTTTTTTTGTAATGATTTCAATTGCCATTAAAATAGAGAGTAAAGGAAAAGTGATCTTTTCTCAGGAAAGGCTGGGGGTGAACCGTCAACCCTTTATATGTTATAAATTTAGAACAATGGTTGAAAATGCAGAGGGAATATCAGGGCCTGTATGGGCAGATAGCGAAGATCCAAGAGTCACAAAACTTGGCAGGTTCTTAAGAAAAAGTCGATTAGATGAATTGCCTCAGTTGTGGAATATTTTAAAGGGGGATCTCAGTTTTGTTGGTCCTAGACCGATTCGAAAATATTTTGCAAATAAACTCAGTAAGCAAATACCTTTTTATGAGTTAAGGTTCAGTATCCAACCCGGACTAAGTGGATGGGCTCAGGTTCGTTACGGCTATGCAGGGTCTGAAGATGGGCAGCTTGAAAAATTTCAGTATGAGCTGTTTTATATTCAGAACATGTCCTTTCTGCTGGATATTATTATTGTTTTTAAAACCCTGCAATCCATATTTAAAGGAGAAGGGAAATAGCGAATTGATTTTTAACGGCTATAAAAATAAATTACCACTGCTACAGCAAAAAAGCATTGAATCCTTTGTTTTCAGGGGGTTGGGTTTTTTATTGCTTTTTATAATGCATTTTGTACTGGCCAATACATTAGGTCCTTCTGATTATGGAGTATTCAGCTATACATTGTCAATCACATTTATCCTCGCATTAATGGCAGGTATAGGCTGGCCTGTGGCAATGATAAGATTTATAAACGAATATAGCCAAAAACACTGCTGGTCACTATTATCCGGGGTTTTAATTAAAGGGCACCAGGTTGTTTTTTGCTCAGCTATGGTCATAAGCGCCTTACTTGCTGGAGGGATTATGATGGGCTTGGTTCCTGACCAGTCTGTGAATAGTTTTTTTTATTCAGCCATGCTTGTCCCGATACTGGCAATTTCCCAATTAAGAGATCGTATTTTTATGGGTTTTAGATATGTTATTGAGAGTGTTTTTTTTAATGAGATCATTTTGCCGATGGCCTTGATTGGGATGGTTTACATAGGGATTGTTAACAATGCAGACAGCCTTCTAAAAAGTTATGTATGGTTGACTGCCATTACTTTGTTATCAGGAATGTACTGGTTATGGCAAAAGCTTCCAGAAACATGTAAAAAAAAACCAGAATATCAAACAAAATATTGGATGAAAACAGCATTTCCATTTTTGTTTGCTGGCTTGTCACAGGTAATCTTGGAAAGAACATCTGTATTTATTTTAGGATCTTTGGGTGACATGGAGAGTGCTGGTATATACAGTTTGGCAAGTCGTATTGCAATCTTCAACACCTTTGTGATGACTTCGCTAAACGCAATAGGTGCGCCTATGATGTCGGCAGCATATTATAGAAATGATATCAAAGAATTCCGTGCTATATTTTTTAAAACCATGAAATGGAGTGCAATTGGTGCATTAATCCCATTTTGCTGTATGTTTTTTTTTCCTGAAATTTTATTAGGTTTCTTCGGAGAAGAGTTTGTTTCAGGAAAATTGGTACTTCAGATACTCGCTGTCGGCCAATTTTTCAATGCAGCCACCGGGCTTGTTGGTTCTGCCTTATCAATGACAGGGCGAGAACAGATATTTGGAAAAATAACCGTATTAACAGCAATTTTAAATCTGATTGCATGTTATTTATGCGTCCAGGTATGGGGTGGAGTCGGTGCTGCCATTGTTTACAGTTTATCAGTCATCTTTTTTAATACTGTTTTACTGATAATAGTATATAAAATATTTAAGACAGGACATGAGAACATAATAATTAAGTGATGAGAATAAAAAATTCTTTTATTAATGACATGT
>JAQIBP010000138.1 GCA_027858995.1 Deltaproteobacteria bacterium | reverse complement strand
GGCAAGCGAAAATTTACTATTTTGGGTGACAGCACTTCTTGAGTTGTGCCAACAAAAAATATGGCCCGAGAGTGAAAATAATTAGGGGTGCTTTATGTTCCATGAAAATCCGTGTTGATAATGCTCTCTGCAACACCCCACGACGGTAAGGCTAAAAGCTTTGCCAGTTTGATGAATATGCTGGACCCCACAGCCATTGCCAATCCGGAAGAGTATGGTCCCGAAGATATCAAAGGTCTTTATATCCGGCGGTTTAAAAAAGATATTCAGGCTCAAGTGGAATCGGCATTCAAGGAAAGGCAAATCAGTGTTGCCCGTTGTGAGGCAGGGTTAGAAGAAGAAATAACTTTTAATGTATTCACAAAGCTAAAATTTACATCCATTGACCAGAAAAAAACCGGAAAACAGCTTTTTAAAACAACCCTTGAAAAATCTCTTTTTTCAAGTCCGGCCGCATGCCTTGATACCATTTACAATAGAATAGAACGGCTTGGTAAAAAAGATGCAGGATACAGCAGGGATATTGAATCCCTGCAGGAATTGCACGAAATCGTCGGCAAAATTTCACCAGCGGCCTTTTCTAAATATCAAAAACTATTGGATACGATTAAAAACAAGCATAAAGGATTTGGCTGGACAGGTAAAGATAAGACAGACCGCCTTGTTATTTTTACAGAGCAAGCTTAAGTTTCTACATGTTAAAGAGTTAAAGACAGCGACCTACCAAATCAGTGAGATTGGAGATTTTTTCAGGGTCGAATTATTGGATATACGGCCATACGACCTAGAAAAAGACCCTGTAAAAAAATTCAGCGACGTAGAAAAAGACGTAGAAAACATCACATACGACGTAGAAAAAGACGTAGAAAAAAAGTTCAATCTGTCTAAAAATCAGATCCTGATTTTAAAAAGTTTACAAAAGAATAAAAATCTTACCCAGGAAAGTCTGTCTGAAATTGTAGGAATCACTTTAAGAAATATACAAAATAATATGATTAAATTAAAAGAAAAGGGCGTGCTGAAAAGAATAGGCCCGGATAAGGGCGGGTATTGGAAAGTGCTGGTGAAGCTGAAATGATACCTTCCATACTCTCACAGCAGTTAAAACAAGGTGTAGAGGATTTTTTAAAAACTACCTTTCCTGTGTCCACGCCATTTTTCCACGGAGTTGTTGACGACCTGTTATCTGAAGATGACAAGGTGTTTAAAGGTCCTTATTTGTCTGTCCAGCTTCCATTTAAAAAAGGGTCGGGCAGGCCGGATTATTTTATAGATGTTCCCATGAGTTTTTCGCCCCATCTTCATCAGGAGCATACCTTTGAACGTCTTTCAGGGGAAAAACCAAAATCCACCATTGTGGCCACAGGAACCGGTTCTGGTAAAACAGAAAGTTTTTTATATCCTGTGCTCAATTTTTGTTATCAGCACAGGGGTGAATCCGGAATCAAGGCAATTTTTATTTATCCCATGAATGCTCTTGCCACTGACCAGGCCGGACGGCTCGCCAAAGCCATATATGACAATCCAAAATTAAAAGGGATGGTTACGGCAGGGCTGTATGTCGGTCAGAGTGAAAAAGATCCCCACATGGTGATGGGTCAGGATTTTATCATCACCCACAAAGAGACCTTAAGGACAAACCCGCCGGATATCCTGCTTACAAACTATAAGATGCTGGACTATCTGCTCATACGGGCAAAGGATTATCCATTGTGGTCACAGGCAGTACCTGAAACCCTTCAATTCCTGGTCGTTGATGAACTGCATACATTTGACGGGGCTCAAGGCTCTGATCTTGCCTGTCTTGTCCGAAGGTTAAAAGCCCGCCTGAATACGCCAAAAGATTTTTTATGCTGTATCGGAACATCAGCTACTCTTGGCAGTGAAGAACAAAAGGATTGTCTTGTTGAATATGCCCGGGAAGTATTTGGGGAACCATTTGATGAAAATGCCGTGATCACTGAATCCAGAATTTCACCCGGTGAATTTTTAGAAAAAAGTATGATCACACGAGTAGATCTTGTCGCCCCTGACTTGATGGACAGATTAAACCCTGAAGTCTACGACAATTTCAAAGCTTATGCCCTGATGCAGTATCAGCTCTGGTTTGATGAAATCCTTTTGGAAAAAGATTTTAAAGATATGGAGTGGCGGTTTGAATTGAGTGAAAAGCTCAAGGGCCACAGTTTTTTCCAGAACCTGCTCAAGGTACTCAAGGGTGAAAGCAAAAGCTATGGGGACATATTGTTTGAGCTGGAAAAATGTACTGCCGATTTAAAATCGCTTGCCCCGGCGCATAAAATAAATCTTTTCGCAAGTCTTCTGGCCCTTGTCTCCATTGCACGAATCAAAATAAATGATACGGTCTTTTCCTTTCTTAATGTCAGGTATCAACACTGGATGAGAGAGCTTCGGCGCATGGTGGGTGAGGTTTCGGCAAAACCCTGTATCAATTTTGCTGATGATCTGAATGAAGAGCAGTTGAAAAAGCATTTGCCCCTTATCCATTGCAGAGATTGCAACAGCATGGGATGGGCCGGCCTTAAACGGGAAATGGATAATGAAATTAACCCGGATCTTCAATCATTTTATATTGCCTTTTTTAAGAATGATCCCAAAGTGACCTTTATTTTTCCGGAAAAGAAAAATCCGACACAGTTCTTCATGGATGGACTATTCGACAGCCTTTGCACGGATTGTCTTCATTTGGTTTCAGGCTCTAATAAAAATGACTGCAAAAATTGCGGCGGCAGCTCAATGATACATGTTTTCATCCCAAATACGAAAACCCGAAGGAACGACCGAATATTTGGTACGCACAATTGCCCTTATTGCGGGGGATATAACAGCCTTACCATTCTCGGATCAAGGGCGGCCAGCCTGACCAGTGTGCTGATTGCGCAATTGTATTCTTCCACTTTTAATGATGACAAAAAGCTTTTAACCTTTTCAGACTCTGTACAGGATGCAGCCCATCGGGCCGGTTTTTTCGAGGGACGGACATTCCGTTTCAATTTTAGAGGTGCTTTGCAGCATTTTATTGAAGACACAAAAGAGATCTCTCTTGATCAGGTGTCTGGAAAATTCATCAGGTACTGGTCGGATAAAATGAACGAGAACAGATTTATTTCAACCTTTCTTGCGCCAAATATGGCATGGCTTCCAGACTATGCTAAGTTAAAAAAGGATGGAATTCTTCCCAAAGGTTCCGATCTAAAACATCAGGTACATAAACGGATCGAATGGGAAATATACAGCGAATATGGTTTTAGAACCCGCATCGGGCGCACCCTTGAAAAAACAAGTTCATCCATTGCCCATGCCAATCCTGCCCTGCTTGATGCAATGTCCCAAAAGCTTTTGGGGATATTGAAAAATGAAATCGGCGGTTTTGAAAAATTGAACACAAAGAGTGTTAAACTGTTTCTTTCAGGATTTCTAACACACCTGAAAAACAGGGGCGGACTTTATTATACAGAGCTGGATGCTTTTATAGAACGATGGGGCGAGCCCTATATTATCAACCGGATTCCCTGGATGCCGAATTTCAGTATTAATGCCAGAACGCCTGCGTTTCTGACGGTTAAACAATCATATCGGTTTGATCAGATTTTCAGTAAAAAAAACAGCCGCATGACCTGGTATGAATTCTGGGCGGATAAATGCTTTTCTCCTTTTTATCCCCTTGTGGGAGAACTGATACGTTCAATTTATGAATTTATCCTCAAAAGCCTTGTTGATGATAAAATTTTATATGAGCATAAAATCAATAATGAGCCGGTATGGGGAATCTATCCAAAAAGCTTTAATGTCAGTAAAAATGTTATCCAGTTTACCTGCAGAGAATGCAGTCATAACCTGTCTGTCTCATTGCAGGAACAAACTTTCTGGGAGAATGCTTATTGCATCAGGCAAAATTGCCCGGGAACCTACACTTTGATGGATACCGAGCCTGATTATTATGGAAAATTATACGCATCAGGAGATATAGAACGGATATTTGCGGCAGAACATACAGGTCTTCTTGAAAGAGATGTGAAAGAAACCCTTGAAAGAGATTTTAAGAGAAAAGATCGAAACCCCTGGGACCCCAATCTTCTATCCTGTACCCCCACCCTTGAGATGGGAATCGATATTGGTGATCTTTCATCGATCATACTGTGCTCCGTGCCACCTGCCCAGGCAAATTATCTCCAGAGAATCGGCAGGGCCGGAAGAGAGAATGGAAATTCCCTGAATTATACCGTGGCAAATGCGAGTCCCCATGATCTCTATTTTTTTGCAGACCCCAAAACCATGATTTCAGGTCAAATCGACCCCCCGGGTATTTTTTTAAATGCTTCGGCAGTGCTTGAGCGGCAGTTCACAGCCTTTTGCTTTGATCAGTGGGTTGAAAGCGGCATCAGTGAAAATGCGATTCCGCAACAACTCAGGCATGTTTTGAGTAATCTTGAACCTGTTGATATCAATAAATTTCCCCATAGTTTTTTAAGTTTTATTGAGACCCGCCAGACGATTATCCTTGATGACTTTATTAAACTGTTTCCAAAAACTTTAACTCCGGAGTCCATTTTGTTTCTTGAAAAATTTGCCCGGGGTAATGATGAGAATGAGGGCAGCCTTGCATACCGGATTATTGAACAGCTGACTTACCATTACAGGGCAAGAGAATCTCTTAAAAAGAAAGTCAATGCGTTAAATGCCAAAATCAGAAAGAAAAAGAAAGAAAAAGCAAAAGACAAAAATTATGAAAAAGAGCTTGGAGAGCTTATTATTGAAAAAAAAGGACTTCATTCTCTTGTTACACGGATTAATGATAAACATACGTTGAATTTTTTTACAGATGAAGGACTGCTGCCGAATTATGCATTTCCCCAGGCCGGTGTCATGCTCCGTTCCATCATTCACAGAAGAAAGGCAAAAATTCAGGAACAAGGCAGTAATTACGACATATTCACCTATGATTTTGAAAGACCGGCTGTGAGTGCCATCAGTGAGCTTGCACCCGCCAGCACTTTTTATGCAGGTGGCCGCAAAGTGGTAATTGATCAGGTCGATTTGTCCGTGTCGGAAGTTGAAATGTGGCGGTTGTGTGACAAGTGTTCGTTTATGGCCATTGAAGGCACTCTCTCTGAGTATTCATCCTGTCCCCAGTGTGGAAGTCCATTATGGTCAGATGCAGGCCAGAAAAGAAATATGCTGAGGATGCAGCAAATGTTTGCCACGACCTCTGATAAAGACAGTCGTATCAGTGACGATAATGATGAACGAAATACAAGTTTTTTCAACAAACAGATGGTTGTGGGGTTTAAAGAAACAGATATAACAGATGCATATAAAGTGAAAACAGATGACTTGCCATTTGGTTTTGAATTTTTATCCAAAGCAAATTTCAGGGAAATTAATTTTGGAGAAAAGGAGGAAATCGGTGAGAAAGTAAGTATTGCAGGTTTGGAGCTGCCCAGAAAGGGTTTTTTAATCTGCAAATATTGTGGAAAAATTCAAAACAGAAAAGGTGAGATTAAACACTCCTTAACCTGCCCGTCACGCAAAAAAGATTCAGAAAAAAATTTGGCTGATTGTGTCTATTTGTATAGAGAATTTGCATCTGAAGCCATCATGATGTTATTGCCCATTATATCCCTTGAAAGCTCGGATAAAAAACTCCATAGTTTTATTGCTGCATTGCATCTCGGGCTGAAACAGATGTTTGGCGGCAATATTGACCACATCCAGACGGCGCTGCATGAAGAGCCGGTTGCAGATTCAAGTCATAGAAAACAATTTATTGTTATTTACGATACCGTTCCCGGCGGTACGGGTTATTTGAAACAATTGATGCGGAGCAAAAAACCATTGATGATAGTTTTTGAAAAAGCCCTTGAAGTTCTAAAGTCCTGTTCCTGTAACCAGAATCCTGAAAAAGACGGATGTTACAAATGTCTTTTTGCTTATCGCAGAAGCTACACCATGTCCGGGACATCCAGGGATACAGCCATTGAGATATTGTCTGAAATTTTAAAGTGCAAGGATCTTTTAATCCAGACAAAAACCTTGAAAGATATCAAAATCAATTCACTTTTTGACAGTGTTCTTGAAGCCCGTTTTATTGAGGCCTTAAGAAGGGTAAAAAAAGAAAACCTGCCGGTTTCGCTTAAAAAAGAAGTGGTTAATGGAAAACCAGGGTATTTTTATAAAATTGGCGACAGAGCCTGGTATATTGAATTGCAGGTTGATTTAGGGCAGCCGGACGGTGTTCTGGTTAAATCAAGGGCGGATTTTGTATTCAGGCCGGCCCGTGCCAGGGACGGGCTTCAACCCATTGCTGTTTTTACTGATGGATTTACTTTTCATAAAGACCGTATTGGAAAAGACATGCATCAAAGGTGTGCAATTGCACAAAGCAATAATTTCTATGTATGGTCATTGTCCTGGAAAGATATTGAAAATCAATATAAAAATCAGAATTCGTTTTTTGAAAATTATACCCATATTCAAAAAGAAGAAAAGATTTTAAAATATAATCAACTGACTGAACTATACGAAATAAAAAATTTAAGAAAAACAAATAATATTGACAGCTTTGAGTGGCTGATTCGTTTTTTAGTTAATCCGGATGCTGAAAAGTGGAGCTGTCATGCTTTTATCCACGGCCTGATTCATCTTGATAATGTCACATATGGAACGTCCGAGGGCGAATCAAAATGGTTTGAAAATTTAGAGACAAGATTTCCTGTAGAGGTAAACGAGATTATTAAAGATGCTTTTGAAGTTAAGCAGGATCAATGGTTTTATGGTTTGTCCCAGCCAAAGTTAAAAAATAGTTTTTTACAAATCAGTATTGCTGTTCAGAAAGATGCGATTCAGACAAATAAGGCATCTGAAATGTATATTGCCTGCAGACTGGAAGATCTTGATGAATTTCAGGAGAAAAAAGAATTTGAAGCGGCCTGGAATGGATTTCTTCGGTTGTATAATCTTTTTCAGTTTATTCCACACTCGTATTTCATAACCGGGCAGGATATGGCCAATGGTGTTGCATACAAAGGATTTAGAGATACAGAACCAGAAGATGTTTCTGGGACTAAAAGTGAGTGGGATGAAGTGTTGGAGTTAATAGATCCTGCATTTCATAAACTTATAAAACAACTGGCTGAAATGAACTGCCCGGTCCCGGAAGCCGGATTTGAGTTTGTTGATGAAAAAGGTCAAATTATTGCAGAAGCAGAACTGGGCTGGATTGAAAAGAGAGTGGCATTTTTATTATCACACCAGATTGAATTTACATCGATATTTCAGCAAGCAGGCTGGAAAGTAGCAATGATAGATGACGTTTTAAATAATAAAGCAGAATATATCGATTTGCTCAGCGATTAGGAGGAATGAGTATGGCTGGTCCTATAAATAAGATCAAAGTGGCAATTGCTTCTGATTTCCTATTATCTTTTTCAAAAATACCAAGGAAACAACAGGCCAGAGTGATGGGTTTTGTAACAAAATTCAGATCAAATCCAAGTCTGTCAGGTATAAATTATGAAAAAATTATGAATTCAAAAGATAAGAATATGAGATCTGTTCGTATTGATAATACTTACAGAGGAATTGTGCTTAAACCTGAAAAAGGGAATGTTTATGTACTTCTCTGGGTGGGCCATCATGATAAAGCATACAAATGGGCTGAAAATAAATCTTACAGAATACATCCTGAGACCGGGAGTCTGCAGGTTATCGAGATAGAAGAGGCAGCCAAAGAAAAGCCAATCAGCCATGATACTAAAAAAGCATTGTTTGACAATATTCGGGACAGACATCTTTTAAAACTCGGGCTTCCAAAATTGCAGATACCACTTATCAGAAGCTTGGAAACCGTTGAAGAGCTTGATCAGATATCAAGTCAAATACCCCAGGAAGCATATGAATCTCTTTTCTTTCTTGCTGAAGGGTTTTCTTTGGAGGAAGTGCTTCAGGAAATAGAATCTACTGAGAAAATTGCGGCTGTAGATACAGATGATTTTAGTTCAGCCCTGGAAAACCCGGATTCACGCCGCAGGTTTTATATTGTTGAAGATGACCTGGAACTTGCAGCCATATTAAATGAACCCTTGGAAAAATGGCGGATTTTTCTTCACCCCTCCCAGCAGAAACTCGTTGAGCGTAATTGGAATGGTCCGGTTCGGGTCCTTGGTGGTGCCGGTACCGGGAAAACAGTTGCTGCCATGCACCGGGCAAAATGGCTTGTCCGAAATAAGTTTGCAAAAGATAAAGACCGAATACTGTTTACAACATTTACCCGGAACCTTGCTGCTGATATTCAGGAGAACCTGTCAAAAATTTGCACAAAGGATATGATGCGCAGAATTGAGGTCGTTAATTTGGACAGGTGGGTATCCCGATTCTTAAATAAAAATGGATATGATTACACAATTGATTACGGCAATCGAACCAGATCTCTCTGGAATAAAGCATTGGATTTAGTTCCTGCAGATCTTGATTTTGATTTGTCTTTTTACAGGGAAGAATGGACGCGGGTGATCCAGCCCCAGGCAATTACTTCTTTTGAAGAATACATAAAAGCCTCCCGTGTCGGCAGAGGAACACGGTTGAGTAGAAAGATACGAAAACTGGTTTGGACTGTATTTGAGGAATATCGAATTCTACTCAACGAAGAAGGGCTTCGGGAAGGGGCTGATGCAATGAGAGATGCCAGGCTGTTACTCCGGGAAAAACAGCAGAACCTTTCCTATCGTTCAATAATTGTGGATGAAGCCCAGGATATGGGGGTGCAGGCCTTTAAACTTATACGGCAAATAGTTCCGCAGGAAACTAAAAACGATATATTTATTGTCGGTGATGCTCACCAGCGTATCTATAAACACAGGGTTGTGCTTGGACAGTGCGGTATCAAAATTATTGGGCGGGGAAGAAAGCTCAGAATAAACTATCGAACAACCGAAGAAACACAAAAATGGGCTGTGGGTCTTTTAAAAAATATTAAGGTCGATGATCTTGATGGGGGTAATGATGATCAAAAAGGCTATAAATCACTGCTTCATGGTTCATTACCTAAAATAAAAAGTTTTACCACTTTTCAGGAAGAAATTGATTATATAACCCAATACCTGCAACAGATGAACAAAGATAAAATTCAGATAAAGGAAATTTGTCTGGTTGCCAGAACAAACAATTTTATAACTCAATACAAAAGTGCCATTGAAGATAAAGGTTTTGAAACATATTTAATAAAACGTACTGAGGCTGAAGATCAAAATTCTCCCGGACTTAGGCTTGCCACCATGCATAGAGTCAAAGGCCTTGAATTTGACAGAGTTATCATTGCGGGAGTTAATCAGGGAGTTGTTCCGTTTGAAAGCTCAAGCATACAAACATATGATCCTGTTATTAAGCAAGAGGCTGAAGTTCATGAAAGAGCATTGCTTTATGTTGCAGCTACCAGAGCAAAGAAAGAAATTATTGTGACAAGTTTTGGAGTGCCAAGTGAATTTTTATTAACTTGATCTTGCTTAGTGGTAAGTAAAAACAGGTAATAATAATTTATATTGTCACCTTATTCCCATAGCATATCTTGACATTTTGGTTTTTGCTACAATTATTATTAAAGCAATTTTTAGTTATAGTTTGAAAATCAAATTTAAGGAGTTAAGTAATGGGAACAAAAAAAACACGTAAGTTTAAAACAGAGGTGCGGCAGCTTTTGCACCTTATTATCAATTCTCTCTATTCCAACAGGGAAATCTTTGTAAGGGAGCTTATTTCAAATGCTTCCGATGCCATTGACAAGGCAAAGTTTAAAGAGCAGACAGATCCTGATCTCTTCAGCGATGACAATGATTATCATATCCGTCTTTCCATTGATTCTGAAAACAAGACCTTCCAGGTTTCTGACAATGGTATAGGAATGACCTTTGACGAGGTTAATGATAACATTGGAACCATTGCCCAGTCAGGCACGGCTGCATTTATGGAAGTTTTGGAAAAATCAAAAAAAGAGAACACCCTTTCAACTGATCTTATAGGCCAGTTTGGTGTGGGCTTTTACTCCTCATTTATTGTTGCTGACAAGGTGAGGATTGATACAAAAGCGCCCGGCGAAGAGATGGGTACCAGATGGGAGTCTGACGGGCAGGGATCATATACAATTCAGGAATTTGAAAAGGAAAAAAGAGGAACTGATGTCACTCTCTTTTTGAAAGATGCAGAAGATGGTGAGCAGAATTTTACAGAAGAGTATACAATTCAGCATATTGTGAAGAAACACTCTGATTTTGTAACCTATCCTGTTATCATGAATGTTGAAAAAACAGAACCCCTTCCTGAAAATGAGATTATTAAAGATAAAGATGGCAAACCAATTGGAGATACATTTAAAAAGATAAGAAAAGATGAAACTATAAATTCCAGAAAAGCCATCTGGTCAAAGTCTAAGGATGATGTGACAGAAAAAGAGCATGAAGAGTTTTACAAACATATCAGCCATAACTGGGACACACCTCTGGAAACCATCCATAAAAGATTTGAAGGGGTAACTGAATACGATGTACTTATGTATCTGCCTTCCAAGGCTCCAATGGATCTGTTCAGGCCGGAAAGAAAACATGGAATGCAGCTTTACTGCAAGCGCGTGTTTATTATGGATGACTGCAAGGAACTGCTGCCTGAATATCTTGGCTTTGTCCAGGGAGTTGTGGATGCTCCTGATCTGAACCTCAATGTAAGCCGGGAGATTCTTCAGGAAGACCGGCTTGTCAGAAATATAAAGAAGAATCTTGTTAAACAGATTTTTGCTACTCTTGAAAGCATGGAGAAAGATAAATATGAAGAGTTTTTCAATGAATTTGGCCAGGCTCTGAAAGCTGGTATTCCAACGGATTTTGAAAACAAGGAGAGACTTGCTGCTCTTTTGAGATACAAAACCACCAAGTCAGGTGATAAATATATCTCCCTTGATGAATATATCGAGAATATGCAAGAGGATCAAAAAGAGATTTACTATCTTACCGGAGAAAACATTACATCTCTTATGAACTCTCCCCTGCTTGAATCCTTGAAAGCAAGGGATTATGAAGTTATCTTGATGGTTGATCCCGTTGATGAATGGGTGACCCAATCTCTGCCTGAATACAAGAAAAAGAAACTTAAAAGTGCAGAAAAAGGGGATCTTGACCTTGACAAGGTGGATGATGAAAAGAAAAATGAATATTCAGCACTTCTCTCTTTTCTCAAGGGCAAACTTGAAGCAAAGGTCAAGGATGTTACAGTGTCCAACCGTCTTAAAGATTCTGTTTCCTGTCTCTCTGGCGATGATTACGGTATGAGTGCATATATGGAAAAAATCATGAAAGCTTCGGGCCAGAAAACTCCAGACCAGAAACGTGTCATGGAAGTTAATGTAAACCATCCTGTCATGGGCAAAATCAAGGAGCTCTTTGAAACTGATACCACTAACCCGGTATTAACAGATTACAGCGAAATTCTTTTTGATATTGCTGTAATAAGTGAAGGCGGTAAACTGGATAATCCTGCAAAATTTTCAAAACAGCTTGGAGATTTGATGACCAAGGCAATATGATCATTTTTCTTGAAACCCTTGGATGTTCAAGGAATCAGGTTGACAGTGAGATTATGCTGGGAAAGCTTGCAACCCATGGTCACAGCATAACAGATGATCCTTCCCTGGCAGAAGTTATTATTGTCAATACATGTGGATTTATATCAACAGCCTCTGATGAGGCTGTTGATGTTATTCTGGAGATGGCAGAATTTAAGAGAAAAGGAAAATGTGAAAAACTCATTGTAACAGGCTGCCTTTCCCAGAGATATAAAGATGATAAAAGCCTTGTATCAACGCTGCCTGAAGTAGATGCGTTTCTCGGTACTGGAGCATGTGATCATATTGTGGAGGTGGTGGAAGAAAAACAAGTTAAAACTTTAACTCTTTTTTCTGATCCCAATATAAGAGAGTTTCAAAATATTCTGGAACCAAGGCAGCTGACTTCCGAAGTTTTTGCCTATATCAAGGTTTCAGAAGGGTGCAACAGAAAATGCACCTATTGTATTATCCCTCAGCTAAGAGGGTTGCAGCGGTCAAGACCAAAGGAAGATATCTGCAGAGAGGCGGAAAGCCTGATTTTCAAGGGAGTTAAGGAGATTATTCTCACTGCTGAAAACACAACAGATTATGGTCAGGATCTGCAAGATGGGACAGGATTTGAACATGTTCTGACATCTTTGGCTAACACATTGAATAATAACAAGAATCCCGCCTGGATACGATTTTTATATACTCATCCTAAAACATTGACCCGGGATATTATCCTGTCAGTAAAAAAAAATAAAAACATCTGTTCTTATTATGATGTCCCGATCCAGCATGCTTGTTCCAGGATACTGAAAAAAATGGGGCGCTCCTATACAAACTCAGATCTTTACACTCTTTTTAAAACCATCAGGCAAATTGATTCCCAGGCTGTTTTACGGACAACCATCATTGTTGGATTTCCAGGGGAGACCAAAGAGGATTTTCATATATTGATGCAGTTTATCAAGGATATTAAATTTGATCACCTCGGGGTATTTACCTACTCAGATTCCCTGGATCTTAAATCCCATCATCTGAAAAATCATATCCATAAAGATCTGGCAGAAGAGAGGCACGATATGATAATGGCAACCCAGGCCAGGATATCTAAGGAGATAAATAATAAATATGTTGGAAAAGCATTTGAGGTGCTTGTGGAAGAAAATCCAGAACCGGGTTTATACACTGCCAGAACAATGTTTCAGGCCCCTGAGGTGGATGGTGTAACATTTATTTATGAAAATGAGCTTGAAATCGGTACCTTTGTTAATGTAAGAATTACAGATGGATTTGAATATGACATTGCAGGAGTGATTGCATGACAAAGGGCTTAAAACAAAAAATCATTGAACAGGTTGCATCTGATCTTGAAAAGGTCGAAATCGCCCTTGAACAAAATCTGAATCCAAACCTGAAACTTGTTAAACAAATTGCTTCCCATCTTCTTTTCAGCGGAGGCAAGAGGCTGAGACCTCTTTTAATGATCCACAGTGCCAGACTCTGCAATTATTATAATGGTTTTGAAATTGAATTTTCTGTTCTGTTTGAATATCTTCATGCTGCAACTCTCTTACATGATGATGTTGTGGATGAAGCTGATATCAGGCGCGGGAAAAAAACTGCCCATACAAAATGGTCAGCTCCAAAAGTTGTTTTGACTGGAGATTTTCTTCTGGCTGCAGCACTTGAGATTGCTGCAAAAACAAGGGAACCCGATATTATCTCAGTTGTTGCAAAAATCACCCGGGATATGTCCCAGGGAGAGATTGCTCAGCTTGACAAAAAGGGCAAGCTTGATCTTTGTGAAAAGGAGTATCTTGAAATCATTAAAAGAAAGACAGCAGTTTTAATCCAGGGTGCCTGTAAAAGCGGAGCAATCCTTGCAAAGGCTGATAAAGAGAAAGAGAATGCCTTGGACCAATATGGATTTCACCTTGGAATGGCTTTTCAAATGGCTGATGATCTTTTGGATTTTACAGCAAGTGCAAAAGAGCTTGGAAAAAATCCAGGAGCTGATATCAGGGAAGGCAAACTTACTCTGCCGCTGATCCACAGCCTTGCCAATGCATCTTCAAAAGATAAAGAAAAGATGGAAAATACCATAACATCAACCAGATTTTCCTCTAATCAGTTTGAACAATTAAAAGAAAAACTGTATGCATATAAAGGAATTGAATATACTGAGCAAAAAGCAAGGGATCATGTAAAAAAAGCAAAATCATACTTAAAAATTTTTCCTGACTGCCAGTCCAAAGAGCTTTTATGTCAGATTGCAGATTATTCCATTGAAAGAAAGGTATAAAAAAGATGTCTAAGAAAAAATCAGCTATGGGACTTATGGTTTTATTAACCGGTATGATATTCATGTTTGAACCACTGTTTGCAGCCGGCAATTCAGACGTCTTGACCGGAGTCAGTACGGGCAGCAGGAAAATTATTAATCATAATATACAGTATGCCAAAAAGGCAGCTGTATCTGATGCATTGAAAATTGCACTGCAAAATGCTTTTATTTCACTTGTGCCAAGACAGGTTATGGCCTCAAATCTTGACTTTTTTTATAACCAGATAGTTTCCCATGCCTCTGACTATATCATTACATACCGTGTTCTTGGCGGCATTGAAAACAGTGGTCGTTACCTTGTAGGTGTTGAATCCAAGGTGGATCTTATACTTCTTGAACAAACCCTGACCAATGCAAGAATCCTTAATACCGGTCAGGATAAACCTGTGATTCTGTTTTTTATTATAGAAAAGACACCGTCAGATCTTTTATCCAGATACTGGTGGGGAAATAATCCAATTCCATATGAATCTCTTGCTGAAAAAATTATTGTCAATAAAATGGTACAAGAGCGTTTTATTATTACAGGGAACATTGAACCACGCCCTGATCCCTCTTTTTATGATATCACCTTTGATTCCATATATGATGTTGAAGCAGCCATTGATCTTGGCAGAGGAATGAAAGCAGATATGATTATTTTTGGAAAAGCAAGTTCGTCAGAAGCCATTAATCGCATGGGTGAAGAAAAAACATTTAACGGTGAGATCAATCTTGAAGGATATTATCTTGAAACCGGCGAAAAAGTTATTGAATCAAGGGTTCAGGCTGCAGCAAAAAGTAATATTGCAGAAGAAGGAAATATCCTTGCGGTTTCCAGGGCTGCAAAACTGTCAGCTGTAGATCTGATAGATAAAGTCAACACTTTCTGGACCCAGAATTTAAGAAAAGAGCATACCTTTGATGTTAATATAGAGGGGGAAAATTTCCTGCCAAGGTTTATTGCATTAAAACAAAAGTTAAAACAGATGCCTGGAATTGAGAATATGCAGCCCAGTGAAATGGGTTCCAACTATGCTGTCATGCAGATTTTTTATAAAGGAAAACCTTCTCAGTTTGCAGACATGCTTATGCTTAAAACATTTGACAGCTTTGGTCTGGAGATTTCAGATGTGAGAGATGATTTTCTAAACATCAGGTTTATTGAAAAAGGACAATCTTTTTTATTTAAAGAGGATTCTCAAAAGATTGAAACGACAAAGGAATCCAACCTGGAAGCAAATTAATAAAATCACGTTTTTCTTGACACAACAAAGGGTGTTTGTTAGTTAAACAAAAAATTAAAGGCGCGTAACTCAGTTGGTAGAGTGCTACCTCGACACGGTAGAAGTCAGCAGTTCAAGTCTGCTCGTGCCTACCACTAAAAACAAGGACTTATGGAATTGACCATAAATCCTTTTTTAATTTTTGTGACCATTTTGTGACCGGTTCATTTTTTTTATGACCAGATTATTTTAAATTGCATACTCAAATCTTACCGCTGTCGCCTGGTTTGCTTGTCTCCCGGTTAAATATAAGCTGATTTTTTGTTTCATCACGGATTTTCATGGAACATAAAGCACCCCTAATTATTTTCACTCTCGGGCCATATTTTTTGTTGGCACAACTCAAGAAGTGCTGTCACCCAAAATAGTAAATTTTTGCTTGCC
>JAQIBP010000066.1 GCA_027858995.1 Deltaproteobacteria bacterium | reverse complement strand
CTTGCATGTGTTAAGCACGCCGCCAGCGTTCATTCTGAGCCAGGATCAAACTCTCCAGTTATAATCCTAAGTATTCTTAAACTCTTTAAAGTCTTGTTCTAGACCCGCTCTACAAATTTTCACTGACCAATTTTCAAAGATCAAAAAAAAACTTCCCAAGGTAACTTGAAAACTTTTCCTCAAGAAGACCGACGCATAATGCATGAAAAAAAACCAATAGTCAAGCATTTTTTTAATAAAAACAAAAAAAATTATACCGGCCGTTTTCTGATCTTTAAATTGACAATTATTATCCCTGTCACAATAAAAGCGACGGATGCAGCCAGGAATGAGGCAACGGATTCTCTCAATAACAGAACGCTGGCAAGCACACCTGCCAGGGGCATGATAAATATAAAAGAGTGCAGGGAAGAAGCACCGAAACGTTTCAGCAGGGTATTCCATGTGATAAATCCAAAAATGATACCAACGCCTTTTTTAAAAAACACCCGCTCCCCGGGAATAAAACAGTGTGCAAGAATCAATACGCCAAACGGCAGAAGATTGGAGATCAATACCCCATGGGAAGCCGTGGTCTTTTCAAGACCGTTATAAAAACAGGTAAACTGCACAATAAAAAGAGCCGACAACATCAGCATCTGGCGCAGCTGTTTCCCCGTAAGCCCCAAAGAAATTTTCCTGTACCAGGTCCATGTGAGAATCACCACAGCAGCAATGGCAAACCGAATACCTGCAGCAGTGAAGGCTCCCAGCCCAGTAAGGCTGAATTTTATGGCAACGGCATTGGCACCGAAAATACAGCAGAGGAAGACAGCCAGGGCAAATGCCTTCAGTGTCATCTCGTCATTTTGCAACTCACACTCCTGATTAACGGTTTATTTTAAACAATTATATTGTTATTTTTTCCCACTTCAACAGATAAGCGAGACCAAAGCCTGTTAGAACACCTATTCCAAGGTTTGTTGCAAGGGTAATACCAAGAATAACAACAACCACAAAAAGATCTTTTCTATTAAAAACATCCTGTATGGTTAAAGCAAGCTGGCTTCCTGCAAAAACAAGCAACACCCCGAGTATTGACATTGGAAGAAGGTAAATTATAGTTAAAATCCCTGAACCCAGTAAAAGCACGAGCAAAACAAAAATCGAACCGATCATATAATTTGACCCTGCTGTTCTGGCTCCAAAACGATAATGAGCCGCAAGCCCTCCTGCCCCATGGCACAGCGGCATACCACCAAGAAAAAAACTGAAAATACATCCCAGAGCCATGGTGATACTCAAACTTTTATATGTGACTTTTTTTGATTTTTCTTTAAAATACTCTTTGGAAAGATCGGCATTGGCAATAACGGCATTTCCCACCGTCATGGGCAATTGCGGAAGGACAAGGGCAAATACGGCAAAGGTGAAATCTGCTTTTAAAGGGAATCCAAAAGGCATCCATTGGGGAAGATAAAACCCAAAGGCAAGCTTATCAAAACCCTGTTTTGTTCCCAGTATCAACCCGATAATAAGCCCGAGTATTACAATCACAAGACCGGCGGGCAGTTTTTTATTATCCAGTAAAAACAAGATTAATATTGCCCCTGCAATTCCTATAAAAATACCAATGGGTATTGGGCCTAAAGATTGAATAGTCAGATACGGCTCTGCCATTTTATGCAGGAGCTGGAGCTTTGATGTACCGATCATCAGCTTCACCCCCTGGGCCATTAAAAGGGTTCCCGTTGAAAGCTGAACACCTCTTGTGACTGATTTTGGGGTGTATTTCCCAATGATATCAATGGCACCCGTTATCCCCAGCACAAGCAGAACAATACCCATTAAAAGGCCAGATGCTAAAACCTGGCCGGAACTCATAGCCGTTGCAATGGCATAGGCACCGATCACCTTCATGGGTTGTATGGAAACGGTAACTCCATAGTAGAATCCCGTAAGAATATAAAATATTCCCACAGATAAAAACAAACCCGAAGGGTTGAGTCCATTCACCAGAATCATTCCAATGGCAATGGGCAATATGGTTCCAAGGTCCCCTAAAGAGCCTGCAAATTCCTGTCGGTTAAACCGGTATTTTGTCGTCAAAAGATTTTCCTTTTTGGTATGTGTCAACAAAAGTTTTTCAATTTTCCAGGCAACATTATATTAGGTATCATATAAATGCTTTGTGTAAAAGCTTTGCACACATGAACAACAGAATAATCCCAAAAAGGACTCGAATGGTTTTTCCCTTGAGTTTTTCCGCCATGATCCGGGAACCGATCTGTCCTCCGGCAAAAGAGCAGATGGATGCCAGAAGGATAAATTTCCAGTCAAGTGAGGCTGTCGTGGCATGGGCAGCAAATCCTGAAAAAGATGAAAAGCAGACAATAAAAATTGAAGAGGCTGCTGCGGTCTTGGTTGGCACTTTGATCAAATATATCAGCAAGGGTACGATAAAAACACCACCGCCAATCCCTAAGAGACCGCCCATAAATCCGATAATCAACCCGATCATACCACCACCGAAAACCCTCACCTGCCAGCTTACGTTTTCTCCCTGACTTTGAACTTTTTTAGAAAATAACATCCGCAGGGCTGCCAGAAAAAGAACCATGCCCAGAATAATAAAAAAAACTTGGATATTGACTTTCTGAGTCATCAGCGCCCCAATTGGAGCTCCCAAAAGAGAGGTCACAACCAAAGGTATGGACACAGAGTAATCCACCATTTTCTTTTGCATATAGACAATAAGAGCGGAAAGTGCGGCTATGCCGTTCAAAAAAAGAGATGCCGCAACCGCTGTGGAGATAGGAAAACCAATGAGGACAAAAAAGGGAGAGAAAATCAGCCCTCCACCGAGCCCAATCATGGTAAGAATTAATGAAGAACCAAAGATAATAGGCAAAAGAATAAAAAGGCTCATAGTCAATCTTTTTATTAAAGTGTTAAGTTAAGAAAACCGTCTAACCAGCACATATCTAAACTCTCGATGTTTGTCAATCTTGCTGTTGACCTAATATAAACCTGCCATCCGATTTTGACGATGCAACCTGTTCCTGCCTGTTTTCAAGCCAGCCAACAGCTGTTACGTCCTTTATATCAAATCTCGGGACATAGGGCTTGATATCAATCAGCGGCGTTCCATTTAGCACATCTATTCCTTCAATGGTTACCCTTTTGCCCTCTATTTTGATTAACCGGACAATGGATAACCCGATAGGATTAGGCCGTCTGGGTGCCCGCGTAGAAAAAAGCCCTCTTTGTTGATCATCCATAAAAGGTTTGACCATCAAATTATACCCTTTTGATTTATGAAAATGGTAGAGAAGAATGATGTGGGAAAACCCTTCCAAATCACTTAAACCCTCTTCATATTCTTTATCAATGATAATGGTACCTTGAATTTTATCAGCGCCTGAAGGTTGTATAGGCATTCCTTTTAAATCATCAAAAGGTGTTTCAATTATACCAATGGGTGTTATACTGATGCTCATTTTCTATCCTCCTGTCAATCCCTTAAATTCTTGAATCAAAGGCAATATTACCATTAAAATCAAAAATTATCACTTTAATATTGAATTTATTATTTGAAAATTGTTTTGCATTTGCTTTAATTTTTTTTCCTACGTGGCAAATCAGTTCCGGATATTCCGGATTGATAAATGAAAATGCATGGCGGGCAGTATTTGCACTGGCAATCTGATTTTTTAATTTATTACTACCTGTTATTTCCATTGCCCATACAGCCAGTTTGTTTAATGTCAGTTCTGATTTTGCAGCATGTGTATGTTCAAATCCCAAAGCCATTTTTACAGCTTTACCAAAAAATACCGTGTAGATGATAGTTTGAATCTGCGGTTGTAATAATGCCATATCAATTGATGCCTTAAAAAAATCTCCGGTTTGAATAAAGGCTTCTTCGTCCAGACTTTTCAAGTTCTCCATGGCAAAACGTTCACTTCGTCTGCCCGTTGTAAAAACAAGAGTATTAATTCCTCTGGCTGCTGCAACTGAGATGCCTGATTGTATGGTTGCAATATATGCATCATGGGACATGGGGGTGACAATACCGGTGGTACCCAGAATAGATATGCCCCCTATAATTCCAAGCCGGGCATTTAAAGTTTTTTTTGCAAGCTTTTCACCCTGTGGAACAAAAATTTTAATGTCCACCTGTTTCTGCTTTATATTAAACTTTGTAAAAACCTCCTGTACACAATTATGTATCATTTTTTGCGGGCCTGGATTTATGGCAGGCTGGCCCACTGGCAGTTCAAGGCCCGGCTTTGTTATTCTTCCAACTCCTTGACCTCCTGTAATGTTTATTATGACATTTTTTGAGTCAGAAAGTGTTACCTCAGCCCCGATTCTGGCTTTATGAGTAATATCAGGATCATCTCCTGCATCTTTTATAACAAGAGCCTCATAACTATTTGCTGATGTTTTTTTTAATTCATGAATAGTGATGTTTTTTTTCTCTCCGGTTAAAAATCGGATTTCAACTGTTTTCGGGTATTTTGAAAAAAAAGAGAGCAGGGCGGCTTTTACAGCAGCAGCTGCTGCTGCACCTGTTGTAAAACCTTTTTTAAGTTTTTTTTTCTTAGAAGACATTTTATCTCTTATCCTTAAACTCTTTACACATCTTAACAAATTGTTCAGCACATTTTTCATTGCTGCCAAAATGGATATGAAGATAACTGCCCAGAGTATTGAATTTCTGATAACCTTTAAGAGAGATATCTTGTCCTGCCCGGCTTGTCACCTTATAAACATTGGCAATATCAATATCGGAAGTTTCTAATGAAGAGTAGTGGAATTCATGCCCCCGCAGTACATCCCCCTTTTCTCCTATTACAGTATCCTGTTTAAGTGTAATTTCCCTGTATCCAAGAGATCGCAGCCGTTTTGACATTTTAACATTTAGATCAAAACAGCCGGACATGGAGTATTGCCTGGTATCATCCATGGAGGAGAGTTTATTGCAAAGGAACATAAATCCACCGCATTCCGCGTAAACAGGCATGCCTGATATACTTTTCTTTTTTATCTGCTCTCGAAGCCTGCTGTTTTTTGATAATTTTTCTGCAAATATTTCAGGATATCCCCCTCCAAAATAAATTCCATCTATATTTTCCGGGAGTTCTTCATCGTTCAGAGGTGAAAACTCAACTATTTTTGCTCCAAATTTTTTTAAAATATTCAGATTGTCCTGGTAATAAAAGCAGAAAGCCTTGTCTTTTGCAACTACAATGGTCACAATGCTTTTATCTGAATTTACCGGTTGTTCACATGTTTGATTACCCATCTTTTTTTTCAAGGATTCAAAACTATCAAGATTATCAATCAAAGCATTCATATCAATATGCTTTTTAACCATGGAGACAAGAGTTGAAAGAACATCCGGTTTGACAGCAAGTTCATCTGCTGTTACAAGACCCAAATGCCTTTCCGGCATAACAATGGCGTCATTTTTCGGCATAAACCCAAGACATCTGGTTTTACAATTTTGTTCAACAGCTTTTTTTAAATACTCATAATGTCGCGGACTGCCGGTCTTGGTAAAAATTACTCCGGCAATTTTCAAATCTTTATCAAATTCTTCAAAGCCTTTAACAATGGCAGCAGCACTTCTGGCTTTTCCACGGGCACTGACAATGAGTACAACAGGCAAACCCAGCCATTTAGCCATCTGGGCTGTGGATCCTGTTTCTGACAGGGCATCATAGCCGTCAAAAAGTCCCATAACCCCTTCAATTACAGCAATATCCGAATCTTGAGTTTTCTCTTTAAAAAGTTTTCTGTTGTATTCCCTTGAAAGCATCCAGGAATCCAGGTTAAAGCTTATTTTTCCTATAATTTTACCATGATGGCCTGGATCAATAAAATCAGGACCTACTTTAAAAGGAGCTACTTTATATCCTGCATCAACAAGATATGCCAGAAGAGCAAGAGTAAGGGTTGTCTTTCCTGTCCCACTTCCTGTAGCGCCAATAACAAATCCTTTGATAATTTTCTCCTATATTGAGTGTTTGACTGAAAATCTAATAACCTGAAGGTCACACGTAATTTTTTCAAGTACAAGGCGGAGAAAAATTTTAACCACAGGCATACAATTAGTATCCCGAGGATTAAAATTTTTTACCAACGCCGTAATTGGGAAAATTAGTGATTTTCGGTCGACACTATTTATGCCTGTTCTGCTGCCATAATAGCAATTGCATTGACAATACTTGCTGCAATATTTGATCCGCCTTTTCTTCCTTTATTGGTTATATAAGAAAAATCCTTCGCCATTAATTCACCCTTGGATTCAGCAGCATTTACAAAGCCAACGGGAAATCCTATAATTAAAGCAGGATCTGCCTTTTTCTCTTTTATTAATTCAATAAGCCTTAAAAGAGCAGTTGGAGCATTTCCAACCACATAGATCCCATCTTGCATCCGGGCGCATGCCATATCCACTGCAGCAAAAGCTCTTGTTGTGCCATCCTCTTTTGCTTTTTTTGCAACATCTTTATTGGCTATCAGACAATTCACACTGCCGCCAAACTGCTGAATCTCTTTTTTCCTTATACCCACCCTTGCCATATTGGTATCGGTAAATATCGGGCATCCTTTTTGTATGGCCAGGATTCCCTTTTGAACGGCATTCTCAGAAAACTTTATTGTATTTATGTATTCAAAATCGGCCGATGTATGGATCATCCTCCTGACAATGGGCCACATCTCTTGATTAAACCCGTGATCTCCTGCTTCCCGGTCAATTATTTCAAAACTTAACTTCTCTATTTCATGGGGTTTCATTTATAATGTTTCCTCTGTTTATTATTTTTATGCAGCCAAAGCTTTTTTTATGCTTATTTTATATTGTATTGGATCAATATGTTGTTTTAAATCATAATGCAATAATTTTTTATAAACTTCAACCACTGCATTTGCTTTGAGAAATATATTGAGAAATAGTATAAATTTAAATAGTGCCCGACTGAAAACCGCTAATTTGCCCAATTACGGCGTTGGTAAATAATTAAACAAAAAACAGCTGATCAAAAGGAGTCTAATATGTTGAAACAAAATGTTTTCATACTTATATTATTTTTAATCTTGATTGTGAGTTGTGCTGGTATTTTTGCAAACAATCTTCCCGGCATCAAGGTGTTTGACAAAAAATTGTTATCAAGGATTGAAGCAATGAAAGATTCTAAAAATATAGATTCCACAAATGAACACAAATATACCAACAGGCTGTTTCTGGAAACAAGCCCCTATCTTCTCCAGCATGCCCATAACCCGGTCAACTGGTATCCATGGGGAAAAGAGGCATTTGATACTGCCAGAAAACTTAACAGGCCTGTTTTTTTAAGTATTGGCTATTCTACCTGCCACTGGTGCCATGTCATGGAAGAGGAGTCTTTTGAAGATATTGAAATTGCAAAATTTTTAAATGAAAATTACATCTGCATAAAAGTTGATAGAGAAGAGAGACCAGATATTGATTCTATTTACATGAAAGCTGTGTTGGTACTCAGGGGAAGCGGCGGCTGGCCCATGACCGTTATCCTTACCCCGGATAAAAAACCGTTTTTCGGAGGGACATATTTCCCGGCCCGCGACGGAGACCGTGGAGTAGAGATGGGGCTTCTCACTATTTTAAAAAAGATTGTGACTGTGTATAAAAATGATAGAGAAAAAATTGAAAATGCCGGAGCACAGGTAATAGAACAGTTAGTCAAGATAGTTCAGCCAAAACCTGGCAGTAAAATGGTGGATAAAGCTGTAATTAAAGAGAGTATCTCAACATATAAAGCTGGATTTGATAAAAAAAACGGAGGCCTGAGAAGTCAGACAAAATTTCCAAGTTCTCTGCCTTTAGAGCTGCTTTTCAGGTATTACTACTCCTCTAATGATAAAGAAGTCCTGGATATGGCCACCAAAACTTTAGATAAAATAAAGAGTGGTGGCATTCATGATCATGTTGCAGGCGGTTTTCACCGTTATACCACTGATCCCACATGGCTTACTCCCCATTATGAAAAAATGCTCTACGACAATGCTTTATTGAGTATGGCATATACAAAGGCCTACCAGGTTACAGACAATCTTGAATATAAAGAGACCGCTGAAAAAACCCTTAATTATCTGTTAAAGGAGATGCTGGCTCCTGGTCATGGGTTTTATTCTGCAACAGATGCAGACAGCCTGACCCCTTCAGGAGAAAAAGAAGAAGGATATTTTTTCACATGGAAACCTGAGGAGATTGACACTCTTTTTGATAAAAAAACAGCAGAAATCATTAAAAACTATTTTTCAATCCCTGACAAAAAGCAAGAGAGATACATTTTACATCTAAGCAGATCAAAAGATCAAATTGCCGCTGAAACAGGTATTAGCACAGAAAAATTATACCTGATTATTAAAGATGCCATAGAGGTTCTTTATAAAAAAAGACAGCAAAGAGCATTGCCGGGGTTGGATGATAAAATAATTACTTCCTGGAATTCACTTGTAATATCTGCTCTTGCCAAAGCCGGATTTGCCTTTGATAATAAACAATATATAAAAGCTGCTGAAAAGACCGCCTCTTTTATCTTTAAAAACCTCTTTTCAGGGCAGGAACTTTTTCGAAGTTTCAAGGATAAAAAACAGGGACATTCAGGCTTTTTAAATGATTATGCTTTTTTTGCGGCAGCATGCTTAGATATATTTGAAGCAACTTTTGAGATTGAGTGGCTTATAAAAGCAATTGATATCAATGACACTGTTCTCAAAAAATTTGAAGATAAGAAAAATGGCGGATTTTTTATGACACCCCTGGGCCAGGATGATCTTATAACCAGGGAAAAACCTTTGGATGACGGTGCTGTTCCTTCAGGAAATTCCATTGCTTTAATGAATCTTGTCAGACTTTATCAATATACTGATAAAGAGTATTATCGAGTTAAAGCCGAGAAAAACCTTTCCTGTTTTTTTGATATTATCAGCAGAACTCCTGACTATATGTCTGGTATGCTCATGTCGCTTGATCGTTTAGCAAGCCCTTCAAAACAGCTTATTATAGTAACCCCTGAAGGAGAAAAAGAGAAAGCCGTCCCCTTTCTAAATATCATAAGAAAAAGATATCTGCCAAACAGCATTGTGATTGTAGTGCAGGAAGGGCGGGAGTTTAATATCATGTCAAAAAGAGTACCGCATATCAGGGGCAGAAAAGCAATTAACGGTAAAACAAGTGTTTATCCCTGTGAAGATCAGGTTTGCAGACTGCCTGTTACACAACCACAGGATTTATCAAAGACTTTTGAATAACACTACCCTCTAAAAGATCCCGGAATGGGCAAAGGTGAAACAGCAGCTCTCGACGTCCTGTCTCCGCCGCTGTTTAAACCCGGTCAAAGTCTCGCCTTCACTCCTGTCTCTGCCGGATTTACATTGGAATCAGCCTGTTGGAATAATGTACACGGATTTTCATGGAACATAAAGCACCCCTAATTATTTTCACTCTCGGGCCATATTTTTTGTTGGCACAACTCAAGAAGTGCTGTCACCCAAAATAGTAAATTTTCGCTTGCCAAAA
>JAQIBP010000059.1 GCA_027858995.1 Deltaproteobacteria bacterium | reverse complement strand
AAAGTGAATATTAGCGAAGAGCCCGTTGCGGGAAAACCGCACGGCGGGTTCTGTGAGGGGTGTCATTTCCTCACGAATAATACGTTTAAGTATAGGAGGAAATAGATGTCTACTCGACACACAATTATTGATCAGAAACCTGTAATGCTAAAGGTTGAAAAAAAGCAAGTTGAGAGTGATAGTTTTGCCACCCTGTTTTTTAACTACAGCCTGCCTTTTAAACCGGGTCAGTTTGTCATGCTATGGGTTCCAGGCATTGATGAAAAGCCTTATACCATATCTTTTCATTCTAAAACCAAGTTCGGAATTACAATTGAAGCAAAAGGGATATTTTCTCAGAAAGCCATTGAATTGGACAGAGGTGATTTAATAGGAATCAGGGGACCCTTTGGAAAAGGATTTGATATTAACGATAATAATAAAATTGTAATTGTTGCAGGTGGCTGCGGCATGGCGCCCCTCGCTACCCTTGTGGAAAAAGTAAATCAAAATATAACCTTTATTCATGGGGCAAGATCAAAAGAATATATTTTATACCCCGACAGATTTGATACTGAACGTCTGTTTTGTACTGATAATGGCAGCTTCGGGCATAAAGGTCTGGTTACAGATATTCTTGAGGAGCAGATTCTCTTTGGCAGACATTTTGACATGGTCTATGCCTGTGGTCCTGAAATCATGATGTATAATGTTTTCAAAATTTGTGAAAAACACAATATTCCCTGCCAGATATCTTTGGAGCGTTATATGAGGTGCGGATTCGGGGTGTGCGGTGCCTGTGTCTGCGGTAGACAGGTGGCGTGCAAGGACGGCCCGGTTTTTGGATCAAAAGCACTTAGAAATATGAAGGATTTTAATACAAAAGCTTTGTTGAAATCAGGAAAAGATGTTGATCTCTCCACCTATTTTTCATGGAGAAGCCAGTAAGATATAAAATAAGGAATTTATAATTATGACCTACAAAAAAGAGTTTATTGAATTTTTGATAGAGTGTAATGCCCTGAAATTTGGTGAATTTGAACTTAAAAGCGGCAGGATAGCTCCCTATTTTATCAACACTGGTATGTTTGATACAGGTCGTAAAATCAAAAAACTCGGATTTTTCTATGCCAAAGCACTGCAGGAACATTTTTCAGATGATTTTGATGGAATTTATGGTCCAGCCTACAAGGGAATCCCTTTATGTATCTCCACTGCCCAGGCACTTTCTGATATGGGAAAAGAGAGAGGATATGTCTTCAATCGCAAGGAAGCCAAAACCTATGCTGACAAAAGCCTTGTGGTTGGTATGGCTTTAACCCATGCAACCAGACTGATTCTTGTGGATGATGTTATTACTTCTGGCAAGGCAATAAGAGAATCCCTTGTAACTCTTAAATCATGCAATAACCCAGTTGTTAAGGGTATTGTCATCAGTGTAAACCGTGAGGAGAGAGGAAAAACAGAGCAGAATGCTTTAAAAGAGGTTGAACAGATTCTTGGTATTCCAATTTATTCCATTGTTACCATAACAGATATTAAAAGATACCTTCATAATAAAACAATAGACAACAAAATTATTATTGATAATCATATGCTTGCCAGGATTGATGCTTATCTTGAAGAATATGGCGCTTTAAATTGAAACAGCAGCTCCCCGGCAACGTGCCTCCGCAACTGTTTATCTCGGTCAAAGCCTTACCTTTACTCCTGCTTTGTAAATATTCGGTCAAGCAGTTCAAACGAGTAAATATTCAGTAAGCTTTTTTAAAAATATTTAAAAAAACCCGGGACACACTAAAATTAATCTGCTATAACGAGAAGCATGAAATTTGTTTCTCAAAAACAAATGCCATTATTCACCTCAAAGGCAGGTGATCAGCAAATTAATTTTCTTCAATACCCTGAACAGATTTTTGTTTCAGAGCAGGAGGTTTTCTTGCTTAAATGGGAAGTGGGGTATTGGAAATCCCTTTTCCAAAGAGCAAAAGAACGAGAAGAAGTATTAAAAAAGCAATTACAGGAAAAAGAAGGCAAAATTAGAGATTTAACAAAACGTTTATTTGGCAAATCAAATGAAAAGTCCGGCTCTGGCAAAAATAAAGGAAATTTAAAACCAACCCAAGGGCCTCGCCCCCGCGGACAACAAAAGGGCAGCAAAAGCTTATGCCGTTATTTAAACCGGTTTACGTGTGACCTTCAGGTTATGATGCCCTTTATAATCATCAGATGACAGAAGAGATGTTCCACAATGATGAAAGTGGTTGGAAGGTGTTTGAATCAGTTGAAGGCAAAGTCGGCAATCGCTGGTGGCTGTGGGTAAGCCGATCTGTATCAGTAGTATTTTTTCAGATTGCTCCGGGTCGTGGGGCAGACATCCCTGTAACACATTTTAAAAATATACATAGAGATAAAATCATTGTGGTATGTGATCGTTACAGCGCTTATAAATCCTTGGCCAGACAATTGAGCTTCATTATTCTGGCTTTTTGCTGGGCTCATGTACGTCGTGATTTCCTTACTGCAGCCTGCAAGTATCCCAAGCTGGAAAAATGGGCCTTCCTGTGGACAGACATGATTGGAGAACTTTATCACATCAACAATAAGCGTTGCCAAGAGTATGATAAAAAATTTCCTGTTCAATGGCAGTCTGAAGATTTTAAACAATATCATTGTAAGCTTGTTGATAAAACCTGAAGGTCACACGTAAAATGAATAATATGGTTCAAAAACGTGATGACTTTTTGGGTCAGGATTTTTCTGACCTTGATTTATTACAAACTATTAAGCAAAAAATTCTTATCAGCCTTAAAAACCACTGGGAAGGCTTAAGTGTTTTCTTAAAATTCCCCGGGGTTCCAATGGACAATAATGCTGGGGAACGATCAATACGAAACCCAGTCACAGGACGTAAAAATTACTATGGCTCCGGAAGTATTTGGAGTTCAGAACTTGCAGCAATGATGTTTTCAATTTTTCAAACAATGAAATTATGGAATCTTAACTGTAATCACTGGCTGAGATTATATCTGATTCAGTGTGCAAACAACAATGGCAAGGCTCCTGCTGATCTGTCATCTTTTCTTCCCTGGAAAATGGATAAGGATCGCCTGCATAAACTTTCTAAACCTTTGAATACATCATGATGCGCTATTGCGGGCGAGACTTTACCCCAAAGGAGCTTGATCAAATCAAATCTCTCATAAAAGAAAATCCAAAGTTTCATCGTGCAAGATTGTCCAGGGAAGTTTGCCAAATGTTTCAGTGGTTCAAACCTGATGGCAAACTAAAGGATATGTCCTGCCGTGTTGCAATGTTACGGATGCAGAGCGATGGGCTGATAAAACTGCCAAACCCGCTCGGGGTCAAGCACCCTGCCAGAAAATTTAAGCCCACACCGGCAACTGATCCTCAGAAATTGATCAGTTGCCCTGTTAATCAGTTACCTCAATTACAACTTCAAATGGTTAAAAAAAACAATTCATTTTTGTGGAATGAATATATTCAACGCTACCATTATCTCGGATTTACCCCTTTGCCCGGAGCGCAGCTCCGTTACTTCATTACTGCCAACAATCAAATTCTTGCATTAACAGGATTTGGAGCTGCTGCATGGCAGACATCACCAAGGGATAAATTTATTGGATGGGATCCCGAGCAGCGTAAACACAATTTGCATTTAATTGTGAATAATGCCCGCTTTCTCATTTTGCCATGGATTCAATCAAAAAATTTAGCGTCCAAGATTTGTAATTATTCAGCAAAAAAAAATGCATCCGATGTCATTTTTTACTTGACAAGGGTTTTTGGTAAAAGTTTGCTTTTTGAGTTTTCGTTTCAAACCCAATTGTATTCGCATCATATAG
>JAQIBP010000051.1 GCA_027858995.1 Deltaproteobacteria bacterium | reverse complement strand
GAATATTTCGGAGCTCAATACCTTCACTTTCGTTGCGGTCTGACACATCCCTACAGGTGGCTTCATTTGCTTTGTTACCTCCACAAATGCACCTTTGGTGATAGCCCGGTGGCTAATCTTTGACTATGTCGGACTCTAACCGACAAGAAATTACCAGCTTTGCCTGGCGCACCCATTTTGTATTCTCCTTTTCATAAAGATTGTCATTCCAAGACCTTTTTTGATTGTAGAGTCTTGAAATGTTAAAGTAAAGTTTTTTAATTCCGAATTCCGGGGATACCGGAAATTCCTTGATAATCTTTTTACGCATGCCGATTATGGCATAAAACAATCGAATTTTCCAGCAGCACCCGCCCTTTTCAGTGTGTAAATAAGTTGTTATTTCGAATCTTTCAGCTTTAATTCTATTTTAAATACCGATGATGAGGAATGATGAAAAGGATTAATGGGATCTTATATGATTAGACCATTGGATATTTTTTGTATTTTGATTCCGTAACAGCCTGTCGAAGAAAGTTAATTATTCTGGATTCAGCTTTTGAGATGGATACTTTACGAGTCCCACCTGGCAATAGGCTTGAATTATTAGGAGGAGACAGGAAATATCAATACAGCATTTGTATTAATAATCAGTGGAGAATATGTTTTAAGTGGAAAGCTTAGGATGCTTATGTTGAAATTTCTGATTACCATTAGGAAATATTATGAATAATATGAAACTTTTACCTATTCACTCAGGAGAAATTCTTTTGGAAGGTTTTTTTAAATCAATACTGCAAAACGGCCTCTTTTCAGTCCTGGGCTTGCAGAAGTAAGCTGAAAGAAAAACAGTTAATAATGAAGAATTAATCAAGACGCAATCTGGAATGCACGACCTACTGCCTTAATGTCTTGAGGATCATCTTTTTCAAGCTCTGATTCAATTTTTTCAAATTGTTCAATAACCTGCGGGGTGTAAAAACGTTCGCCACAATGTAAACAAACCTCTGCGTTAACCATTAATGAAGCCATGTTTTTTCCTCCGCGCAAAAGCTTTTCAACTTTTTTTTCAACAAGTTCTCCACCACAAATAGCACATTTTTCATCTAAATATTTCATAATGTTTTCCTTGTTTTAAAATTAATCCACCGGTCAGGGTCTGGTTTATACACTGTTATCAAAACTGCTTTGTGTTTATCCTGATTGTATGCCCATACACTATGGACATATATTCTTTTAGAACTAAACCCACAAATCAGGCAGCTTGGATATGGTTTATCCTTTGGATAATTTTCAATAATTTCTCCGTTATAAACTGAAACGAATATATCATTCACCGTAAATGAATCTTCTTTTGCCTCATCCCTGGCATGTTCAGAGATTCTTACCCTGCCAGTCTTAATTGAATTAATAATATTATGTATTGTGGTTGTCACTTTTCAGGGGGTCTCCCAGAAATCATAATTAACACTAACTAAAAATAATAATAACTTGAACAGGCAACAAAATCAAACCAAAAATAAATTTCTTGTAAAAAAGCTTGACACAAACTGAACGATTCTATATATTACCTGTTCGTTGATGCGGGGTGGAGCAGTCTGGTAGCTCGTCGGGCTCATAACCCGAAGGTCGTTGGTTCAAATCCTTCCCCCGCTACCATTAAAAACACAAGGGTTTCAAGAGTTTCTTGAGACCCTTTTTTAATGTTTTTAAAACCACTGTAAATTTACAACTCAAGATTTTTGAAGCCTGCTCTTTTCCTTGACACCTGCCTATAGATGGGTTACATTATAAACCATGATCAAAACTTTTAAACACAAAGGATTGAAAAGATTATTTGAAAAAGGAAACCACAAAGGTGTCAACCCTGATCATGTAAAACGGTTAAGACTCATACTTGCAAGGCTTGATGCAAGCCAGACTCATAATGACATGAATCTGCCTGGTCTCAATCTTCATCCATTAAAAGGTGATTTAAAAGATTTCTGGGCTGTTACTGTATCTGGAAACTGGCGAGTATTTTTCCGGTTTGAAGATGGCAATATTTTTGATATAAATTATGATGATTACCATTAACTTTAAAAAAGGATTAAAAAATGGTTATGTATAATCCACCACATCCGGGAGAAGTGATAAAAGAGTTCTGCATTGATGCCCTTGGTTTGACAATAACCGAAACAGCCAAAGGGCTTGATGTCTCCCGCAAAACTCTTTCCGCTCTTTTAAATGGACGGTTTGGCATATCTCCTGAGATGGCCATAAGACTTTCAAAGGCATTTGGCGGAAGTGCAGAGAGCTGGCTGATTCAGCAGGCTCAATATGATCTCTGGCAAGCACAGCAGAAGGATAAGAAAATCAGAGTCAAATCTTTTGTATGTGCATCTCCCCAGTTAAATTATTGATTCTGACTTGACTGTTCTACAAGCCCCATGGAATGCTTAACCTGCTCTTTATTTACCATTGATTTCAAATTTTTGATTTCTTTTTTGGACATTGCTTTTATCCTATCTTTTTTCATATAAAAATCTTTGATGCCATAAAACCAGGCAGGCTCGTAACAAGCTGTAAACAATTACTTTAGATTTCTACAGTCTCAACTTTCACCCGGGCAGTTCCCTGTCTGTAAAAGCCAAGCTTTTTTGCGGCACCAGCACTAAGGTCAATTATTCTATTACCATAAAAAGGACCACGATCACAGCATAAAACCTTTCAAATTCTGGACACACCTTTAGTAGCACCTCATCAAGCTGTTTTTTAAGAAATAATAATTCGAACTCTTCCCTATGTGAAGGTACTCCAATTTTTCTTTTTTTTAGAATTGCAAAATCAATTTCCGGATTTTTTTCCACCGTCATTCCTGTAATAACTACCTGATTTATTAATCCTGGGAAAGCTGATTCAGGAAAACCTGCATTTCAATCCAGATAGCTATTCCGGATCTACCTCTGGAAAAGTATATTTAAAACCCTATTTTTTTTGGTTTTTCATCATCTGCCAGAAGTTTATCCAGCACTGAAAATACAATTTCAAAGCGTTCATCTGTCTGCTGTTTTAATTCATCAACTGCTTTTCTCAATTCCTCATGTTCTGATATCATGTGTCTGAGCTTTGTAAATGTTCGCATGATTTGAATATTGACTTGGATGGCTCGGTCACTCTTTAGAATACTTGAAAGCATGGCAACACCCTGTTCGGTAAAGGCAAAGGATAAATACTTAGAATGCTGACCTCTTTTTAAGGTTGCATTTTGTGACCTTAAAGAAAGCTCTTGAGCTTTGGAAAGTTCAAACATAAAATCATCTGGGAAACGGTTTATATTCCTTCTGACAGCTTGCTTTAAATATTTTGTCTCAACTCCATAAAGAGAAGCCAAATCTCTATCAAGCATGACCTTAATTCCTCTGATATGATAGATTTTAGTTGTTATCTGTTCAATAGTAATAAGGTTATTTTTTATCATATTATCTCCTGATTGGAGATCACAATTTGTGACCTCAAAATTTTATTGTTGAATTGGAGGCGCCAATTTGTGACCTCCAATTTATCTTTTGAGTTCAAAATTCACCATTTTAAGTTTAAACGCTTCCTTTTGCTGGTTGAAAATTGTATCAATTTGGCTTGCTCCATTCTTCAGCGTATCATCTCTCAAATGTGCATATCTCTGTGTCATTTTGGGTGATTTATGGGTCATAAGCTTTTGCAGTACATATAATATCAACCTTACCACTGGAAGCAAGCATTGAAGCATATGTGTGTCGTAACCCATGCAATGGTCTAAAGTCTTTAGATAATCCTGCACGATCCCTAATCCTCCGTGCAGCCTTACTTATGTCTGTCCTTTTGTTTCCGTTTTTGCCAGGGAAAACATAAGAACTTTTTGAACGGCTTATGCTGTTTAATACTTACCTTGCCATATTATTGACAGGAATTTTTTGGTCTGGTCCACCTTTGGGATCTTTGATAAAAACAAACCCAGTTTTCAGATTGATATGTTTCCATTTCAGTTTGAAAATCTCACCTCGTCTCATTCCGGTATAGAGTACCATTTTCATTATATTGCCAACATTTATATTATCATCGAGTTCAATTACTTTTAATAGCACTCTCAATTCTTCTTCACTCAAATGTTCTGTTGTTTCGTTATCAATTCTTGGCATTTCTAATTTAAAAGTAAGACCTGCACAGCTATTTTTCTTTTAATACCAAAGTTGATAATTCTTCTGAGTAATTCAAGACAGTTCCGAATGGTGGCCTTGGCTTTACCTTTAAGTTGTTTAAGTCGTAATCTATCAATATCTAAAGGTTGATCTCTTCAGGAGTTTTTTTCCCAAAAAGTGGTTTGATATGATTTTTAAATCTGTTCTGGTCAGTGATCATCCCTTTTAGATTCGGTTTGGTTTTTTTATATTCTTCCCATAGATTAGAAATAGTAGGTTTGTTCTGCATGGTTGCTTTTTCAGCAAGTTCTTGTTCTCGAATCTCTTTTGCTGGTAATTTTCTTCCTTCAATAAAGTCTGACCGAAGAAGAGCAGCCTTTGAAGGTGTCATTTGATCAGCATATTGCCTACCAACACGTTCCTCATGAAGCTTACCTTTTATTTTATAAATCACATAGTAAATTTTTTCTTTACCAACACATCCGATTCTCTTTCCAAATCGGTAAAAACCTCCGGGTGTGTTTGTTTTTATACGTTTCATGGCTCATATCCTCCACAAAAAAACTTTAAAAACCTTTAAAGAAAGCTGTTTTGGAAAAATAAATTCCCAACCATATTTCCAACCTACAGCTTAAATATACAGGTTTTTTGGGGTACGTCAAGGCAAAAGGTTTTGTATGTTACTTATTGAAATTAAAAGATAAATTAAGATAAAGTTAGTTAAGATAAGTTGGGGTAAAACATATCCCTCGGGCTCATAACCCGAAGGTCGTTGGTTCAAATCCTTCCCCCGCTACCAAATAAAACACAAGGGTCTCAAGAATTTCTTGAGACCCTTTTTTTATTTCCAATCTGTAAACAGTTACTTTAAATTTCTACAGTTTCAATTTTAACCCGGGCAGTGCCCTGGCTGTAAAAGCCAAGTTTTTTTGCGGCACCTGCACTAAGGTCAATTATTCGATTACCATAAAAAGGACCACGATCATTAACCCTCACTATCATGGAACGATTATTTTCGAGATTTGTTACCTTGACATGGATTGGCAGCGGCAAATGCTTATGTGCAGCTGTTGGTTTTCCCGGATCAAATGCTTCACCATTAGCTGTCATATGTCCATCTTTCTGACGTAAAGTTTCATTACCATACCATGAAGCTGTCCCTACTTCATGATAAGTTGCAGCCTCGGATACAGACATAGGCACATAGCGTCTTCCTTTTACCACATAGGGAGAATTTTTCACCCTGCCCTGCCTGACAGCTTCCTTTGGAGATAAACCGTCAATACTTTCAATATCCGATGTCATTGGCCATTCCAATGGTGCTGAGATAACATTAAAGGTAAATGCGCCGATTTTATATGACATCTTCAATGTACCTGCCCCTAATTTTGTGACAAATTTGGCTGTATTGCAGGTTACTTCAACAGTATCCTTTGTGATGTCATACGTCGTCTTCAAGGTGGAGCAGGAGATTAAAACCGTCCCTGAAAGAACACAAAAAATTATAGTTTTAAAATTTCTCACTTTAAACGAGGAAGGAAAACTGACAATAAATTGAGTAATCACTTTATTATGATTGCTGAATTAAAAATTTTGATATTTCATCCTTTGCTATCTTTTCCATCTCTCTAAAAGACAATATCATACCAATATCATAATTATCTTCTCCCAATACTTCGACCCTGACAATGGTACCAATAAGGAGAAGAGGATTTGAGTCCTTATTTATTGCAATACTCACCTGTACTTTGGCACCAATAGGCAAAGACTCTTTGTTTCTGAATAAGATACCTCCAATGGCTATATTTTTGCTTATCCCAGACAGTGTGCGAGTGCGATTAAAACTCAGTTGTTTCACCTTTATAGGTCGGTTGAATTTAATTCGTAAAAAACGCCGTTTATCTTTTTTAAAAAGAGAGATTCTATTTTTCCCGGCACCTTTTGCCCTATAGAGCGCACTGTCAGCAAGATTTAATAAATTTTCGGCTTTATACGCATCTATGGGATAACCAGCCACACCACCGCTTACAGTTATCCGGCACTTTTTGTTCTCTGTTTTTATTATCTTTTCTTTAATGATCTCGCTAATTCTTTCAGTAATTAAAAGAGCATTTATTTTATCTGTATTCGGCATAAGGATGACAAACTCATCTCCTCCAAACCTGGCTATAACATCACTTGCTCTTAATTCTTTACTGATTGCCCCTGCTGCTTCCTTTAAGACAATATCACCCGAGTTATGCCCAAAAGTATCATTGATTTCCTTGAAATCATCAATGTCAAGAAACACGACTGACAGATCCGTGTTATGACGTTTTGCCAAAGAAATATGCTGATTCAATGCATCATTAAAATAACCTTTGTTAAATAAACCGGTAAGGTTATCATGAGTTGTTTCCTTTTTAATCTTTTCATAGGTGTCAATTTCAAGGATTTTATAATTATTTAACGATTTTTTAATTGAAGAGCAATAATCACTGATTGCTGTCATTAAATTTATTTTCCTGCCTAAAGCATTGGAGATATTCTCTCTATGGTCAATTATTTTAAACCAGCATTTTTCAGCTTCACCAGGTTTAGGATCAAAGTCAGTGAGTATTTGGATTACCTCTTGATAGGCATCCTTCCCTTTTTCCTTGGCAAGCTTGTTGAACTCATTGATAAAATTATCATCATCATGTGCATTTATGCGGCAGTTAGAGATTGATTCTTTAAGTGAATTCATGTTCCTCCTTGTCACATGCAGATTCTGTTAAGCACAAATCATTATTATGAATAAATGTTATATTAACTCTTCATATAATTTGAATTATCAAGATAAGTCAAGTAAAATTGAAAAACTCTTAAGGTAAAACCCCAAGAGCTTTAATATCAATGGTACGCCCGACAGGATTCGAACCTGTGGCCTACGGATTAGAAGTCCGTTGCTCTATCCAGCTGAGCTACGGGCGCAAACAAATGAATCTTTTATCAAATTCATTTGGAGTTGTCCATAAAAAAAATCATCTAACTGCTTTACTTAGGTTTTACAAAAAAATTATTACTTTCATCCATATCGTGATAGTGCTATACTATCGTTTTAAAAAACAGCTTAAGGTTCATTTAATGGCAAAAAAAAAATTAAGTAGAAAAGACTTTCTTGTCCCTGTAAAAAAAACAAAAACTTCAAGTTCAAAAGCTCTTGTTAAATCTGATCCCATTCAAAGTTATCTTAATGAAATAAGCAGGCACAGGCTGCTTACAAGAGAGGAGGAAATTGAACTTGGAAAACGGATTCAAGAAGATGGGGACCAGGATGCCGCCTATATAATGACCACTTCCAATCTGCGCCTTGTTGTTAAAATCGCCCTTGACTTTCAAAGAATCTGGATGCAGAACCTTTTAGATTTAATCCAGGAAGGCAACATAGGCCTTGTGCGGGCTGTTAAAAAATTCAACCCATATAAAAATGTTAAATTTTCATATTACTCCTCATTCTGGATAAAAGCCTATATTCTCAAGTTTATCATGGATAATTGGAGAATGGTGAAAATCGGGACAACCCAGGGGCAGCGCAAACTGTTTTTCAGGCTGAAAAAAGAGAAACAAAGACTGATTGAACAGGGATTTGATCCAAAACCCAAGTTATTATCAGAACAGCTTGGTGTTTCTGAAAAAGAGGTAATTGATATGGATCAAAGACTCGCAAACTGGGACTTAAGCCTTGATGAACCACTGAGAAATGACTCAAACACGGAAAGGGTTGAATTTATAAATGTTGAAGCTGAGACATCTGAAGACATGGTTGCCCAAAAAGAAATTGAAGATATCCTGCATACAAAAGTTGAGGAATTCAAAAAAATCCTTAATGATAGAGAACTGGATATTTTTGATAGAAGAATTTTTTCTGACAGCCCTGAAACACTCCAGCAGATAGGAGAAATTTACTCAATATCCCGGGAACGGGTAAGGCAGATCGAAAATAATATTTTAAAAAAAATGAAAGCCTATTTTAAAAAAGATATGCCTGATTTTGATATGTATGATCACTCTCAATAGCCTGCAATTTATTATAAGGTAATTCCAATTATGAAAAGATGTTTTATCTATATTTTTCTCAATTTTATTCTCTTTTGTTTTGTAACTTCCTGTACACAGCTCAATCAACACTCTTTAGAATCTCAATCTATTCAAAAAGAGTCAGATAGAGAGGAAGAACATCTCTCTGCAAACTATTTTTACCTTGAATCCCGCATTCATATTAAAAACGAAAAATTTAACAAGGCCATTGAATCACTGCAGAAAGCCGTTGATCAAGATCAGGATTCATTCATATTAACCCGGGATCTGGTGCAACTGTATCTTAAACAAAACATGGACAAAAAAGCTTATGAACTTGCAGAAAACTTTGCTCAACAAAATCCTGAGAATGTGGATGGACTGCTTCTCCTTGTCCAACTCAAAAAAGACACCATGGATGAGAAAGAGGTTGTTGCTATTTTAAACAAGGTTCTACTGCTTGACCCGAAAAACAAGGAGACTTTTCTTCGACTTGGCAAAATATATATAGAGGAGAAGCATAATGCTGAGGCTTTGTCTCTGTTCAAAGAGATGGTCAAGCAATTCCCTGATTATTATGTCTCCTGGTTTTATCTTGGTGAAGTCTATCTTGATCAAAAACAGTATAAACTTGCAGAAAATCAATTTCTAAGAACAATTGAGCTGGAACCTGCACTTGTGCAGCCCCGGTTTCAATTAATTAAGATATATAAAATTATAAACTTAGCTGAAAACCAGGATAAGATACTGCAAACCTATCAAAAAATACTTGAAATTGAGCCTGATAATCATAGAGCGCAACTGGGGATGGGTTTATACTATTATAAAATCAATATGAAAAAAAAGGCGACAAATCTTTTTAGAAAACTTGGCCAAGAGGTTGAGAGCGGCTCCAGACTCCTCATGGTTGCTGTGGATGAATATATTACCCGCGAAAGATATCAAGATGCTGTAATTGTATTTTCCCAAATGCTTAAAGAGTATCCTGATAATTCAACCCTGAACTTTTTTACAGCCATGTCTTATGAAGCAGTTAAGAGTTTCCAAGAGGCTATTTCTCATTATTTAAAAATCAAACCTGACTACTCCCAATATAAAAAAGCTATTTTAAACATCACTTTTCTATATAAAGAACTTGGCCAAGACCATACAGCTCTGAAATTTCTTGAGGATAAACATGAAGAGCTTCCAAAAGATATTGATATTATAATCTATCTTACCTCTTTTTATGAAAAAGAGAAAAAATATGAAAAAGCTATCAAACTATTGCAAAAAGGGCTTGAAGACTCTCCTGAAAACACTTCACTGTTATTCAGACTCGGTACAATTCAGGATAAAACAGGCTTTAAAGAAGAGAGCCTCAACGCAATGAAAAAAATAATTAAGATTGATCCAGAGGATGCCAGTGCTTTAAACTACCTTGGATACTCGTATGCTGACCAGGGAATTTTCCTTGATAAGGCACTTATGCTGATTAAAAAAGCCAATAAAATTAAACCTGATGACGGTTATATCACTGACAGCCTGGGCTGGGTCTATTATAAAATGGGTAATTATGAAAAGGCTGTAAAAATACTTGAAAAAGCAGCTGAATTGACATCATTTGAGACCATTATATCTGATCACCTCGGGGATGCATATCTAAAGGAAAATCAACTCAATAACGCATTAGACACCTATCAGAAAGCATTGTCCAATGCTACAGATAATGACAAAAAAACAGTTTTGGAACTTAAAGAAAAAATTGATACTTTGAAAAAAAAGATCAATGAGTAGAAAAAACTTTTTCACAAACCTCTGTTTTATTGTCTGCCTGATTTCTATTCTCCAGGGCTGCGCTTCTCACAGACCTGACACAAATCCTATGCTTGACAAACAAGCCCTGCATCTTTCAAAACAGGCAGAATCCTTTAATGAACACATCACTGCATGCAAGGGAACAGCCTGGGCAACACTTGAAACAGGCACAAAACATGAAAAATTTAAAATTGCATGGGCTGTGGTCTTTCCCGATAAAATAAGGATTACATTCCTGATATCTGCCAATCCAATAGAAACCATTATTGCCACAGGGAAAAAAATTACTTTTATTTCACATGGAGGGCAGCACTCCAGACACTCTTATAGGTCAAAGGATCCTGACATGGAAAAATATATACATGTTCCAATCAAAATGTCTGAGATGATACTGATTTTACTGGGCAGATTCCCTGTGAAAGAGTTTGATGATGCCTATTTTGCACCATGGGACCATTCTTTGTCCACAATTGTATTAAAACAAAAATGGAGCGGCACAAAACAGCATCTTCATTATACTGATAAAAAAAATATTGACAGCATCCGGCTGGAAGATTACACAGGACAACTTGTTTATAAAACCATGATCAGGGAATATAAAAAATATGGTACTGATAATATTCCTGAAACACTTGAAATCAAAGATAATAATAACAGAAAACTGATCCTTGAAATCACCAATTTCATTGCAAATCCACCCATAAAAGAGTCAATCTTTGAGTTGACAGAAGATGGATCATGACCATTATTAATATGATTTATTAACAATAGTTCTCAAAGGAGATTATATAGATGATTCATGACAGTGTTGACAATGCAAAAAAAGGATCAAGCTGCCCCTCACAGGGTGGTCAGCAGGATATGGCTGCAAGGCAGAAACTCGAAGATGAAGCAATTAAAGTATCCCTTTCAAAAATAAAGCATAAAATATTTATTTTAAGTGGAAAAGGCGGGGTTGGAAAAAGCAGTATCTCTGCTAATCTTGCCGGAAGTCTTTCCAAAAAAGGATATAAAACAGGTCTGATGGATGTTGATGTTCATGGCCCATCCATTGCCCATATGTTGGGTCTGACAGAATTGCTTGACATTTCAGAAAATAAGCTTCTGATGCCGAAACAGATTAATGGAAACCTTAAAGTGGTCTCAGTCCAGGCATTGATGCAGGACAAAGACCAGGCAATTATCTGGAGAGGTCCGGCCAAAACAGGTATGATCAGACAATTTGTAAGTTCTGTGGATTGGGGTGAACTTGATTTTTTAATTATTGATGCCCCTCCCGGAACCGGTGACGAACCCCTGACAGTTGTGCAGACCATTCCCGAAGCTCTGGGTATAATTGTCACAACACCCCAGGAAGTTGCTCTGGCAGATATAAGAAAATCCATCTCATTCTGCAAAACAGTGCATTTAAAAACCCTTGGAATAGTTGAAAATATGGCTGGTTTTAAATGCCCCCACTGCAGCGAACCCATTGATCTGTTCAGCTCAGGCGGTGGTGAAAAAACAGCAAAATCTCAAGGTCTTGAATTTCTTGGATCAATACCTTTTGATACAGATGTCGTTATTTCCGGTGACAGTGGAGTACCCATGATGCTACAGGATAAAGAGACCCGATTTTCAAAAGGTTTTGATACAATAGTGGAAAACATTATTAAACAATTGTAACAGTAAATTGAATGACAATTTAAAAAAAGCCAGGGAATTAAAGGAACTGCTTGATCTTCGAGAAGAAGAAAACCTTTGTTCCCTGGCCTGTTTCAGCCATACAGCAAGCAGGCGGCACAAAGAGCCATTTAAACATAACGAATACCGTCAATCCTTTTCAGCAGATTCAGACCGAATCTTAAATTCCCTTTCCTTTACAAGATATATTGATAAAACCCAGGTTTTTTCCCTGATAAACAACGATCATCTTACTCACAGAGTACTTCATGTTCAGATGGTTTCAAGAATTGCAAGAACCATTGGGCGGTATCTTGGATTAAATGAAGACCTTATTGAAGCCGCAAGTCTTGGACATGATATCGGGCATACTCCTTTTGGTCATGATGGAGAGCGTTTTCTTTCAAAACTTACCCATGAGCATGGTGCAGGATTTTTCCATCATAATCTTCAAAGTATTCAATTTCTTGATAAAATCGAAAAAAACGGCAAAGGCTGGAATTTAACTCTTCAGACCATGGATGCAATTATCTGTCATAATGGAGAAGTCCATTCAAAACAGCTTTTTCCCCGGAAAAACAGATCTTTTGAAGATTTTGATAAAATGATGAAAAACATGAAAAAAAAGAAAGCCTGTGATGAAATTCCCATGACCATGGAAGGGTGTGTAGTAAAGATGGCTGATACAATAAGTTATATTGGCAGGGATCTTGAAGATGCTATCAGATTAGGGCTTGTAAAGAGGCAGGACATACCGGAAGTTTGTATAAAAACACTTGGTAAAACAAATGGAACAATAGTATTCAACCTTGTAACTGACCTCATCTCAAACAGCCTTGATCAACCTTTTATCGGATTCTCCGAAAACATCTCCATGGCTTTAAAAAAGCTTAAAACATTTAATTACAAATTTATTTATAAAAATCCTGTTATAAAAAAACATCTATCTTCCATTGAAGATATTTTCTCTTTTCTGTTTGAAAAACATTTAACACTCCTTGAAAAAGAGAATGAAAAATCTGATATTTTTTCTTATTTTTTAAATGGGATGTCGATTCAATACAGAGAAAACACTTCAAATCCAGAAATTGTAAGAGATTATATCTCAGGCATGACAGATTCATATTTTATCCGCCAGGCTCCTGAGTATTTAAGGCCTGTGTCCATTGAAAATGTTTAACGACCGCATCTACCGCAGGCATCATGAAAAAAAAGGTCTTGTATCTTTTGATATTACGGTCAAAGAAACCAATCTGAATATCCAGGCTCAAACCGATTTAACAGATATTGCCATAAAAGCTGTATTAAACTGCCGGAACTATATTGAAACCTATATAAAGCTTTATCCTGAATTTGCGACATCCCTTGTACCTTTAAAGGAGTCAGAAACTGCTCCGAAAATAATCAAGGATATGGTAAAGGCGGGCAAATTAACCGGCACAGGCCCCATGGCATCGGTGGCAGGTATTGTTGCAGAACAGACAGGCAAGGCATTATTACCATACTCCAGGGAAGTGATTGTGGAGAACGGAGGTGATCTTTTCATTAAATCAGACACTGAAACCATTTTCACTGTTTATGCAGAAAACACACCCTTTTCCATGACGTGCGGCATACTTGTAGGCAAACAGGATACATCTTATGGAATATGCACATCTTCAGGAACTCTGGGGCATTCAAAAAGTTTTGGCAAAGCTGATGCTGTTAGTGTATTGTCTGAATCATGCTCTCTAGCCGATGCAGCTGCTACTGCACTTGCCAACAAGGTAACAAAAGCAAGTGACATACAAAAAGCCATTGACAGAGGCAGGGCTATCCCCGGAATAAAAGGCATTGTAATCATTAAGGGAGAAAATATTGGATTGTGGGGTAAGCTTAAGATTGTCAAACTATGAGATTTTATTTTGCATAACTGCCACGGGCAGACTTATTCTTTCACCAATGTTTGCCCGCAATAACCTGGTTTCTGACCTTCAGGTTAAAGGTCACACGCAAAATATGAAAGAATTATAAAATTTATATTATTCTTTCATATAAATATCATCCTTTTGTTGATAAAAAATATCAATTTTAATATAAACCATTAAAACGAAAAATTGATTAAGGAGGAGACAACCATGCCCGGGTTTGAAATATTTGGTGATGAAGAGAGAAAAGAAGTAAACGATGTGCTTGAAACAGGCGTACTTTTCAGATATGGCTTTGAAGAGGCAAGGAATAATCATTTCAAGGCTTTTGAATTTGAAAAAAAACTTTGTAATATTACAGGATCCAAATACAGCCACCTTTGTTCCAGCGGTACTGCTGCCCTTTGCACAGCTCTTTGTGCATGCGGCATAGGTGCCGGAGATGAAGTTATTATTCCGCCTTTTACCTTTGTTGCAACCTTTGAAGCTGTTATCAATGTTGGAGCAATTCCTGTTTTCAGTGAGATTGACGAAACTCTATGTCTTGATCCTGATAAAATTGAAGATGTAATCACTTCCAGAACCAGGGCTGTGGTTCCAGTTCATATGTGCGGTTCCATGGCAAGGATTGATGAAATTAAAAATTTTTGTGATAAAAAAGGATTAATTCTCCTTGAAGATTCCTGCCAGTCCATCGGTGCCACATATCAAGGAAAAAGCCTTGGCTCTTTTGGACTTGCCGGATGCTTCTCCTTTGACTCAGTGAAAACCATAACCTGTGGTGAAGGCGGAGGTATAATCACAGACAACAAAAATGTATATGAAAAAGCTGACCAGTATGCTGACCACGGCCATGATCATCTTGGGGGTGCTGACCGCGGCGCAGATGATCATCCCATCATGGGAACAAACTATCGGATCAGTGAACTTAATGCTGCCGTAGGAGTTGCCCAGCTGAACAAACTGGACCAAATTATTGATACTCAAAGGAGAAATAAACTTGCAATTAAAGATGCCATGACAGACCTGCCTGATGTCAGTTTCAGATATATTCCTGATGCAAAGGGAGATTCAGCAACCTTTTTAAGTTTTTTTCTGCCCACTGAAGAGCGTGCAAGGCAGATTGCCAAAAACCTTGCGCGAAATGGTGCAGGCAGCCCATACTGGTACGACAATAACTGGCATTATTATAAAGAGTGGCATCACTTGAAAGAGATTAAACGATCAGGCAAACTTGCCTTTGAACTTGCAGACAACCTCCCGGACTATAAAAACCTTCTCCTTGAAAACTCTGATAAAATCATGAAAAAAACCATCTCCATGCAGATAATGCTGTCATGGACAGACAAGGATATTGAAAATAGAATTCAAGCCATTAAAAAATCTTTTAAAGGATAACAAATGTTTAGAAATTTTAAACTGGTTCCAAATGTGATATTTGGCAGAGGCTGTTTTGCACAACTTGATGAAATTGTAGAAAAACAGCGTGACAATAAAGATTCATGGGTTGTATTTGTCATGGATGACGTCTTTAAAGACAAAGATCTTGAAAACAAATTACCCCTGCATGAAAAAGATATGCTGCTGCGGGTTAATGTGGATGATGAACCAAAAACAGAGTATGTGGATGAACTGACTCTTAAAGTAAGAGAACACTCTTCATCACTTCCCTGCACTGTTATAGGAATTGGCGGAGGCAGCACCATGGATCTTGCCAAATCAATCTCTTTGATGCTGACAAACCAAGGCTCCTCCACCCTTTATCAGGGATGGGACCTGATTAAAAATCCTGCCATCTGCCACATGGCAGTTCCAACTCTTTCCGGAACCGGAGCTGAAGTCTCAAGAACCGCTGTGCTGACAGGGCCGGAAAAAAAACTTGGGCTTAACTCTGACTTTACTGTATTTGACCAGGTTATTCTTGATCCGGAACTGACAAAAGGTGTTCCAAAAGAACAGCATTTTTATACAGGCATGGACTGTTATATTCACTGCATAGAATCCCTTGAGGGAACTTTTCTCAATGAATTTTCCAGATCCTATGGGGAAAAATCTCTGGATCTCTGCCGCCAGGTCTTTCTCGATGATCATCCAGATAGTGCTGACAAGCTTATGATGGCCTCTTTTTTTGGCGGTATGAGTATTGCCTACTCCCAGGTCGGGGCCTGCCATGCCCTATCCTACGGGCTCTCCTATGTTCTTGGTACACATCATGGGATAGGCTGCTGTATTGTATTTGACTATCTTGAGGAATTCTACTCTAAAGGAGTCAAAGAATTCAGGATAATGATGGAAAAATGTAATATTGAACTTCCCAGGGATCTTGTTAAAAATCTTAAAGAAGAGCAGATTGAAACAATGATTACTGTAGCCCTTGGTCTTGAGCCTTTATGGGAGAACTGCCTGGGAAAAGACTGGAAAAATATCATGACAAGAGATAGAGCAAGAGCCCTGTTTTTAAAAATGTAAAAGAGATTTAAATGACAATAGCTGTAATACCATCAAGATACGGATCAAGCAGGTTTGAGGGGAAACCTTTAGCCCTTATTGCCGGAAAACCCATGATACAACGGGTGTATGAACAGGCAGAAAAATCAAAGACTGTTTCAAAAACCATTGTTGCAACCGATGACAAACGAATATTTGATGCTGTCAAGGCATTTGAGGGAGAGGCTGTAATGACCTCTGACAGATGTCGTTCAGGAACTGACAGAGTGGCTCAAACAGCCGATATTTTAGATCTTGATCCTGATGAGATTATTATCAATATCCAGGGGGATCAGCCGATATTCAATCCTGAAACCCTTGATGAAATGATTGCACCCTTTGAAAATGACCCTGATCTTGTCATGTCCACCCTTGCTTTTAAAATTCAGGATAAAAGGGAAATCACTGATCCCAAAGATGTAAAGGTCACCTTTGACAACAATAAATTTGCAATGTATTTTTCAAGGGCGCAGATTCCCTTTCCAAGGGATAAAAATACAAATGCTGATTTTTTCAAACACCTTGGCTTTTATGCTTATAAAAAACGTTTTCTCGACAAACTTGTCAAGCTTCCCACAGGAACCTGTGAACACATTGAAAAACTTGAACAACTGCGAGTGCTTGAATTTGGTTACAAGATCAAAGTGGTGATTACCCAATATGATTCTCCTGAAATTGATCTTCCAGAAGATATTAAAAGAATTGAGGCTAAACTTTAACCAAGTTCACTAAAAAAATGAAATCTCATGACAAAATAATTCATACCACCTGCAATACCCAGTGGACAGACCTTGAAAAAAGAATCTTCAGTGAGTCACTGTGGATGGAACAAAACGGGCATAAGATTATCATTGCAGCGCCTAAAGACACACCACTCTTCTCAAAAGCAAAGCAACATGGGTTTAAGGTATATGGAATTGAATTCAGACGGTTTTCCACAATAAGAGATTATAACTTATTAAAAAATATTTTTTACAATGAAAAACCCGATATTGTAAATACCCATGGAGATAAAGCTTCCGGAATTAGCCTTTATGCTGCTAAAAATGAAGATGTCCCTTTACGAATTCTTTCAAAACATACCAGCACCCATGTAAAAAATTCCTGGTATAATAGAATCATCTATAAAAAATTGTGCCACTATATTTTCACAACTGCTGACTGTACTACCAAACATCTTCAAAAAAAATTCAAGATCAATCATATGCGGATCTTTTCTATGCCAAACGGCATTACTCTGCCTGACAGCCTGTTAGACAGAGATGAAGCGAGAAAGGCTCTTGCAGCAGAGATTGAACTTGATCCAAAAACAAGATTCATTGGTTTTGCCGGAGAGATTTCAAAAAAAAAAGGTGTTTCAACAATTCTCAGAGCTTTTAAAAATATCAAGTCTAAACTTTCCGGCTATAATGTTGTAATAGCAGGTGAAGGGAGTAAAAAATATCTCAATTTTCTTCATAACCTGGCAAAAGATCTGCAGATAGAAAACCGTGTGCATTTTGTCAGGCCTGAGGAAAAAGCCTGGTTATATTATAGAGGTTTTGACTGTAAAATTCTACCGTCTAAAGATATAAACGGTGTCCCTTTTGAAGGAATTCCCCAGGCACTTTTAGAAGCCATGTACTGCTCTTGCCCGGTCATTGGTTCTGAAAGCGGCGGCATTATTGATATTATTGAACATGAGAAGACAGGTCTGCTGTTTAAAACACAAGATCCATTTGACCTTGCCGGTAAAATACTGCAAACACTGCAAGATAAAACTGCCACAAAAAAACGTGTTGAAAAAGCACATGAGCTTGTAATAAAAAAGCACTCAATTGACAAGATGGGCAGAGATATTATAAGGATTTACAGGCTTCACCAGATCAAACTGAGCCACCAGCCTTTTTAACTATTGGAGTATTCCTGTTTTGTTCAAACTACTATTTGAAAATCTGGAAAAACAAATTACAAGAATATCTGCCATGGATTATGAACCTGATTTTTTTTCATTGGAATGGCTGCTGGTTTTAATCTCGTGGGTTTATAAGGCTGGTGCAGGGTTGAGGCTGCAGATGTATCAAGCTGGTCTGTTCAAATCCAGACGACTGCCCTGTTTTGTTATCTCCATTGGCAATATTATGGCAGGCGGGGCAGGGAAAACCCCCATGGCCATTTATATTGCACAACTTTTAAAAAAAATGGGGAAAAACCCCGTTGTAATCAGCAGGGGCTACAAAGGCACCTTTGGGACCGGAGCAAAAATTGTAGGTGACGGCAGAACTGTTTTTCTCTCTGCAGACACTGCAGGAGATGAGCCCTATATGATGGCAAAGAGAAAAATATTCCCTGTTGTGGTGGGAAAGGACCGATATACAGCAGGTACGCTGGCCATTAAAGAGTTGAATCCTGATGTGATCATTCTCGATGACGGATTCCAGCACTTAAAACTGAAAAGAGATATAAATATCCTTCTGTTTGATCATGACCGACCTCTTGGGAACAAAAAAATACTGCCGGCTGGAAGACTGCGTGAAACCCCTACGATGTCAAAAAGCTCTGTCCATACCATTATTTTTACAAGAAGTCCTGAAAAAACAGAGGCTGACCGAAAAATGGACAATACACAGACTTTGGAGCTTTTGGAACAATATCCAGATATTCCCTGTTTTAAATCCCTTCATACTCCTTCTCTTTTTAAATTAATTCTATCCAGCAAAAAATCATCTGAGCTTCCCAAAAAGGTTCGCGACTTAAAGAGTCTTGATATACTAAAAGGCAGAAACGCAATTCTCTTTTCCGGCATTGCAAATAATAGAGCTTTTGCAGCAGATGTGCGCAAACTGGGGTGTAATATAGTGGATCATCTTGAATTTAAAGACCATTTCATATATAAAAGCTCAGATATCCAGATGATAAAAAAAAAAACAAGCAGTCTAAAAGCAGATATGATTGTTACAACAGAAAAAGACTGGGTAAAAATTGGGCATGATATTGAGTGGAATGTAGATATTGCTGTGATAGGAATTAATATTAACTTTCAAAATCCCACACAATTTGAATCTTTTTTAAAATCTCAAATTAACCCATGACAGAAGAAAATATATATAAGACAATTAAATTGTTTATCTGGCTTCTGGGCAAGCTTCCCACTGGAGTGGCACAATTTTTTTCAGACAGCATTGGGATCTTATGGTTTCATTCTGATGCCCGGCATAGAAAAATCACCCTGAAAAACCTTGAACAAGCCTATGGTAAAGAGTTATCCTCTGATCAAATCCTAAATTTGGGGAAAAGAGTTTTTAAAAATATTGCCAGTATATTGTTTGAAGTTGCATGGTCAATCCATCTGGACAAAAAAGAGTTAATGGAACATGTTACCATCAAGGGAATTGATAATGTAAAAAAAGCCCATGAAAAAGGAAGAGGTGTTATAGTTGTTACCTGCCATATGGGAAATTTTGAGCTGCTTATTACAGCTATTGAAGAGACAGGATTCAAGGGCTATGCAGTATATCGAAAACTTGATTTCAAACCAATGGAGAGACTTATTCTTGAAATCAGACAGAGATTTGGTGTTCAAATGATTCCGCTCAAAGGCGCTTCAAGAAAAATTGATGCAATTTTGAAAAAGGGAGGAGTGATGGGGACACTTCTGGATCAAAATGTTGACTATTACCAGGGTCCTTTTGTAAATTTTTTCGGAAAACCGGCCTGTACCAATGATGGTTTGGCATCCATGGCCTTGCGGACTGAAGCTCCTGTTGTTCCAATGTATACAGCCAGGAAAAACAGAAAATTTATTATTGAGTTTCTACCTGAACTTAAATTACAAAAAACCTCCGACAGAATAAAAGATATTGAAAATAACACCCAAAATTATACATCAGCCGTTGAATCAATGGTTAGAAAGTATCCGGATCAGTATTTCTGGGTACACAACCGCTGGAAAACAAAACCATATTGTGTTTATCCCAGGCAGGATACTACAGGATGCTAATTTCCTCAACTACTGCGTTGGAAAAATTATCTATTTTGTAACAACCCGTCAGCATTAGATCAAGGATAGAATGAATAGAACAAAGCTCATCAAATTAAAGGACAGCAGCCGGGCACATATATTGATACGTGCTGCCAACTGGGTTGGTGATGCCATTATGACCACTCCGGTTATCAGGGGTGTCAGGCGCAATTTCCCCAAAGCCAGGATAAGCATTCTGGCAAAACCATGGGTGATACCTGTCTATGAAAACAACCCCTATCTTGATGATATCATTGTTTACCAAAATCAGACACGTCATAAAAGAGGGATAGGAACCCTGAGGCTTTCAAAAGATATAAAATCCTATGATTTTGATCTGGCTGTTTTAATGCAAAATGCATTTGAAGCAGCATTAATAAGTTTTTTTGCAGGAATTTGTGAACGTCTCGGATATAACACTGATGCAAGGGGATTGCTTTTAAACCGCTGCATAAAACTTGATCCTGCTTTAAAAAAAGGACATCTCATTGATTATTATATTGGTATTTTAAAAAGTGCCGATCTTGAAAATGACGGCAGGCAAATAGAGCTTTTTATTACACAGGCTGAAAAAAATGAGGCAAAAAAAATCCTTAAAGAGAATTTAATTGATCCGGAAAAACCTGTGATCGGAATTAATCCAGGTGCAACAGGAGGAACTGCCAAAAGATGGTTTCCGGAAAAGTATGCCAGCCTTGCCAGGCAGCTCTCTGACGCCATGGGAGTAAAGATAGTTATTTTTGGTGGACCAGGTGATGAAAAACTGGGGCAGAAAATAGCTGAAGAATCTAATGACTCTTGTATAAACCTTGCTGGAAAAACAAGCCTCAGGCTGGCATTTGCTCTTATTGAGAACTGTTCTCTTTTTATAACCAATGATTCAGGGCTCATGCACGCTGCTGCTGCTCTCAAGGTCAATCAGATAGCCATTATAGGGTCCACCGATTACATTGCAACTGCACCTTCAAACAGCAACAGCAGCATTCTTCGGGTACCTGTCTCCTGCAGCCCCTGCATGAAGCCTGAATGCCCCATTGATCACAAATGCATGTCCCTGATTTCAGTGGATATGGTATTTCAAAAAGCCATGGAAAAACTCCATGAGTGAACAAAAAAAAATTCTCATTGTAAAAATGAGTGCCATTGGAGATGTCATCCACACTCTGCCTGCATTGAATGCCATTCGAAAACAATTTCCTGATGCCCGAATAACATGGCTTGTTGAGGAGGCTGCTGCTGACATAGTTTTAGGCCATAAAGCATTGGACAGGGTAATTGTGTCCAAAAGAAAACAATGGATAAAAGAGCTGTTTTCCCTCAACTGTGGCCACGCTATAAAAAACATTCGAAATTTTCTAAAAGAGTTAAGGAATACAAAATATGATATGATCATTGATTTCCAAACCCTGTTCAAGAGCGGGATAATGGTCATGTTTGCGAAGGGAGACAGAAAGATCGGATTTAATAAAGGTATGGAACATGCTGAAAGCAGTCATATTTTTTATAACAAACGAATCCGTCCAGTGAGCATGGAGATCCATGCACTGGAAAGAGGACTTTTGCTTTTAAAATCCTTAAATATACCCTGTAAAAAAATTGAATATGATCTGCCTGTCACTAATCAAGAAAAACAAAGTATTGATAACCTTTTAAAGCAAAAAGATATTGATCCTGAAAAACCAATCATATGTATAAACCCCCAGGCCACATGGGAGACAAAATTATGGGATATTAAAAAATTTGCCCTTCTAAGTGACAGATTAAAGAAAAAATATCATGCACAGATTGTATTTACCGGAGGGGAATCTGATCAAGAAGCAGTCAATGATATTGTATCCATGATGAAGCTGCCCGGGATAAATCTTGCTGGTCTTACAACTTTAAAAACCCTGGCAGCCCTTTATGAAAAAGCTGCTCTTTTAGTAACTACAGACACCGGCCCCATGCACCTGGCTGCGGCAATGGGGACAAAAATAGTAGCTATTTTCGGTTCCACAGCGCCCTGGAGGACAGGACCCTATGGCAGCAATAAATTTGTTGTAAGATCGGGTGTTTACTGCAGTCCCTGCTTTAAACGTGAATGCAGCACAAAAGAGTGTATGGAAAACATCAATGTTGATGATGTCATGAAAGGCGTAAAACAGCTTATGGGTAGAAATTCATGAAAATATCAGTCATTGTTACAACCTATAACAGACCAGATACCTTGAAAAAGGTTGTCCAGGGACTTTTGTCACAGACAAAATCACCCCATGAAATTATTATTGCAGATGACGGATCTTCCAGAGAGACCCAACACCTTATCAATGAGTTGGCAGCATCTTCAGTTTTGTGCCCTGTTATTCATGTATGGCAGGAAGACAAAGGTTTCAGAGCTGCAAGAATTCGCAATCTTGCCATAAAAAAAACCACTGGAAAATATATTATCACTCTTGACGGCGACTGTATTCCTGAAAGACATTTTATTGAGGATCATCTGAAACTTTCAAAAGAGGGTTTTTTCTTTCAGGGGAAGAGAGTCCTTGTGGAAAAAAATTTTTCAAAATCATTTGTTTTTCAAAATACAAAAGAAAAAATAAGATTGATCCTGCAAGCCATCAGGGGAGAAATTTCCAATATCCATCATATAGTGAGAATCCCATTTTTCCCAATATCTGAGACAAAAAAACTTTCCGGAATAAAAAGTTGCAATATGGGCTTTTTTAAAAAAGATTTATATGCAGTCAATGGTTTTAACAAGGATTTCATCGGCTGGGGCAGAGAAGATTCCGAACTTGCCGTAAGGCTCTATAATCTTGGCCTGAAACGGAGAGGACATCCCTTTATGGCCATCTGCTTTCATCTCTGGCATGGGGAAAATGACAGGACACGAATGAAGATAAATGATAAACTGCTGCAAGAACAAATTGACTCAAAAGCGATTGCATGCAAAAACGGAATCTCAAAACAGGAATGACTGATCTAAAAAATAAAGAGGTATTGGAAGGGGAATTTATTTGAAAACCTTAAAACGATATATGAAAAAATATAGAGGGTTGGGATTTAAACTCTATATGATCAAAAAAATTAAATTCCCCGGAATCATAAAAGTCTGCCTTCCTGAATCAAAGGACACCATGACATTGAGGCCGAACACCTCGGATATGGATGTTTTTCAGCAGATTTTTGTCAATGAAGAGTATGAGTTTTCTCTTGACAGGGATCCAAAAGTCATAATCGATGCAGGTGCGAATATTGGGCTTGCATCAATTTATTATTCAATTAAATATCCAGAAGCAAAAATCATTGCAATTGAACCGGAACTGTCCAATTATGAGTTGTTAAAAAATAATATCAAAAATTATCCAAACATATATTCAACCCAAAAAGCTCTGTGGCATACTGATACAACTTTAAAAATATCCAACCCCAATGATGGCAAATTTGCTTTCAGGGTTGAAGAATCTGCCGGTAGCCAGAAGGTTTTATCCATAACAATTGAAAAATTAATGGAACAGTATGAACTGCCCTTTATTGATATTCTAAAAATGGATATAGAGGGTGCTGAAAAGGAAGTATTTTCCAGTAAACCCGACTGGCTCAATAAGGTTGGAATGGTAGCAATAGAACTACACGATAAAATAAAGCCGGGTTGTACTAAATCTTTTTACACTTCTATTGCTCCTTTTGCAAAACAGGAATATAGAAAAGGAGAAAACCTTTTTATTGTTACAAACAATAAACAAAACAGCTGATGCCTATGGTCAAAAATATGATAAGCAGTAAAGCAGAAAATATCTGCTATGTTATCCATGTGAAAAAAGGATTTGAAGAGAGGGAAAAAAGTATTGTTGAACAGTTTTCCAGGTTGGATATGGATTTTGAGTGGATTCTTGATCATGATAAAGATGAAATCACTCCACAATTGTTAGAAAAATACAGGTATTCAGGTAATCTTAAAAAGGAAGCCATCTCATGCTCCCTAAAGCATATCTGCGCATGGGAACAGATTGCCGGCAAAAATTGTGATGGCGCCTTTGTTTTTGAAGATGATGTTCTTATTGATATAAAAAAATTCAAGAATATAACACAGGAAGCTGTTCAAGAGTTTTATAAAAAATGGCAGGGCTATGGATACATCAGTCTGGGCAGTGGATGCGCTTTATATGTGCCATGGACAAAAAAAAAGAAAAACACAAGACTCTATCCGGCAGAACAGGTCAGGGCAACAGATTCTTATTGGATCAACAGAGAAACTGCAAAAATAATGATCAAATGGATACGGGAAAATGGTTTTTCTCTGCCTGCTGATCATTTGATTGACAAGATATGTTCTCAGTTAAAGATCCCCATTCTATGGCTGGCTCCCACCATTGTGAACCAGGGATCACATACCGGCCTGTTTTCATCTTCCATTCAAAATCTGGAACGGGGAAAATTTACAGACCGTATGGGATGGAAGATAAAAATTTTCAGGAGAAAATACCTATACCCGCTTATGGGTATTGATTTGAGGGAAAATGATTAAATATAGAGATGTCCACAAAAAAATTTTAAAAATTGATTTAATAAATCTTGCACGCAGCTTGATTATCCTTGAAGTGATTGCTCTGATGTTTTCCACGGCTGCAGCTGTAATTGTTGAAATTCTTATTTTCCTGTTGTTTATAAGCTCAGGAAGACTTCGCCGAATAGTATTTTCTCATCTTAAGCAGCCCATGGTTGTTATGGCCCTGGTATTATATGCCATGGTCAGTCTCGGAGTTATTTACAGTGTGGCACCATTTTCTGAAAGCCTTGATATGTGGGGAAGCTGGCGCAAACTGCTGCTGGTTCCCCTGGCTGCCAGTGTATACACAGATTTTTTGTGGAAACAGAAATTGGTTAATGTTTTAATTGGTATCAGTACCTTGGCTGCCCTTGTCTCATTTACAGGATATATATTTAATTTTACCATATACAAATTTCCTGTGGGTATTGTGGTGGATAATTGGGCAATGCAGGGGATGCTGTTCTCTGTTGCAACCTTTGCATGCCTGGTACTATTGCGATTCTCTGTCTTTTCAGATTCTTATGCTAACTGGCTGCTGAAGTTATCAGCACTGCTCCTGACCCTGAATATCATTTTTGTGACACCCGGCAGAAGCGGATACCTTGCTTTTGTGGTATTGATCATGGTGTTTATCTTTTTTGGGGTTCAAAAAAGATTGAAGATTATAATGCTTGTACTTGCGCCTTTGATAATCCTTTCTCTGCTGTTGGCATCTCCGGTTGCGAGGAACAGGATATTTAAAGGAATAGATGAAATCCAGAGCTATGAGCAGTCACCTATATTCACCTCCATTGGTATTCGCATTGTAATGTGGAAAAACACTGTTCAATTATTAAAAAAATTTGAACACCCTGTTGTGGGCTATGGCACCAGTGGATTTGAAACAGCTTATAAAAAACAAGTGGCAGGGCAGAAAGGCTGGCAGGGGGAACCTGTTGGTGATCCCCATAATCAATATTTAAGAATTCTGGTGGAATACGGTTTTATCGGGTTGATACTCTTTTTACTGTTTATTTTTTCCCTTTTCAAACAGAATATCAGAGGACATTTTTATATCCTGGGTGCAGGAGTATTGCTGGCCTGGTGTGCAACCAGTATGTTCAGTGCACATTTTACCACCTTTGCTGAAGGAAGATTTCTGATGATCTGGTGCGGTGCCCTTTTATCTGTGAATACAATAGAGCAAAAAGATAACATTAATGCCAGTGAGCAGGATCAACAGAGTGTTTAAGTCAGAATGCAAAACCCTATGAAAATAGCTTTTCTTGTAAAACGCTTTACCCTGTCAGGGGGTAAGGAGCGATATGTGGTGGAACTTGTCAGAGATTTAAATCGCCGGGGACACAACATTCATGTTTACGCCTGTAAGTGTGAACCATCACTTTTAAAGGAGATAACGTTCCATCAAGTTCCTTCGCGCTTCACTTTTTCAAGTGTTCTTAATACTCTTTCGTTTATAAGGGAAACCAGAAAACTGGTTCCCAATCATGAATATGATATAGTCCATTCCCATGAGAGAAACTATACTCAGGATATTGTCACTCTTCACAGCTTTTCATATCTTGAGGGGTTGGAAAAATATTCGTTTTTTAGAAAAATAGATCAGAAATATTTGAGTTTAAGAAGTCTTCTTTATCTTATGCTTGAGAAACGCCAGATGAAATCGCCCTGGCTGGTTTCTGTTTCCCAGGCAGTTTCAAATGATATTAAAAAATATTATGACCGCACAGACAATATTGTTACAATACCCCCTGGTGTTGATACAGACTGTTTTAATCCTGACACCATAAAAAAGCATAGAGATCAGGCAAGAAAAGAGAATCATCTTTATGGGGATGAACTTGCTGTACTTTTTGTGGGCTCAGCTTTCCAGCGAAAAGGACTGGACAGGATTCTGCCTGAAATCAGCAGGAATATGAAATTATTTGTTGTGGGCAAAGGTGATAAGCTTGCCAGATATAAAAAACTTGTAAAAAAATATGATCTTGAAAAAAAAGTGGTGTTTACCGGGATGGTAAAAGATGTAAAAAAATATTATGCCCTGGCTGATATTGTGGTGCTGCCATCACTTTCTGAAGCCTTTGGCATGAGTATCCTTGAAGGGATGGCCTGTAGACTGCCAGTGATTGTAAGTGCAAATTCAGGAGTATCTGATCTTATTGAACATAATAAGAACGGTCTGATAATAAACAAAGACTCATCTCTTGATGAATGCCTGCATATATTAAATTCACAGGAAGACAGGCTGAGAATAGGCAGGAATGCTAGAGAAACAGCAAAATTATATACATGGAAAAGAGTGGGGCAAAGCCATGAAGAATTCTATAAAAAAAACCTGCATTAAAAATTGCATATTACTCATCTCAATAAAGAGAGATTAGACAATAATGGGCGAATATAGTAAAAAACAATTCTCAAAATTTGTAATCTGCAAAAACCGGTTCATGTCTGAAAATATGCTGGACTTCTTGAATAACCCTGATCACTTTCTTGACAATGACTCAACTCATATGATGCAGGATAATTTTAAAAGTAAACTGGGCATTGTCCAGTTGGACAGTAGAAAAATTGTAATCAAACGTCATAATTATAAATCCAATCTGCACCGGTTCAGGCGGTATTTTAGACCAACCCGGGCCAGCAGGAACTGGCGGTTTTCAAAAATTTTACTGGATAATAATATCTGGGTACCCACACCTGTGGCATATGTTGAAACGCGCATCGGTCCTTTGCGCGGCATGTCTTATTTTATGTACGAATATGTTGAGGGTATAACCGGAGAAGAGTATTTTAAAACCCGAGAAAAATTCCATGCCAAAATTGAATATGCAATGAATCTTGTTGTAGAGCTGATGAAAAAAATCAGAAATCTGAATCTGATTCATGGGGATATACGGATGTCAAATCTAATTTTCAAAAATGAGAAAATCTGCCTGCTGGATCTTGATGATATCAAACCAATGACATGGTACCAGGCAAACCGTGTAAAAAACAGAGATATGCGCGGATTAAAAAAAGATATTTATTATAATATTCCTGCTGCTCTTCAGAAATCCTTCCTTGAACGGCTGGAAGCTGTTTGATCTGTCCTGATGTTATCTTTATATTAAATCCAGATAAGAGTGATTCTTGGTCTAAAGAATATTAAGGCGTTTCATATTCTCTATGGTTCTTTGTAAAGCACCGGAGTTTTTTGAAAAAATTTCAAAATTCCGGCTTCCCATATACTGCCTTATCTGATTGTTTTCCAATATGGTTTCAATCTCTTTTTCCAATTGGATTTCAGATTCGACTCTTCTGGCACCACCACTCTCCATGAGCATATTAGAAATCAACAAAAAATCTGACATATCAGCTCCAAAAAGAACAGGTTTGGAAAAAGCTGCCGGTTCCAGGGGATTATGCCCTCCCTGCCTGACCATTGATCCCCCGATAAAAGCCACATCACATATGGCATACAGTCTTGACAACTCACCCATCCTGTCCACCAGCACCACACCATATCGCCTGTTGGACTTTTCCATAGTTGATATAAATTCTGCATTAACATCCTGGGACAAAAAATAAGATAGTATTACTGAGCAGCGTTTGGGATCCCTTGGAGCAATAATCATTAAGAATTCTGGAAATTTCTTTTTGATTTTTTCATATACCTTACAGAGAATTTTTTCTTCTCCCTCATGTGTGGAGCCGGCAATTAACACTTTTGTTTCTTTTTGGATACCAAAATTATCCTTCATAGCTTTAACAGTTTGTTCATCCATATTTTCATGGATTTGATCAAACTTGATATTACCCGCAACAGATATCTTCCTTTCATCTATTTCTAGGGATTGAAACCGTTTTTTATCCAATTGTGTTTGTGCCATGATTTCAGTTAAAGAGGAAAAAAACATGGAAGAGAATTTTTTAAAAATTAGATACCCTTTTAAAGAGCGTTCTGAAAGCCTGGCATTGATTAATACTACCGCTGTTTTCCTTTTCTTCATCTCATATAAAAAATTGGGCCACAGGTCTGTTTCAACAAGCACCACTGCATCTGGATCTATTTGACTGCTGATTTTGTTAACACAAAATCCAAGATCAAAGGGGAAATATCCCAATTGATTGACCAGACCTTCATTTTTCAAACTGGCATTTTCCAAACCGGCATTTTTCAAACCTCTATTTTTTAAAAACAGCTGCTCAGCCATATCAAACCCGGTCTTTGTTGAAGCTGTAAAAACAATGTCCAGATCCGGGTATTGCTCTTTTAATCCTTTGACAAGAGGCAGGACTGAGATAACCTCTCCCACAGAGAGCGCATGTACCCATATCCTTTTTTTACCTCCCTGTTTAGGCTTAAAATCCGCTTTTAAGGCAAAACGAAACCCCAGAGTTGCCCTTCTTTTCTTTGAAAAAAAGTATATAAATGGCAAAAACGGTAGAACAACAATAAATAAAAGAGTAATTATAGTTTTATAAAAAAAAATCATTAAGTTTGTCTGTTAAGCATCCTATTTTTAATCAGCATTGACCAAATAAAGTGTCCCGAAACAGAAAAAAAAGAGATTAGTTGTCCAGGCACTGACAATGGGTGGAAGAATTACCCCATACCCTAAGGAAAGACAAAATCCATACACAGCCCAATACAAAAATGCAATCACAACACCAATGGCAATGGCAGCTGGAATATTATTTTTTGCAAAGGATCTCATGCCGGTGGCAGCGCCTGTCAGCACCATGATTATGCAAATAAAAGGGAAGGCGATTTTAGCATTCAAATCTACTTTAAAGGTTGTTGCATCATACCCTTCCTCTTCAACTTTTTTAACATAATTTTTTAATTCAAAAAAACTCATCTCTTCGGATTTCTTTACGATTGCTCCAAGATCCTCCGGTTTAATAGCCCATTCGATAATTTTTTCATCATATAGATTTACATCATAATCCATGGAATTTTCTTTGTGTATCTGCTCTATGATATTCTTTACTATCCACTTTCCCTCTTTATAGTAGGCTTCTTTTGCATCAATTCGAGATTTCAGATCAAAATTATCTCTTAATGATGTAACAGTAATACCGGCGACAGATTGTTTAACAGGGTCAAAAAAATTAATATGAATCAATTTATTTTCCGATTTTATCCATATATCCTTTTTTCCAGAAGAGTAAATATGCCCCTTCTTGATTACATTATATTTAATATAATTTGCCTTGGCCATGGAAAAAGGAATAATAGTTTCTCCAAGAAAAAACATGAGCAAAGCAAGTATAGCCCCAATCAAAACTGCTGGTTTGATAAGGGAATATCCACTTATACCACTTGATTTAATAGCAAGGAGCTCATTATTTTTATTCATCAGGCCAAAAATCGTAATAGTTGCGAGCAAAATACTTGCCGGTGTAAACTGTACAAACATGAAAGGAACTTTTAAAAGAATATATCCCAAAGCACCGACAAGGGAGATATCAGAATTTAAAAATCTCTCCATCCTGGAAAGATAATCAATAAATACAAACACTACCAGAATTAATAATTGAATTATGGAGAAAAACTTAACAAACTCTTTTAGCCAATATTTATGCAGACATGACATTTTATCTTTTTTTTATAAACCTGATTTTCACAGCCAAAACTGCTGCAGTTAAAAATTTAGGGAACTGAACCGGTTCTTCCTTTGCATTTTTAATAAGGAAATAAACGCCAACTCCACCCATAATGACATTAGGCAGCCACATTCCAAGAATTGGAGGATAAGCTCCCGTCTCTCCAGCTGACCATCCTGCTGCAAGAAGAAAATAGTAGAGCAGGAAAAAAGAAATCCCAAGGCTGAACCCGGAAGATTTGCGCAAAGAAGCCGATTGAATTCCCAAAGGAAAGGCAAGTATTCCAAGAGACAAACATGCAAAAGGAATGGAAAATTTTTCATGAAGCTCCATTAAAGCCTCACTTAAACGAGATTTATCTTTTATGCCTGATCTGATAAATCGTATCAAATTAACAAGACTTCTTTCATCAAGGTCTTTTGATATCTTACCTCGTGCTTTATTCAATCTGTTTAAATCTATATTGATATCATAATCGCCAAATTGAAGGCTGCTTACAGAATTATCATCCACATCCACCTGATTAATCACTCCATCATAAAGTCTTATGGTATAAATATTCTTATTTTCAAACCGAATCAGTTTTCCAGAAGGGGCAATGGAAATACTTACCACGCCTTTTGTCCTTCTGTCCTCAATAAAAACATCCTTTAACTCTTTTGTCTTCATATCCACATGGGCAACATAAATCATGACATCTTCTAATTCACTGTTAAATTGTCTTGCCTGTAAAGCAGCATCAATACTTGTTTTTGCCAGTTCAACGCTTTTCTTTTTAATGGATAATTTCCCCCATGAAACGCCAAAGAGAGTAACACACATGGTTAAAAACACACCAAAGAAACAGAAAATTAGAACCGTAGGCAAAAGCTTATAAAGAGAAACTCCTGCTCCTTTTAATGCAACTATTTCATTGTCCCCTGCCATGCGCATAAATGTCAAAAGGATGGAGATCATAACAGACATGGGAATAGTAAATTCCAGAAATCTTGGAAGCGTATAGACAATCATAAGGCCAATGGATGAAATATCAGCATTATAGTTAACAACCATATTGGTGATTTCAGGTATTCTTGTCATCAAAAAAACAAAAGTTAAAAAAAACAGACTGATGACAAATGGAGACAGCAATTCCATGAAAATATATCTATTTATAATGTTAAAAGCTTTCATTGTCACAGGAAAAATATAAGGTAGAGGACAAATAGTCAAGATTTTTGGATTAATTAGCTATTTTCATAGTTTGATTTTCATGATAATAAATTGATTTATGAAATGTGTAATAATTGCCAATGGTGATCTTGAATACACCAGTGATATTATAAAAATTATTAAAAATGCACAAATGATTATCAGTGCTGATGGTGGTGCAAGACACCTGAGAACACTGAATATTTCACCCCATGTTATGATAGGTGATTTCGACTCCCTCAATCCGGATAATTACTCTTTTTTTAAAAAAAAACAGATAAAAATTCTTAACTTTCCTTTAAAAAAGAATCATACAGACACTGATCTTTGTGTTTCATACGCCCTTGAAAACAAGGCAAGTGATATCACACTTCTCGGTGTTACAGGATCGAGACTGGATCATACCCTGGCCAATATTTTTCTTTTAAAAAAACTTGCAAAGCTTAATATAGAGGCCAGGATAATAAACAAGCACAATGAAATCTTTATTGTAACAAATTTCATGGAACTTAAAGGAAAACCCAAAGAGCTTTTATCCATTATCCCTGTTACACAGAATGTCACAGGAGTTACCCTTACAGGGCTTGAATATCCATTGAAAAATGCAAGTATGCAAATGGGAGACTCTCTTGGTATCAGCAATGTTTTTAAGGAGTCTGTGGTCTCAATTTCAATTAAAAGCGGGGTTTTAATAGTAACAAGATCTAAAGATTGACTTTAAAGATTGAATTTGTTGAACAATTTTGAATTGTGAGTTTTGAACTCTTAATGGTTTCTATCCTGATTTTTCTTCAGATTTGTCTTTAGAATCCTACTTCTCTTCACCCTTTTCACCAGGAGATGCTTCAACTATGGTATGCTCGATCATAAATTCCTCCACCTTATCAACATCAGTTGTCACAATCGCATGTTCAATTTTTATCTCCTTAATAGAACCTTCCATATAAGGATTTAAAACAGCAACAAGTTTTTTGTTCTGTTTTTTAATACTTGTAAAAACTTTAACATCATCAAACACAAGAGAGCTTAAAAAAATCATGGCAGCTTCCCTGGCTTTGGGATGAATTGCGGGTACCTTGTGTTCCCACATCATTTCCTGGAGTATCAGGGTCATATTTAAACACAGATAACGATCTTTATCATGTGATCTGTGTTTATTTAAATTAACAGCAATGGGTCCCATGGGTATAGTATTGTTTAAACTTTCAGAAACTGCTGTTGTTTTAATATTTGTCTCTTTACAAGCTGTGACAAAAACGAAAAAAAAAATACCAATCAAAAACAGAATATAAAAATCAGCCCATTTTTTCATTATGCTCCTGACATTTTCAATCAAACCATAAAAAAAAGGTGCCCATTTAACATTGAGCACCTTTCAATTTAAAAGAACTTAAAGCTGTTAGTATCAGCAGGTTCCTGTACCGCAGCTTGAGCAACCTGACTCTCCAAGATCAATATTGGAATCAAGATGGAAGCCCATTCCGGTAAAATCAATTTTAATGGTTTTAGCATTTTCCATAAAAGTTTTATCAACAACAAATGTCAAGCCTTTAACTTCAAAGGTATCATCTGTATCTTTTGGCTCATCCAGAGCCATGGCAAGAGATGGACCACCTCAGCCGCCTGAATTTAGAAATATTCTAACAGGGGTAGGTTCTTTTCCCTGAAAATATCCATCAATCTGCTCTTTTGCAGAATCTGTTAATTCAATCATTTTGAAACTCTCCTTATTTGTTTATTCTTAAGTCAGGCACTAATTTAAGCACACACATTAAATATGTCAATATAGTAAACATATAAAAGATACACAATTCTCTACAAAAAGAAAACCTGAAATTAAAATTAAATCTGTTTTGCCATGCATTCACCCACAAGTGTTGACTTCAAATCAATTCAGACAGCCCGCTGTAAAATGCTGATTTTCAACTTCTAAGTTGGAAAACAGTATGTCGAGTAGACATCTATTTCCTCCTATACTTAAACGTATTATTCGTGAGGAAATGACACCCCTCACAGAACCCGCCGTGCGGTTTTCCCGCAACGGGCTCTTCGCTAATATTCACTTT
>JAQIBP010000042.1 GCA_027858995.1 Deltaproteobacteria bacterium | reverse complement strand
TCAATATTCACCTCTTGTGCTTTTTATTTGATATTGCTTTGTCCTGAACGATCAGAAACTAAAACACGACGAATATTTCCTACTGTTTCTGGTGTAATATGCTCATAACTTGCGCTATCTTTCATAACTGCACTTACATGAACGCCACCTTTGTGTGCAAAAGCAGATTTTCCTGTAAAAGGTAAATTATTAGGATGCGCTAAATTTGCTACTTCACTTACATAACGAGAAATTGTAGTCACCATTTTCATGTTCTTCTCAGGAATGCAAAAATACCCAGCTTTTAATTGAAGATTTGGAATTACTTCACCAAGAATTGCATTTCCGCATCTTTCACCAAATCCATTTATTGTACCTTGCACTTGAGTTGCTCCAGATTGTACTGCAGCAATAGTATTAGCAACAGCCAAACCAGAGTCATTATGTGCATGAATTCCTAAAGGAATAGAAATTTTATCGTTAATTACCTTAATGATATCTATAACTTCCGATGGCAATGTTCCACCATTAGTATCACACAAAGCAATCACATCTGCACCAGATTTTTCAGCTGCTAACAATGTCTTTAATGCATATTCAGAATTATCTTTATATCCATCAAAAAAATGTTCTGCATCATAGATTACTTCTTTACCATTGTCTTTTAGATATTTCACACTCTCACGAATTAATTCAAGATTTTTTTCAGGAGTAATGTTCAAAGCTTTTTCAACATGAAGAAGCCATGTTTTCCCAAAAATTGAAATTGCAGGAGTTCCAGCATCAAGTAATGCACATATATTAGGATCTTTTTCTACTGTAAATTTCGCTCTTTTTGTTGAGCCAAATGCTACTATCTTAGCATTTTTAAACTTTGCTTTTTTGGCCAGTTCAAAAAACTGCATATCTTTAGGATTTGATCCTGGCCATCCACCTTCAATATAATGAATACCTGAATCATCAAGGCGCTTTGCTATCTTTACCTTGTCTTCAGGAGAAAAAAATATATTTTCTCCCTGCATACCATCTCTCAGTGTAGTGTCATATAAAAGAACTTTTTGTTTTGTTTTTGGGTTCATGATTGTGTTTCCAGTGTTTTGTTTAATTCAAATTATCTTCCATTTTCCCTTGCCAGCGCAATAGTTCCAGTGGAAGCAATCTCAATTATTCCCATGGGAGTTAATAAAGAAATTATGGCATCATGTTTATCGCTGTTCCCTGACATCTCTATGGTATAGTGGGAAAGTCCCACATCCACAATTTTACATCTGAAAATATCAACAATTCTTAATATTTCAGCTCTTTTTTCAGGTTGTGCATTTACCTTGATTAAAGCCAATTGTCTTTGTACATATTTTTTATCTGTCAGGTCATTGACCGTAATCACGTTGATGAGTTTGTTGAGCTGTTTTTTTATCTGCTCAATAATATGGGGTTCACATCTTGTCACCATTGTAATTCTTGATATTTCAGGTTCTGTTGTGTTTGCCACACTCAAAGAATCAATATTAAATGCCCGGCTTGAAAAAAGACCTGCTATTCTTGAAAGAACCCCTGGTTCATCATCTACAAGAATAGAAAGCAAGTATCTATCTGTTTTCATAATTATATATCCTTTCCCTATATATTTGACATCCAACTCGTGTTTGAATGTAAGATTGCCCATATACAAGGCGCAAGGAGTTTTGCAACCGAAGTGTACTTAGAGTACATGAGGATTGCAAAAATTCGCAGCAACGAAGTAGATGGGTGAGTTCCATTTAAACCAATAGCATCTCTGTGATTGCCTGTCCTGCAGGAACCATGGGATAAACTGATTCTTCTCTATCCACAATAAAATCCATGACAATGGTACCTTTTGAGTTAAGCCCTTCTGACAGGGTTGCTTCAACTTCATCGGGTTTATCACACCTTAATCCTTTTGCTCCATAAGCCTCAGCCAATTTTACAAAATCAGGAGCATTTACCATTGCAGTGGAAGAGTAAACCTTGTCATAAAAAAGTTCCTGCCACTGTCTTACCATTCCAAGATATTGATTGTTCAAAATAACAATTTTAACATCTAATTCAGACTCAACGGCAGTCATTAATTCCTGGATATTCATCTGTATTGAACCATCGCCTGCAACATCAACAACAAGCTTGTCAGGACAGGCCGCTTTGGCACCTATGGCGGCAGGCAGCCCAAATCCCATGGCTCCAAGTCCTCCTGAAGTAATAAAATGATTGGGCTTGTCAAAGTGATAATATTGTGCTGCCCACATCTGGTTCTGACCGACTTCTGTTGTGATTATGGCTTCACCCTTGGTAAGTTCATATAGTTTTTCTATTACAAACTGAGGTTTTACTATCTTTCCTCCCTGGTCATATCTTAAAGGGGTAGTCTCTTTCCACTCCTGAATCTGGCCGATCCATTCTGAATGACGATCAAAGGTTTTGTTTCCCATCAATTGAATAATACCTTCCAGAGCAGTTTTACAATCTCCTACTATGGGGCATTGAACCTTTATGTTCTTATGTATTGAAGTAGGGTCAATATCAATTTGAACAATTTTGGCATGGGGTGCAAATGTATCAATACTGCCTGTTACCCTGTCATCAAATCTGACACCTGCAGCTATTATCAGGTCGCAATTACCTATACTCATATTGGCTCGATATGTTCCATGCATGCCAAGCATGCCAAGCCATAACGGGTCTGACCCGGGAAATGCACCCAGCCCCATCAAAGATCCTGTAACCGGGATATTTGCCATTTTTGCAAGGGTGGTGATTTGTTCTGAAGCCTTGGAGAGAATCACACCGCCACCTGCAAAAATAACCGGTTTTTTTGCATTTTGGATCAACTCAACCACCTTAGTTAGTTGTTTTTTATTGGGTTTGTAATTGGGTCTATAGGATTTTAAAGAGACATTCGCTGGTTTTTTAAAATCAATTATTGTCTGCATTATATCCTTGGGAAGATCAACAAGGACAGGGCCGGGTCTGCCTGAACTTGCAAGATGAAATGCTTCTTTAATTGTAGAAGCAAGTCTGTTTATATCCTTTACAAGGTAATTATGTTTGGTGCATGGTCTTGTAATGCCCACAGTATCAACTTCCTGAAATGCATCATTACCGATTAACCCTGTAGGCACCTGACCTGTGAATATAACAATGGGGATGGAGTCAGAGTGTGCAGATGCAATCCCTGTAACTGTGTTTGTGGCGCCAGGGCCTGATGTCACCAGGGCAACGCCAACGGATTTATTTGCCCTTGCATAGGCATCGGCAGCATGGACAGCTCCCTGTTCATGGCGTACCAGGATATGTTTAACCTGGTTTTGTTTTGCAATGGCATCATAAATATCAATAACCGCACCGCCGGGATATCCAAAAATTGTGTCAATCCCCTCTTCTTTAATCATTTTGAGAAGGATCTGGGCTCCTGTAAGTTTCATCTTTTAACTCCTTAAAAATTATCTTTAAATATGGCACCGTTGCCGGCAGAACTGACCATTTTTGCATACCTTGCCATATATCCTGTTTTAATTTTCGGTTCAGGTTTTCTCCAACCTGAAAATCTTTTTGCAATCTCCTCTTTGGAAATTAAAAGTTCAATGGTTTTAGAGGGAATATCTATTTTAATTTGATCACTCTCTTTAATAATTGCAATTAGACCACCCTGGGCAGCTTCCGGTGATATGTGTCCTATGGATGCCCCTTTGGTTCCTCCTGAAAATCTGCCATCGGTTATAAGAGCTACGCTTGCATCCAGACCCATGCCTGCAATGGAAGAAGTAGGAGTTAACATTTCACGCATGCCAGGGCCTCCGGATGGTCCTTCATACCTGATCACAATTACATCTCCTTTATGAATTTTATTGTCACAAATTGCCCTGGTTGCATCCTCTTCACAATCAAAAACCCTTGCAGGTCCCTGATGGACTAGCATGGAGTCAAGAACAGCAGATTGTTTTACCACACAGCCTTCGTGGGCAAGGTTGCCAAAAAGGATGGCAAGGCCTCCTTGTTGATGATATGGATTCTCAACACTTCTTATTACATTCTGGTTTTGTTTGATTATGGTTTCAAGGTTTTGCTCCAGGTTCTCTCCTGTAACAGTCAGGCAGTCAGTATAGAGCATATCATGATCTGATAACTCTTTCATGACAGCAGGGATTCCACCTGCAAGATTCAAATCTTCAATACGATCTTCACCTGCTGGACTTAAAGCACATAAATGCGGGATTTTGTCGCTGATTTCATTAATCAGGTCAAGGTCAATATCAACATGTGCTTCATGTGCAATGGCCTTTAAATGCAAAACAGTATTGGTGGAGCATCCTAAAGCCATATCCACAGCAAGGGCGTTCATAAATGCGCGTTTAGTCAAAATCTTATCAGGAGTGATGTTTTTATCCAAAAGCTCCATGATTTTAATTCCTGTCTCCTTGGCAAGGCGAATTCTCTGGGACATGGGTTCTGGAATTGTTCCGTTTCCTCCAAGGGCCATTCCAATGGCTTCTGTAAGGCAATTCATTGAATTTGCAGTAAACATCCCGGCACAAGATCCACAGGTGGGACAGGCTGCATTTTCAATATTGTAAAGCTGATCTTTTGTCATTCTGCCGGACTGAACTGCTCCTACAGCCTCAAAAACTGTGACAAGATCAATTTTTTTTTCACTGTTTTCAGGGTGTTTGCCCGAAAGCATTGGACCGCCGCTTATAAAGATAGATGGTATATTCAACCTTGCTGCTGCCATAAGCATACCCGGAATAATTTTGTCACAATTTGGAACCATGACAATGGCATCAAAAGGGTGTGCAGTTGCTGTAACTTCTATGGAATCGGCAATGAGTTCACGGGACGCAAGAGAGTAGTGCATGCCCTTATGGTTCATGGCGATGCCGTCACATATACCAATGGTTGAAAATTCCATGGGAGTTCCACCTGCCATGGTAATACCTGACTTTACAGCTTTAACAATATTATCAAGATGCATATGGCCGGGGATCAGTTCATTTGCAGAGTTGGCAATGCCTATATGTGGCTGGTTGATTTCCCTGTCTGTATAACCCATGGCTTTCATAAGGCTTCTATGGGGTGCTCTTTCAATCCCTTTTGTTGCTGTATGGCTTCTCATTTAATATATCTCCAAAATTAATAGGTCTTCAAAATAAAAAAAGCCGTTATCTGCCCGGTGGGGGCTGATAACGGCTTTAAAAAATTATTTTTAGGTTTATGCCACTATGAGCCCCTTCGTATGGAGGTGTTAATAAGCACCTCCACGATAATAAGGACTAATAGTATGTTAATAATATTTAATTTCATAATTTTATTCTACTTAAATAAAGTTTAATATATATAAATTTTATTTAACCTGAAGGTCACACGTAAGTCAAGAGAAAAAAATATTTTTTAAAATCCCAATACGCTCTACTCATAAATTTAAAACAGAACATTCTGTGACCTGTTCGTTTATATATCAAAAATGTATCTTACAAAAAATCAAGCATTAATGATTCTATTGAAATGAATAGGTTTCCGGAGCTGCTTGTGAGCTTGATTTGACAATCTCCTCACACTCAATGCTATTGCATTTCAAAGCAGCGTCTAATTCATCAGGAGAAAACTTGCGTTTTAATTTTTCTATAATTCGACGTGACGTATCATAATAGCGCAGCAATACAGTTGCTTTTTCAGTTACAGCAATCACCTTTGCTTCAGCAGCCTCTACAGTCTGCAAAGCTTGATCTGTCTCCTGTTTGTATTTTGAAACGCTCTCTTTCATTTTTTGGATTATTTCCAGATTTTCTTTGATTACTGAAGTTTTGAGACTCTCTGCCTTATACTTGACTGGAAAATATGTCTCGTGAGCCTGTTTAAGAATTTTTATCTCTGTTGTCCAGAATCCATCCCAGTTCCAAAGAAGAGCAATAAGAACCACTAACAATAACAGACGAATTAAGATACCATCTATGTAGTAGAATGCACGGCTCTTGGTTTTTTTTTGTTTTTTTGATGAAGGTTCTGTTTTCTCTTCAGCCATTTTTTTCTCCTTTATAAGCATGATTAAATATTTAACCCCAAATCCTGCAGTCAGCAAAAATGATTTGTAAGGTATTAAAATTATAATAAAAGTAAAGAGAACTTCTAAAATGGTATTTTAAAGTTTTTTTCTTCCAAAAAGAAGCTCTTCTATGCTGGCAATTATGCCAATCAAGGTAAAACATTTTGTCAATTAATGCAAAGTATCAGATTTTACAAAGAAAGCAATTGGATTTTTTGATTTCTGATTTTTTCCTGGGAAAATATTCCATGCAAAAAACGGTATTGATTTTGTTGCAACTTAAATTGACAATCAGGAGTAAATTTATATATACTTTGGCATGTCAATTCATGATTCAAACAACCTTAAGGCTTTCTCCTGGTTTTTTTCAGGACTTCTTATTATTCAGAGTGTGTTATTTCTAAGAATTGGTTCTTTATCACTGGTGGTGATAAACTACCTTGTTCTCATTGTAAACATATCTAATTTGTATTTTTTAAAAAACAGTAAGAGTGATCTGCAAGGTCATATGTTCAATGCTTCTTTTTTGTTCTATCTTGTATATCTTAGTTTTAAAACAGGGGGTTTTTTCTCTATTTCCATAATTTTACTCTTTTTTACTCCTCTCTTTGCAACTGTTTTTTCTGATAAAAAAATCAGGCTGCTCTATTTTGTTTTGGCTTTTGTTGTTTTCCTCTCTTTTTATCTTGAGCAGAGGTTGAATCTTGGAATGTTTGTGACTCAGAGAATTATTAATATAAGCCTTTACAGATTTTACAATCTTTTTGCTATATTGATCTGTTTTTTTGGATCAATAATGTTTTATACAAAAAAAAATGATCAAATTAAAACCCGGCTCAAAGAATCTGAGCTTAAATGTCACCAGATTTCTATGGATGCTGATAAAGTTTTGAAGATCAAAAACGAATTTATGGCAAATATGAGTCATGAAATCAGAAATCCAATGAATGGTATAATTGGAATGATGCATGTTTTACTTGATTCTGATCTAAATGATGAACAAAAAGAGTATGCAAAGATTGTTGACAGCAGTGCCAAGGCTCTATTATCAATTGTTAATGACATACTTGATCTGTCAAAGATCACAGCCGGGAAATTTGAATTGGATATCTGGGATTTTGATTTGGATATTACCATACAGGATATAATATCTCTGCCTGAACTTCAGGCCAGGCAAAAAGGAATTGATTTTTCATACTCAATTGATACAGATATACCATGTCTTTTACAAGGAGATATCAGTCGAATCCGTCAGATAATTAACAATCTTACTGGTAACGCAGTCAAATTCACAGAATCCGGAAGAGTAATACTAAGAGTCAGCTTAAAATCAGAGGATAAAACTCATGTCAATCTCTATTTCAGTGTCGAAGATACAGGAATAGGGATCAAAGAAGATCAATTAGAAAAACTTTTTGAAGCCTTTACCCAGGCTGATTCATCTATTACAAAGGAGTATGGAGGCACAGGTCTTGGGCTATCGATATCAAAGATGCTTGTTGAAAAAATGCAGGGGGAGATTGGTGTTGAAAGTATAGATATGATAGGATCAACGTTCTGGTTTACCCTTAAATTAAAAAAACAATCAAAATATAAGAAAACTGTTAATATTTTTACTCAAGATATCAAGGATTGTAAGATTCTTGCTCTTGGTGATATGTCATCTCTGGGAATTAATTTTGAAAAGAATTTAAATGCCTTGAATATTGATTATGAACAGGCATTTGATATTACTAAAGCCATTGAAATGCTTAAATGGGCCTATGACAACCAAAATCCTTTTCATATTGCTATTCTGGAAGCTAAAGAGAGTGATAGTTTTGCAAAAAAGTTTGCAAAAAAAATCACGCAGGAAATTTTTTTAAAAAATATAAAATTAATGCTTTTGACATCTGTGGGCAGTAAAGGAGATGGAAAATTATTTGAGGAAATGGGTTTTTCAGCATTTTTAAGCATGCCTGTAGAAAAAAATCTTTTTTTGGATTCTATCAAGGCTGTTTTATCAAGACCACTTAATAATGATAACCTTATACCCATTCTTACCAAATACAGTATAATTGAATCCAAAAAACAAAACAGGCGGATCTTGATTGTTGATGATATGGAAACCAATTTTTTAACGGCAAAAGCTTTGATTGGAAAACAGGGATATTCTACTGACCAGGCAAAAAACGGGCTTGAAGCTGTTCAAAAACATAAAGAAAACAGGTATGATTTGATTTTAATGGATTGCCAGATGCCTGTTATGAATGGATTTGATGCGAGCCGTCAGATACGATTGAACGAGAAAGATCCGAAAATAGACTATGTTCCAATTATTGCCATGACTGGCAATGCTTTTGAAAGTGATCAGAAAAAATGCTTTGATGCAGGAATGGATGACTTCATTGCAAAACCAGTAGATCCAGCTGTTTTATCTCAAAAAATCAACTCAAATCTGGCAAAGAGTGTGGCACAAAAAGAGAAAAATCAAACAATACAAGAAGAAGAGGGCAATGACGACATTGCAATTAAAAAAATAGAAATGGTTGAAACAAACCAGTTAATGCATTTTAATAAAAAAGAGTTGTCCGAACGTTTTGGGAGAGATAAAGAGCTTATTAAAATTGTATTAGACTCTTTTTTATCAGAAGCACCGGAATTATTGGAAAAGCTTGAGAATGCAATCAATAATAATGATATTGAGGAGACAAGATCAAATGCCCATGCTTTAAAAGGATCTGCGGCAAACGTGAATGCAGATTTATTGAAACTTGCTGCATTGGAATTGGAAACCGAGGCAAAAACTGGTCAATCTGATTCATTTTCGCTGAAATTTGAAAATATCAATGAGGCATATAACGCATTTACAAAGGCAGTAAAATCATGATTGAAATTGAATCCATGTCCATCCTTATTGTTGATGATATGAAAAGTATGCGTTTAACCATCCGTAAAATGCTGCAAAATTTAAAAATCGGAAGCAATTTAATGTTTGCAGAAAATGGAAGAGAGGGTTTGGAAATCCTTCATAAAGTAAATTGTGATATTGCCATAGTTGACTGGAATATGCCTGTTATGAATGGGATTGAAATGCTTGATAGAATCAGAAACGATAAAAACTTAAGAGATATGCCTGTTATTATGGTTACAGCAGAATCCAAGCGTGATGTTGTCTCAGACGGAGCTGAAAATGAAATTGATGCCTATCTTCTCAAACCTTTAACTCTTGAAATTCTGGACGAAAGAATAAGAACAGTTGTTGGAAAGGTCAACAACCCAGATCCTGCAACCATACATAGATTAAAGGCAAGAGATCTTGAAGAAAAACAAGATTACAAAGGTGCCATTGAGCAAATTAGAAATGCATTGAAATACAACCCTTCAGCGTCAAGGCTTTTGAGACAATTAGGATTATTGTATTTTAAAGTAAAAAAACCCGGTATTGCAGAAAAATGTCTGTTAAAAGCAGCATCAGTTAATAAACAGGACATAATTACAAGAGTTCGTCTTACAGATTTTTATATAAAACAAAATGAACTTGAAAAAGCAGCGCAATATTTTCTTGAGATATTGTCATTGAGTACAAAATATAATGAGAAAGCCATGTTTTTTGCAGAAAAATTATTAACAGGAGGTTCAAAACGTCTGGCCTTTGAAATTTTTTCTAAAATCATTATCAGATCAAAAAAATACAATGCAGCCAGAGAAAGAGTTATAAACATCTGTCTTGATCATAATGAATTTGAATACTCTTTGTCACTTCTTGAACAGAGTCTGAAAAAGAATCCATCTAATTATGAAATAGCCTATAAAGCAGGATTGGTTTGCCTGGAAGCTGATGATACTGAAAAAGCATTAAATTATTTTATTGAAGTTGATCGTCATATCAAAGATCATGTTAACGCAAAATTTCAAATCGCAAAAATATTGGTCCATAAAGGGAAAGTAATCCCGGCTGAAAATTATCTCACTCAAATCCTAAGGATAGATCAAACCAACAAAGATGCGCTAGCTCTCCGAAGAGAGATCAGTCTCTGACTTTCAGGTTATTATTGGAGACGTGGTTAATGGATGAAGCCATATACCCAGCTCCAAATCCATTATCAATATTAACAACTGCAATATTTGAACTGCAGGAATTGAGCATTCCTAAAAGAGCTGCCATCCCCCCAAAACTTGTTCCATATCCTATGCTTGTTGGAACAGCAATAACAGGAGCTTGGATCATTCCTGCAACAACACTGGGCAGTGCACCTTCCATTCCTGCTACAACAATAAGGACATCAGCGTTCATGATTTGTTTCTGGTGGGCAAAAAGACGATGAATGCCTGCAACACCAACATCAAATATGGATTCAACCCGGTTCCCCATGGCCTGGGCAGTTAAAAAAGCCTCTTTTGCAACAGGAATATCAGATGTTCCAGCAGAAAGCACAAGAATTTTTCCTCTGCCAGTGATGTCTGGCTCCTTTTTTTTAAGCCATAAAAATTTTGCTTCTTGAAAATATTGTGCATCTTTAAAAACAGCAGTTATTTTTTTGGCTTTCTCTTTTTCAAGGCGTGTTGCAAGAACGATATTCTCATGAATAATCATTTTTTTCATAATACCGATGATTTGAGCACTGGTTTTCCCCTCTGAGAAAATTACTTCAGGAAAACCTTTTCTTAATGATCTGTGATGGTCAATTTGTGCATAATCTATATTTTCAAAGGAGATAGTCTCAAGTTTTGTCCGTGCACCTTTAACTGACAAAGAACCATTGGCTACCATGGATAATATCCTGGTTAGATTGTCCCTGTTCATTCTACTTTCCTTAATTTAACTTTGGCGCTTTAACCAGGAAATCTTTTGAGATGTTTTTTCAACATTTTTTAAATCATTCTTAGCTAAGTTGATGTTTTTATTTCCCGGCTTATCATCAACAATGATTTTATTTTGTTTTTCCTCTTGATTATCAGGAAGAAATTTGGAACCCCACTTATATCTTCCAAATTTACAATATCCCTGGACATTATTGAACCTGGCATCAAAATTCTTTCCTATGGAAATTACATTTCCTTCAATATTAGGAGTTAAATATTTTGATAGTTCCACACTTCCTCCTCCTGAAAGAATAATGGAATCAATGTCCCAGTCATTTTCCCATAATCTGTTAAGGTCAGCAGCAATGGCTGATGCAGCGTGGGCATATACACGTTTTTTAAGATTTGAAATGTTATAGTCCTTACCCCTGATTTTGATCATTCCGGATTCGATAACTTTAAACATTCGGTATAGTTCTATGTTAATATTGCTCTCCTGCCTTAATTTATTGGCAATTATTGAAAAACATTTTGAAATACCAGTGTCCATGGTGGTAGAACCTCTTTCAATATACTGGAGATGATCAAATATACTAAAGTCAGTTGTTTTAAAACCAATATCAACAACACCGAGTTTCTGGGTTGCAAGATCTTTGTTCTTTATTATTCCATGCTCATCAAAAATTAGATTAAATATCGATCCAATGGGTTGGGGAATTATATGAATTTTATCAATAGTCACTTTTTTTGTTACGTCCTCACCATCTCTATTATGAAATGTTATTTCATGGCTGCCTTTAATCATTTTTTTAAATTTTTTGGTATCTCTTTTTAAATATCCCACAGGCAGTCCTGATACAACATGAATAGGACCGGGTTTGTCTACACAGATACCAGCAGCAGCAATTGCAAAAATTTTAACAAAATCTTCAATCAGTTTCTTTTGATCCAGAGTAAATTCCCGGATATTTGATTGTAGTTCAGCATAGGAGCCGAGAAAATAGGACTTGCCGTCTAAAGTAATATGCAGATTGGAAGTTGAAGAGTCATCACCAAGAAATGATCTGAACTGGATATTAGTTGCATCTCCCATAAGTGATTTAAATATTACAGAATTTTTGCCATTATATGCTTTGGTATAACCAAATCCGACATCAATTCCAACGATTTCCATACTATTCTCCTTTGCATGTTTTTATAAGGCTCTATTACCGGATAGATTCAAGTGCCGCTTGATTAAAATAGATAGCATTATGAAACAATCTGCGTCAAGAGATAAACTTGAAAGGTTATAACATCAAAAGATTTCACACTCAATAAAGCTCCGTTCCGGGCTGTTCACCTTGCGGACGCTTTGATAGATATTGCAACTGGCTCTATTGATTCGTTCACTGACTGCCAAAAACTCACTCATTCTTCGCTCAAACAATTTGGCAGTTTAACCGTTCACTCATCAAGATCCAGTAAGCAAAATCTATATGCGCCGCAAGGCGAACAGCCCTCCACTCAAAGTCTGAGCAAATTTTTAAATCCCACTGTTTTGTTCAAATAGCATATCATTGTAATTTTTTTTGTAAAGCAATTTGCTTTGCACCATTATATATTATGTACTGCATAGGTACTTTTAATAATGGGGAGGTGATTTATCTCCAATAAAAAATAATGGGGGTTTTAATAATTTAATTCTGTACTTTTATATATAGTTGACTTTTAACACTCAATATTTTTCACCATAAAAAGTACTTTGCATTAGTTAAATTGACATGATATGCAGTAAATAATTCTTTTTTATTTTAACAGTTAAATATCAGGTCTTTTTAAGCGGTAAAAAAAATCCTTATCGGCTGAGGTTTATTATGCAATGTCCTAAATGTTCAAAAGAAAATCCTGAAGATAGCAAATTCTGCAATGAATGTGCGGCACCATTAAAAGACATAGAAATAAATTCCGATCAAGAAACCTTTCACTCCAAAGGTGAACGTAAACACGCTACAGTTCTCTTCTCAGATCTTTCCGGTTACACAGCCATGACAGAACAGATGGACCCTGAAGATGTGAAAAATCTAATGGAAGACATCTTTGAGAAAGCGGGTAAAATCGTAGAAAAATATCAAGGAACAGTAGATAGTATTTTTGGTGATGAAATATTGGTGTTATTTGGGGTCCCAAAAGCCCATGAAGAT
>JAQIBP010000021.1 GCA_027858995.1 Deltaproteobacteria bacterium | reverse complement strand
TTTTTAAAATATTTTTTCTGATTTGCTCCAATGTGTTTTTCATGTTTAGCATGATACAACATTAAATACTGGAACGCACGAACTTTTTTATTTTTTCCACCAGTTTTGGAGAAGTTACGGGTATTCACCCATACAGAGTGCAGGATATAGCCATGTTGTAAAAAATATTGCAAATAGTGAAGGAAGCGCTTCGGAGTTATTGCCTCATGTCCATCTTGTTGTTTCTTTGATAAAGAGGTGGCTAATGGGAACACACCAAGGGGCTGTAACTGCAAGGCATTTATCTTACTATCTTGATGAATATGCTTTCCGGTTCAATCGGCGCCTATCAACGCATAGAGGAAAGCTGTTCTATCGGTTGATGCAACAGGCGGTATCTGTCGGGCCTGTGGCTCGGCAAGAAATTATTAATCATAATGATCACAATATATAGTGGTCACTTGAGCTAAGCGGATACCCAGTTACTACAATTAAAGGAAAAAGCTATGCAAAGAATTTAAAGATAGGCCCGGAACTTCAAAAAGTTCTTTTAGAGACAAATAACTACCGTATTTTTCTGAACCTTTGTGAACAATTGGTACAAACAAATGAAAAAATTTGTAACTTACGCGGTATCCCTGAAATAACAGACAAAGATGAAGCTGAAACCCTTAAAAAAAAATTGCAGACTGTTCTTGGAAATGTCGTGGTTAAACGAGCCTACTATTACGACCAAAAATCAAAAACAGGCTATTGCCCTAAAGATCAGGATCTTGACATTGAAGAGACATCTTTGAGCCCTGGTTTAAGAAGAGTTATGGCAAGAGTTGGAGCGTACAGACCTTTTGGCATCAGGCATGATGATATTAAAGAATTGGCGGGCATTACTGTAACATCAAAACAAATTCAGAGGGTATCCTGCCAAATAGGAAAGGATATAAATAAATAACGAAAAAGAGATTCCTGACAATATAATTCCATTTTCATCAAAAGCGACAATGCATATTTGTATGGACGACACCGGTGTTCCTGTTATAAAAAAGGAAAATGAAAAATCCAAAGAGTTTTTACAAAGAGAAATTGGCTATTTTGATAAAAATAAAGAAAGAATGAGAGACAAAACATTCAAAGACCAAGGATTGTTCATAGGTTCAGGAGTTATAGAAGCTGGATGCCGGGCAGTGATTGGACAGAGACTTAAACAATCAGGAATGCATTGGAGTGTAGAAAATGCTAATAACATAATTGCATTACGATGCTGTATTCTGAGTAACCGCTGGGAGGATTTTTGGGAAAATCGGGCATGCGCTTAAAAATACCCATAAATTTGTCACACACCCAAATTTTCCATCTATTTACTACCCGTTCCGGTGAAGTTTACCTCATGTGCCCTATGCCCGAATGATTTTTTAAAAAAAATCACAGGCAACCCGGTCACATGAGGTAAACTCCCCCTCCACTGGACATTATAGTTTATCTAAAATATCCCTTGCAAATCATTTAGAGATTAAATAAAATTACAAATTTAAGTATAAACCGCTGAATACTGGTAAATATCCAAAAAAAATTCAGGAGCTAATAATAACCTATGATTCCAGGTTTTGAAAAACTTGTGGAAGAGAGAATCAAAAAGGCCCAGAAAGAGGGTCTGTTTGATGATCTTGAAGGCAGCCATAAACCATTGAAATTGGATGACATGAATGTTCCTGATAATTTACGGCTCGCCCATAAAATACTGAAAAATGCCGGCTTCCTTCCCCCTGAAGTTGAATTGAAAAAAAAGATAACTCACACAGAACAACTGCTTGAAATAGCAGAAATCGATTCTCCCCAAAGCGCTAAAATACAGAAAAAACTGAATTATCTTTTAACCAAATTGAGCACTGCAAGGGGAGATCAACCCTGCTCAACACTGTTGTCAGGTGTGTATCAAAACAATATTATTAAAAAAATATCATGATTTCTAAAAATTCAAATGACAGCGGGCTTCCCAGAGGTATATATATAGCTTCTATTATTTTGCTGCTGCATGTTGTTTTACTTGCCGTGATAGGCAGTATCATTATTCTGTTTAAAGGGATGTATCAATTCCTGCCATGGATAATGGGAGGACTTGGTATTCTGATCACTGCAACTGTCTGGATTCTTTATCAACGCATGAAAAAAAATTCATCAGATATCAAAGATATTCTATCCATGCCGCAATTCCAGAACAGGGAAGTTGAAGTCAAGTTTCTTGGCGGGATGGCCTCTTTTAAAATAGCACCTGAAACAAATCAGCAGACACTGATTGAACATCATGCTTTAAATAATTCAAACACACCCATGATTGAAAATAGTCTCAACAAAAAAGAGGAAAAAATTTTCAGGATGAAAGAGCTTTTTAAAAAAGAGAATCTTATGGACAAGGAAGCGTTTGAAAAGGCAAAACAGGATATTTTGCAAGGATAGACAAATTCAAAAGGAGTTTATTATGGAAAAAATCAGACTGGCTCTTTTATCCGGGGGAATCTCCTCGGAAAGAGAGGTATCTCTTAACAGTGGCAAACAGGTACTGGAAGCTCTTGATAAGGATAAATATGATATTACCCGCTATGATCCAAAAACCGATTTAAAACAACTTGTAACTGATGCAGACTCCATTGATGCAGCACTGATTATTCTGCACGGCCCCTTTGGAGAAGATGGAACAGTTCAGGGACTATTGGACCTGCTTGATATTCCCTATCAGGGTGCAGGCGTCCTGGGAAGTTCCGTGGCAATGAATAAACTTACAGCCAAACAACTTTATGATCATGCAGAGGTTCCAACCCCTTCCTATCTTGCTTTTTCCATGAATGAAAAAATCAATACTTCCAGGGTTGTGGAGACATTAGACCTGCCACTGGTAATAAAGCCGGCCTGTGCCGGTTCAAGCGTTGGAATGACCATAGTCAAAGATGAGGCTGACCTTGAAGATGCATTTAAATTAAGTTTCCAGCATGACGACACCATTATTGTTGAAAAATACATCAAGGGAGTGGAACTGACCTGCGGAGTCCTGGGTAATGATAATCTTGAAGCATTGCCTGTTATTGAAATCATCCCGGGAGAGGGTCATGAATTTTTTGATTTTAATGCAAAATATGTTGCCGGAGAGACAAATGAGATCTGCCCCGCCCGTATTGATGACAACACAACAAAAAAGGTTCAGCAGCTTGCCAGAAAAGCACATCAAGCCCTTTTTCTAAAAGGATATTCAAGAACAGATTTTATACTTTGCAACAGTGAATTACAGGTTCTTGAAACCAATACAATTCCAGGCATGACTGCAACAAGTCTTTATCCACAGTCTGCCAAAGTTGGGGGATACTCTTTTACAGCACTTCTCGACAAGCTTATAGAGTTAGCAATTCAAGAACATAAAAAACAAAAATTAAGGAGATCAACATGAAAATTCTCGTGGTTGGCGGCGGTGGCCGTGAGCATACAATGGTATGGAAAATATCAAAAAGCCCTTTGGTGGAAAAAATATATTGTGCCCCGGGAAATGCCGGAACAAGCGAGCTTGCTGAGTCTGTGCCCATAGGTGCAGAAGATATTGACGCTCTGGCTGCCTTTACAAAGGAGAATGAAATTGACCTTACCGTGGTTGGCCCTGAAGGCCCGCTTGTAAACGGGATTGCAGATGTTTTTGAAGAGAAGGGGCTCAAAGTATTTGGCCCAAGTAAGGCTGCAGCAAAACTTGAAGGCAGCAAGGATTTTTCAAAACAGCATATGCTTAAATATGATATTCCCTGTGCCATGGGAAAACCCTTCACAGATGCAGCCAAAGCCAAAACATATGCCAGAGCCCTTGGCGCACCCTGTGTGGTTAAAGCAGACGGACTTGCAGCAGGCAAAGGTGTAATTATATGTTCAACTCTTGATGAGGCAGATGAGGCCATTGATTCCATGCTTAAAAATAATGCCTTTGGAGATGCAGGCAGGATTGTGGTTGTGGAAGAGTGCCTTAAGGGAGAAGAAGCCTCTTTTATTGCTTTAACAGACGGCAAAACTATTCTGCCTCTGCCGGAATCCCAGGATCATAAAAGAATTTTTGATAATGATGAAGGCCCAAACACCGGAGGCATGGGAGCCTATTCTCCTGCACCTGTACTGGATCACATGCTGAGAGTTAAAGCCATGAAAGAAGTCATGATTCCTGCAGTAGAGGGTATGGATAGAGAAGGCACCCCATTTAAAGGAATCCTCTATGCAGGCCTGATGGTGGATAAGGACAAAATAAAAGTCCTTGAATTTAACACAAGACTTGGTGACCCTGAAACACAGCCTATTCTCATGAGACTGGAAAATGACCTGGTACCTCTGATGGAAGCATGCTGTGACGGCACCCTGCATAATTACTCCACAAAAATAGATCCAAGGGCTGCCATGTGTGTTGTAATATCTTCGGGTGGATATCCAGGCTCATATGATACCGGAGAAAAGATTTCAGGCCTTGATGAAGCCGGCAAAGTTCAGGATACTATTGTCTTTCATGCAGGAACTGCATTAAAAGATGGTAAAGTTGTCACCTCAGGGGGTCGAGTCCTTGGAGTGACATCCCTTGGAGACAGCGTTAAGCAGGCCATTGACAGAGCCTATGAAGCCTGTTCAAAAATCTCATTCAACAAACATTTTCTCCGCAAAGATATTGGTGCAAAAGCATTGAAAAGGCTCTCCATACCACCACAGGTGGGAGTTATCATGGGAAGTGACTCAGATTTCGAAGTCATGGAAAAAACCCTCTCTATTTTAAAGAAATTTGATATTCCATATTATGTTACTGTCTCTTCTGCCCACAGAACCCCTGACAAAGCAAGCAGACTTGCCATTGAAGCAAAGGGAAAAGGCATCAAAGTGCTTATTTGCGGTGCCGGCCATGCAGCCCATCTTGCAGGTGTAATTGCAGCTCACACCACACTGCCTGTCATTGGAGTCCCCATTGATTCATCTGCACTCCGGGGTATGGATTCACTGCTTGCAACAGTGCAGATGCCTCCTGGAATACCGGTATCCACCATGGCAATTGGAAAATCAGGCGCTCATAATGCAGGTATTTTTGCAGCCCAGATCCTTGGGGTTTCAGACCCTGTAATGGCAGAGAAACTTGCAGCCTTTAAACAGGAGATGGCAGACAAAGTTGAAAAAAAGGCAAAATCATTTGCATGATAAAAATAATATAATTGCTGTTGATTCAACAAATCCTGAAACTGATATTATAAAACGAGCCGGAAAGATCATCCAGAACAGCGGAGTAGTGATATTTCCGGCTCAATACCTTTACGGAGTGGCCGTCAATGCCTTAAATGAAAAATCTATACTAAAAGTTTTTCATTTAAAGAAACGGCCTATTAATAATCCTCTTCTTCTCCTTATCCATGATCAGGAGCAACTCTCAGGTCTTGTCAAATCCATTCCCGCATCTGCCCAACTGCTCATGGATGCATTCTGGCCTGGAAACCTTACCATTGTATTCAAGGCAAAAAACAGTATCTCCAGACTTTTAACAGCAAATACAGCAAAAATAGGCATAAGAATTCCAGCCCATCCTGTTGCAAAAGCCCTTGTTAAATATCTTAAATCTCCCATTACCGGCACAAGCGCAAACCTCTCCGGACAAAAAGGCTGCAGCCAAATCAATCAGCTTGGCCCTTCCATTATTGATAATGCAGACCTGGTACTGGATGCAGGAATACTCAAAGGAGGCACAGGAACAACTATTATAGATGTTACCACATCTGCAAAGATTAATATCATCAGGCAGGGAGAAATTTCAGCACTTAGAATCAATGAAATCCTTGACAAATATTAAGTTTTCTCATAAATTCAGCTTGATTTTAAGCAACACGCAAATTCATGCCGGAGTGGCGGAATTGGTAGACGTAGAGGACTCAAAATCCTCCGGACCTTGTGTCCTTGCGAGTTCAAGTCTCGCCTCCGGTACCAGCTTCTAAGAAGGGTTTAGCCGTTTTAGGTTAAACCCTTTTTGTTTAATGTCTGTTTACAAACTCGCTCCTGTCCCCATCCTGTCCCCATATTATTTATTAAACTGGGTGATATATTTTTATCCATGGTTCAAGTCCAGGACCATGCTCTCTGTATATTTCCAGGCAATATCAGAAATTCAAAATTTTCATTTAGATTAAATACCACTCATTAAAGTAAAATTCTAATGGGAGATTTTCCGTCACCCTTACGGTAGATCTCCAATTATGTTGCGAGTTTATTTTGTTGCGAGTTTTTGCTTTCGGTTATATAATGGAATATTTTTTTAAAAATTTATTTACTTTACGCCACAACATATATTATGGTGATTTTTATTTAGATTGACCAGAATATTAAAAGCCTTCTGATGGTTTATGGTTTGGGCAGTATGTGGGCTATGGCAGGATTTCGTTCCCAGGAGTTCATTTTGTAAATAAAAGAGATTCAATATGCCTAAAAAACCGTCTTATGAAGAATTAGAATAAAAAATCTTATGATGTTGAACACCGTTTATTAGTTGATGGGAAGGTGAAATGGGTGAGGCAAAAAGCAGATCTTGAATTTAATGAAAACGATGACTGCATAAGCGGGATAGGATTTACCCAGGATATTACTGACCGTAAACAGATGAAGGAAGAGCAGCAGGAAAGTGATTTTTTATTTTCACAAATGTTTGAACAAACAACAACAAGCACTGGCCTTTATAGCCCAGATGGAACGATTATCAAAACCAACTCTGAATTTTGTAAAATGTTTGGTTTTGAAGAAAAAACAATTATAAATTCAGGCTATAACTTATTTAAGGATAAAGCCACCATTGATGGAGGGGTTATTCCATTATTGAGAGATATTTTCGATAAAAAGAAGACAAAAAAATGGGAGATTGACTTTAATATTGAATCAGCTTCAGAATCAACAAAAACACCCACATCAAAAACGGGTAAAATATTTCTTGAAGTCTTTGGATATCCTGTATTGAATAGTAAAGGCGATTTAAAATATGTAGTGCTTCAACATTACGACATCACCGAACGTAAGCAGGCCGAACAAGCTATTCAAAAATCAAACTCATTACTCTCTTCCATCATCGAAAGCCCGGATAATATTATTATGTTTGCTTTGGATACGAATTATAATTATTTGAGCTTTAACAACGCTCATGTAATAGAAATGAAGAAAGTTTATGGCGCTGATATTGAGATTGGACAGCATATCTTTTCATATATGCTCAGAGAAGATGACCAGTTTAAATCTGAAATAAATTACAAACGTGTTCTAAAGGGTGAAAGGTTTATCGAAATTCAGAAATATGGAGAAGCCGGCAGTCGGTTTTGGTATGAATTGATTTTTAATCCAATTAGTAACACTTCAAATCAAGTTACAGGATTAACAGTCTTTATCACCAACATAACTAAGCGCAAGAGGATTGAGAGTGAGTTGAAGAAAAAAACACATGATATCGGTGAACGTAACAAAGAATTGAAATGCCTTTTTGCAATTTCAATTCTCTTTGAAAAAAAGAATATTTCTCTGGAAAAAATTTTTCAGCGTATAGTTAATTTGATACCTCCAGCTTGGCAATATCCAGAAATCACCTGTGCTCAAATAATATTTACCGACACCCAATACAAAACAAGCAACTTTGAGCCAAGCAACTGGAAACAACATAGTAACATTTTGATAGACGGTAAGCATACAGGAACAGTGGAGGTTTATTACTTAAAGGAAATGCCACCAATTGATGAAGGTCCTTTTTTGAAAGAAGAAAGGGATTTGATTGATGAAATTGCTGAGCGGATAACCCGCTTTATTGAGCGTAAAGAAGCTGAGGGAAAAAGCAAGAAATTCGAATCACAGCTCCAACAAGCCCAAAAAATGGAATCCATAGGCATCCTTGCCGGTGGCATTGCCCATGATTTTAATAATATTCTTTTCCCAATTATAGGGTATACTGAGATGATTTTAATGGATACTCCTGAAGACAGTCCAGTTCGAGATAGTCTTAACCAGATCTATACCAGTGCCTTAAGAGCCAAAGATTTGGTAAAACAGATCCTCACATTTTCTCGTCAAGGGAGCGGTGAACTTATGCTGATGGCAATGCAGCAGATTCTCAAGGAAGCATTAAAGCTTATAAGGTCTACAATCCCCACAACAATTGAAATCAAACAGGATATCAATCCTAACTGTGGTGTAATTAAAGCTGATCCCACCCAAATTCATCAGATTGTAATGAATCTTACAACCAATGCCCTTCATGCCATGGAAGAGACGGGTGGGGAACTGAAAGTAAGCCTCAAAGAAGTCGAATTAGGTGAGTACGACATAATAACTCCGGATATGACACCTGGAATTTATGCTTGTCTGACAGTGGCTGATACAGGGGTGGGCATAGATAAAAACTTAACACAGAAAATCTTTGATCCGTTTTTTACCACCAAAAAGGTTGGCAAGGGAACTGGAATGGGGCTTTCAGTGGTTCATGGGATAGTGAAGAGCATGAATGGGGAAATTCAGGTTTACAGTGAACCTGGAAAAGGGACACACTTTCATGTATATCTACCACTTGCAGAGGCTGTGAAAAAACAACAGGCAACTAATGTAGAAGCACCAATCCAGGGCGGCACTGAACAGATCCTTTTTGTGGATGATGAAGAAGCGATACTTTCAATGGGAAAACGGATGCTGGAGCGTTTGGGGTATCAAGTTACTTCACGTACCAGCAGCATTGAAGCGCTTGAAGCTTTTAGAGATAGTCCCGATAAATTTGATCTGGTCATCACTGATATGACAATGCCCAATATGTCTGGGGATAAATTATCGGTTAAACTGACTAAAATACGCCCTGATATTCCCGTATTGCTTTGCACAAGGTTCAGCGAAACCATGTCTGAAGAAAAAGCAGCATCTATTGGTATCAAAGGTTTTTTATTGAAACCGATTGTTATGAAGGATCTTGCCCAAAAGATACGTGAAGTGCTGGATAATAAACTAACAGGAATGATGGGGAAATAGAGAATGGAAACAATTTCTTTATCTGAAAAACCTGTTAGGTTCTTAATATTTCGATACTTTTTTATTATTTTCTTATTCATTGGTTCAATTCTGGGAGGCACAATCCTAATATTGTATAACCTGGAATCCAAAGACTATCGGTTTAAATTAGAACTTGAAGAACAGGCTGCATTGGAATTACAGGTGGGATTGATTACTCATAATTTTGCTGCAATTATTTCTGACATCCTTTATTTGTCCAGGCAAAATGAATTATTGACCCTGATTGATGGTGAAACCATTGGAAGTACAAAACCCATTTCAAAAGAATATCTTGAATTCAGTCGTTTTAAAGGTGTTTATGACCAAATCCGTTATCTGGATGAAAAGGGAATGGAAATTGTCAGGGTAGATTATAAAAATGGCCAACCTTCTGTGGTGAAGGATGATCAATTGCAATTTAAAGGAGACCGATACTATTTTAAAGATTCTATCCGTCTTAAAGCCCAGGAAGTGTTTGTTTCTCCCCTTGATCTAAATATCGAGAAAGGTAAAATTGAACATCCCTTGAAACCCATGATTCGATTTGGAATTCCTGTATTTAATACTATTGGGCAGAAACGGGGTGTGGTTCTGTTGAATTATCTTGGAAACCAAATGCTTGAATCAATCAAAAAAGCCGCAAAATTATCCGGTGAGAATATCATGCTGCTCAACTCTGATGGATACTGGCTTTGCAGCCCTAATCAACAGGATGAATGGGGCTTTATGATTAAAGATAGAGAAGATAAAACATTTCCTGCACGTTTTCCAGAAGCATGGAAACATATTTCAGGGTCCCAACAAACACAATTTCATACTGGCAATGGGCTATTCACATCCGCAACAATTTATCCATTTTAGAAGGTCTAAAGTCAAGTTCTGGATCTGTGGATGCTTTTGGGGATAGCCAAACTTATCTACCAGCTAAAGAATATTATTGGAAAATTGTTTCCCATGTTCCTGCAAAAATTTTAAAGTCAAGCGCCAATGACCTTGTAAGAAATCTTTCTTTTTTAGTGATTTTTTTAGTTATTTTTATAGCTGTATTGTCCTGGTCTTTAGCTCAGGCAATTGTTAAAAGAAAATCTCATCAGCTTGAATTATTCCGTTCAGCCAGTTTTGATCAATTGACCGGTTTACCAAATCGAAGTCTTTTTTTTGAAAGGACTGAGCAAACTCTTAAGCAGGGCCATAGAAATGAAAGAAAGTTTGCACTATTATTTCTTGACCTTGATGGGTTTAAAACCATGAATGATACCTTGGGCCACGATGGAGGGGATGCGTTGCTAAAGAAAGTCGCGGAAAAACTTCAATCCTGTGTACGGGAATCTGATACAGCCGCCAGATTTGGGGGGGATGAATTTGCCATTGTCCTAACCAACCTGATATCAAAAAATGATGCCGGATTAGTGGCCGGAAAAATAATAAAAAATCTTTCAAGTCCATTCACAATAAAAGGAAAGGAACTACAGATTGGTGTAAGTATAGGAATAGGCATATTCCCTGAAAATGGAGAAACGATTGATCGCCTACTACAAAATGCAGACAATGCTATGTATAAAGTAAAAAAGAAAGGGAAAAATCAGTTTCAATTTGCCATAAATAATGAATAAATAAACACTAAGAGCTTAAATTTTTTATCTCCTATAAAAATTGCAGAATAGCAGGAGCATTCTTCTGATTATTTAAATTATGCTTGGAGACTATACCTTGTGCTTGGGAAGAACATTATTTTGACACCTGGCATTAAATTATATGAACCAAGAACGTTATCAAAAGCCATTCTTTCAGATTAAAATGTATAATATATAAAAAACATTCTCCCAGAATCATCTGCTTTGAATATTGAAAAATCCGGCTAATATCAATTGATCTTTTTTGTTGATTTTGATATATAACATATATAAATTACAGGATAATTTTAATATTTTGATAAGGAAAAAGTTCATATAATATCACAAGTATTCTCTCATGCCCTATGTGTCAGGACAGTTGTCCTATAGCCTAAAAAGGGCTTTTAATTTGAAGTTTGGACTCTGGATAACAGATGGAGGATCACACTTAAGGCAACAACAGATTGATAAGCGATAGAATCATCCATTGGAAAAAGTGAATTACAGGGTTTAGAACACCTAAATAAAGAAACCCGATAATAATAAAAAATCCATACCGCTCAAGACGGAAAAGATAATTTTGAATGCTTGGGGATGCAAAACCCATAAGAATTTTTGACCCATCAAGAGGTGGCAGTGGTATTAAATTAAAAGCGGCCAGAATTATGTTGATTTTAGCAAAATAATAAAGAAGCAGTGCCAGCATACCTGACGGCGAAGGGGACAGCAAGCGATCCAAAAAAAGGGCACTAAACGCTAATAGCATGTTTGCTATGATCCCCGCGGAAGAGACTGCTATCATCCCCTTGCGCCTGTCACGCAGCTGGTTGAAATTCACAGGCACAGGCTTTGCCCAGCCAAAACCGAAAATAAAGAGCATGATGGTGCCCACAGGATCAAGGTGTTTAAGAGGGTTGAGGCTTAAGCGGCCGAGCAACTTGGCTGTCGGATCACCCATACGATAGGCTACCCAGCCATGAGCCAATTCATGAAAAATTATGGCATACATCAGCGGTATGGCGATGAGGATGAACGCGAGCGGGTCTTTAAGTAACAGATTGAGCAGGCCCATGGATTGTCTCCTTGCTATATGTCAGGATTTTTTGATTTCAGTGTTATAGTCACTAATTTTCTAACAGCTGGTGTCACTACAATTACCGTGGGAAATGCAACAGTAAATGCAAACGCCCATGCCCTACCCTGACAGGGTAAATCTGAAATCACAATGTGGAGCTCCCTCCATAATTGTTTGATTCCGTTCGAACCTGATATTAGCATTAAAACCCTGTGCAAATGGTTCATCTCGACAGCATGAGAGACAATATCCGAACTCTTCCATTCCAAGTTGCCGGTAACGTTCCGCATACATGCATTTGACCACATTAAAAGCATAAGATGTTTCACTAAACTCAATTATTTCCTCTTCAAGGGCACCGCCCTTAGCCCATCCTCTAACGATTTCAGCCAGAACCGCTATGTTGTTCCTCCCTCTTTCTTTTGCACATGCTTCGCCATAAATCCTGCTCATATCCTCGTGGGTTTGCTGGACCAATGCTTTGGCAGAATCAATTCCTATCTTTTCACCAAAAGCCTTGATAACAGGAACCAAAGCACAAGCCACTATAACTCTTTGTTCGATCAAATCTACTTTGTTAGCTTCCATATATGCTTTTCCTTTGTCAATTGATTTTCGTAGTTGGTTTTATGTTCCATAATTACTACCTGATGCTTCTATGTTCCACGCTTGCCAGGAATAAAAACATCTTTATCTTTGGGCTTATAAAATAATGCCATCAACTTCCCCAAACTTCAGAAAAAACTCTCATTATGTTTCCTCCCATTATTTTCTTGACATCTAATTCACTATATCCACGGTCAAGCAAAGCGTTAGTCACGTTGGGAAAATCAGCTGAACATTCTATACCTTTTGGATTTTTGAGTGGATGGTTTAGATTCAGGGCAGGCCCCTTTTTAGATTTACCGGTAAGAATCCAGTCAAACCACTCCTTAGGCTGCCCTTCGGTGAAATCAGTCCCAACTGCAATGTGATCATGACCGATCATATCTGCCATATAGTCAATCACATCAATGTAATCGTTGAGGGTTGATTTGTTCCCTGCTGGTAAAAAGGGAGGGAAGATTGTTGCCCCAACCACCCCGCCTTTTTCTGCAATAGCCTTTAAGGCTTCGTCCGATTTGTTGCGAGGGTGATCGCATAAACTACTTGGATTGGCATGGGTAAAGACAACCGGTTTTTGAGAGGCCTCTAAAGCATCAATAGCCGTCCGAGGTCCGACGTGAGATAAATCGATAAGAATTCCTAATCGGTTCATTTCCTCTATCACCTCAAGTCCAAAAAAGGTGAGTCCGGCATCAAACTTTTCCAGACATCCTTGACCGGTCAAATTCCCTTCCATGTAGGTCAACTGCATAACCCTTACACCCAAACCATGGAAGATCGTCAGTAGATCAAGGTCATCCTCAATGGCGGATGTATTTTGAAAGCTTAGAATGATGCCGGTCTTCTCCGATTTTTTGGCTGTCGTAATGTCAGATATTTCATGAACAGGCATAATGAGATCAGAATACTTGTTAAAAGCCTTTCGCCACCAAACGAGGTTCTTCACAGTCTGACGGAAATTTTCCAGAATAGAACAGGTGCAGTTAACTGCTGTCAGGCCTCCGAGGCGCATGTTTTTAAAAACTGTTTCACTCCAATTGCTAATTTCCAGGCAATCGATCACTATAGTTGCCTCATGAAGTGCCTTAGCATTTTGATCCACTTTGAATGACTCCTTTTAAAATTTGTTGATCCAAGTATACTTTTTAGATTTCCTGGTTCTGGGCCAGTTTGTGACACAACATTTCATATTTAACCAATAAGATACAAAAAAACAATGATTTTTAATCAGATCTTATCACAATTTTTCAGGATAATAAGCATGATCGGCGGTGTTTTTAATAAAAGGCAGAACTGATAAAAGTAATTGTGGGTATCCACATGCATTCTTATGTATCAGTATAAAACGTAACATACTGAAATCATGGGAAGGCGGGTATAAGTGCATGAACTCTCATGTCGGAAACCGGGGTTCGATTTCTTGTTGGATCACCAAATTAAAGAAATAATATTGTTATTTTCCATTGCAGGCTGTATGCTATAATTTATGAAAGCTGATGAACATATTCAATATTGGATTGATAGTTCTGACGATGATTTTCAGGCAATGATCCATTTGTCCGAAAAAGGGAATAACACTTGGGCTCTGTTTATAGGACATTTGGTATTAGAAAAACTGATAAAAGCCTGGTACGTTAAAGTCAATTCAAAAACACCTCCTTTTATTCATGATCTGGTGCGTTTGGCTGAAAAGGGAAATTTGGCACTTGATGATGAACAAAAAGACATTCTAGATACCATATCTACTTTTAATATTCGAGGAAGATATGACGACTATAAAAGAGAATTTCATAAAAAATGTACCAATACTTTTACTAAAACATGGATTGACCATATTAAAAGATTAAGAAAATGGATAAAGATAAAGTTTCAAATATAGCCCGCAACTATATTAATTTCATCAAAAAGATAGACCCTAATGTTCAAAAGGCTTATATTTTCGGCTCATATGTTAAAGGCACTATGCAAAAAGATAGTGATATTGACCTGGCAATTATATTTAAGAAACTTGATGATACATTTGATATGCAGGTTAAATTAATGAAACTCAGAAGAAAATTTGATACCAGAATTGAACCCCATGCATTCAGAGAGTCAGATTTTAAAATCTCCAATCCTCTGGCCAATGAAATTTTAAAAACAGGCTTAGAGATTATATAATTTCATCATAAAAAAAGTGTTCTACGACTCCAGTAATAAACTATTTGGAAAAAGGATGTCACAGTAAAATGTTTGATTTAATAAAAAAAATTATTAGCAATGATAATGGTAAAACAAAAACCACAGATCAGGATATTATAGATGCTCATTTGGCGCTAACCATACTGTTACTTGAGGCAGCTTATGCCGATGGCGAGTGCAGTGGAGAAGAAAAAGAGCATCTTATTGCAACACTTGTGACAAATTTTGGGGTATCAAGGCAGGAAATTGATACCCTGCTCACTGATAGGGATAAAGAACAAAGAGAGTATGTGAGCCTTTTTCGCTATACTCACTTTATTAACGAAAATTTTTCTGAAAAGCAAAAAATCAGCATAATGGAATCTGTATGGCGCATCATTTTGATAGACGATCACCTTGAAGCGCATGAGGACCACTTTGCCCACAAACTTGCAAACCTTCTTCAATTAAGCCATAACGAGCTGATCGATGCTAAGCTAAGGGCAAGAAAGCAGCTTTTATAAATATCTGGTACTTCTAACTTCAATGCCAGAAACAAGTGGCAAATATTGTCCCCGGCATTGATAATGATTGGAAATGCTTTAAAAAAAGGCCCTGATACCAACATACAACTTATGACTTGAATATTCTATTTCTGTGGTATCAAATTCTGGATCTGCTGTTCCAAAATAACGATATTTTAAATCAAGGATAATTTTTTCATAATCTCTCCCTTTTTAATTCTATTAATGAAAAATGGAGCTTTCAGATGATAACCCGTTTATTTTTTATCATAAAATAATAGTGGAAACAATCCTGATTTATACGGTGATCCACAAAAACTGATGCATTATTAGGTGGTGCTATCATTACAAATCCATCAATATTCTTAACATTACAGAGAGCTATCATTCTTTGGACAACAATACCTCCAGGGCTGTGAGCCGCGAAAAAAACATTGAAAAAAGATTACATCCTCTGATTGCCTTGACTTTTCTATATAATTTGTTAAAAATTCCATAATACATTAGATCAAGGAGGCAGAATTCATATGACAAATCCAAAACATTATCTTTTCTGGACAATTTTATATCTTCTGGTGGTTGCAGGGGTTTGCAGCCTGCTTTTTTCTCCTTTAAAGGCTGCATTCATGGCAAACTGGGGATTCAACCTTTTGATTTTTGCTGCCTTAGTTGTTGGTATTGGTATTAATATATTTCAAATTTTAAATCTGGAACCTGAAATCAAATGGATTAAAATTTTCAGGACAGGTGATCCAGGTCTATCCATTGCAGAACCAACAATTCTTCTCGCTCCGCTTGCAAAACACCTTGAAGAGATTCACAGGGATAAATTCAGATTGTCTGCTCTCTCTTTAACTACGGTCCTTGACGGTATTCGCGGGCATCTTGATGACTCAAGAGAAATTTCAAAATATATGATCGGGCTTTTGATTTTTTTAGGGCTTCTTGGTACCTTCTGGGGGTTATTGCAGACCATAGGAACAATAGGCCAGGTTATAAGCGGTCTTGATGTGGGTGGTGAGGATTTTATTAATTTATTTCAACATCTGAAACAGGGGCTTGAAGGGCCGTTGGAGGGAATGGGGACAGCTTTCAGTTCATCTCTGTTTGGTCTTGGCGGATCCCTGGTTTTAGGCTTTGTGGATATCCAGGCCGGTCATGCGCAAAATCGTTTTTTCAATGAGATGGAAGAGTGGCTCTCCGGGGTTACACGGCTTGTTGAAACAGATGATTCATATCAAGGTGCGGCAGACAGCCCGGCTGCAGCACTGTATGAAATTGATGGTCATCTAAAAATTTTAATAAGGCAGATGCAAAAAAACAACCAGATCATGGCTTCACTGGTGAAACAAAAGTCTTCCAGGGATAAGAATGCGCCCATATCCAAGAAGTCATAACAGGAGTCCTCAATAATGGGAAGGAAACGGCGGATATCAAGCCCTATAACAGCCTGGCCAGGATATGTGGATGTTCTGTCAGCATTGTTGATGGTGGTAATTTTTGTATTGATGATCTTTACCATAGCCCAGTTCCTGCTCAGCAATATGCTCCACAGTCAGAAGAATGAATTAATGGAACTCCATGGGCAGATCAGTGAACTTACAAAACTGCTGGGTTTGGAAACAAAAAAATCTCTTCAGTTAAAAAAAGATGTCAGCCGGTTATCAGATACCATTGCGGGATTGTCTGAAGAGAAGGAGATGCTTAGTGCTGAACTCTCAGACTATACTGCCCAGAGTGAGATAGATAAGGCAGAGCTGGAAAAGCAGATGTTGACCATTGCAAGTCTGAACGAGGATATAAATACCCTGAGGCAGGTTAAAAATGAACTTGAAAAAAATGTAACAGACCTTGCAGGCGCTCTTTACAAAAGCGAACATGAGATTCTTGTATTACGGGACAGATCAAAGGCGCTGGTAGCCAGGCTCGCCAAAAAGGCTGAAATGACTGCTCTGGCACAAAAAGAGATAAAAGAGCAGACCATACGGATTCAGGCTTTAATTTCAGTGGTAGATACCCAGGAAGAAGCCATTGCCAGGGAAAAACAGCTGTCCGCAAATACAAGAGCAGAGGTGAGTCTGCTCACTAAACAAATCAACGGCCTTCGTGATCAGCTTAAAATGATCAGTGATGCCCTTGCATTAACAAAAGCGAAAGCCAGAAAAAAAGATGAAAAAATTGCCGAGCTTGGCAAAAAATTAAATATTGCCCTTGCAAAAAAGATTAATGAGCTTGAAAAGTATCAGTCTGAATTTTTCAAACGGCTGAAAAAGATTCTGGGCAAAAATCCTGCCATACAGACCCAGGGAGACAGGTTTGTATTTCAGGCCGGACTTCTCTTTAAATCTGCATCTGCCGATCTTGGTGCTGAAGGCAGGACTCATCTTGCAATCCTTGCACACACTCTGCTGGAAGTCTCAAATAAAATCCCCAAAGATTTAAAATGGATATTACGTATAGATGGTCATACAGATCGTATTCCCATTCACAACGAAATATTTGCATCAAACTGGGAATTATCAACAGCAAGGGCTGTTTCCGTGGTTAGGTTTTTAAGTCAGAACGGTATTCCGAAAAACCGGATGGCAGCAGCAGGATTCAGCAAATACCATCCAATTGATTCAGCTGATACAGCTGAGGCATATAAAAAAAACCGAAGAATTGAAATCAAACTGACCAGTCAATAGAGTTGGAATTTTTTATTGCAATTATTCATGCATTGGCCTTCTGTTTAAGGATATCGTAATAAATAAGAATGTTTTCAATATATTTAACAGGTTCTCTTCCTCTGGCATATCCATATTTTGTCTTTTTATAGTATTTGCGTTTGGCAAGAAGAGGCAGAGTCTGTTTCAGGGATGTCCATTTGTTCTTATCAAGGCCCTGTGCTTCTGCAATTTTCTGTGCATCCCTGATATGTCCGTAGCCAACATTATAGCTTGCAAGGGTAAAAAGCAGTCTCTGGTGATGATTTTTTATCTCTTTGAATTTTTTATACTGAATATCTAAATATTTAATACCGGCTTTAAGACTCTGTTCAGGCTCCAGTCTGTTTTTTATTCCCATCTGCTTTGCAGTAGCCTTTGTCACCTGCATCAAGCCTCGAACTCCTGTACGGCTTTCTGCCATGGCATTAAAATGTGATTCCTGATAAACAACTGCTGCTATCATCCGCCAGTCAAATCCATATTTTTTAGACTCTCTGATAATAGTTTTTTTGTACTTTGGAAGTCTTGTAGTGATGCGCTCATGGAATTTTTTAAGATCAAAATAGTCAAATATTTCAATGCGGCCATAATATTTTTCATAAATTTTCCCGAAGGTACCAGTCTCTTCGGCTTTTTCAAAAAATAAATTTATCTGTTCACACAGCTCCTGGTCCTCTTTTTTTACTGCCCATCCAAGAGATTCTTCTTCCTGTATGGATTTGCCTATCATAATGTCAGGATAATACCTGCGGTTTAACAAGGCAATATTGGAATCTGCAATGGCATATTTGATCTCTTTTTCTGAAACCATACGGATAATTTCGTCAGTTGATATATTCGGCAAAAGTTGTATGTCAATATCAATTCCGCTTTCTTTAAGTTCTTCAAGCCTTTCCTGGTATGATGTCCCTTCTCTTACATGGATGGTTTTCCCGGCCAGCTGATTAAGATTTTTTATACCAAATTTTAAATTATGATGAATAAATTTTTGTTGAATAGTCATATATGGCCGTGAAAATAACAAGAATTGCTTTCTTTCTTCTGTAATTGTGAGACTTGATGCTATAAAATCACCTTTTCCTTCATTTAAAGATTCAAACATTGAATCCCAGCCAGGAGTGACAATCTCAAGTTCAACGCCAAGATAATCAGCAAACTTCTTTGCAAGTTCATACTCAAACCCCATGGGAGCATCCCGGTAGATATAATATGATACAGCATTATTGTCTGTTATCATCGTTATTTTACCCTGCGTTTTAATTCTATTCAGATTTGTAATTCTATTCAGATCTTTAGAACTCTTCCGAAGATTCCCATCATAAAAAAAAAAGATTATTGCTCCTGAAAGAAACAGCAGAAGAATACCTGTAAATATAACAGATCGCCTTAAAATTTTCTTGTTAACCATAATTTATAACTCCGATACCATCGTTAGTCTTAAAAAAATATTAAAAAAATACTATTGCCTAAATATTATATTGCTGAATACAATGATTTTTCAAGTTTTGTTTTTATTTTAATCAGTATTATCTTGACATTTCCAACTTACACAAAGTAAATTGATATGAGATTATAAATAATATAATTTTCCTTGAATCATTCATATGAGCCATATTATGGGAATGCGCATGGATTTAAATTTTAATAAAACAAAAGATACTACAAAGGAAAAACTTGGAAGAATCATTTCTTATCTTCTCAAAGAAAAACATCTATCCAAAGAAAATATTAATTATGCCATAAGAATCCAGAAAAAACTTGCTCTGCCTAAACCACTGCTCGACGTATTAAAAGAACTTGAGTATGTAAATGACGATAAAATCAACCATGTAATCAAGGCAAACCGTGCAAACCTGAAAATCGGTACTCTGCTTGTTGAACTTGGACTCATCGCCCATGAGGATCTTGATGATGCCCTGAGAATACAAGATGAAGAAAAGAGAAGAAGAAAAATTGGAGATATTCTTATAGACAATCGGGTTATTGATGAAAAAAAAATGATTGAACTATTATCTCTTCAAATGGGTTTCCCTTTTCTGAAACCTGAATCCATGGAGCTTGACCATAATCTTTTTAAAAGTGTTTCTTATAAACTTTTTAAGCAAAACAAGTTTATACCAATAAAAAAAGTGGGAGAAAAAATTCTTGTTGCTTTTATAGATCCTCTTTACAAACCAACCATTGAGTTGGCAAAAAAAATTTTTAAAAAAGATGTAGTTATAGCTATTACAAAAAGAGACTCTATTGATTATGTCATTCAAAAAATGATCAAAGAAGAAAGTAAGGATAAAAAACATCTGACAGAGGATGATGATTCCATTATAGGCATTGTTAACACCATCATCATGAATGCCATTAAAGACAAAGCCAGTGATATACATATAGAACCAATGGTGGACAGGCTCAGAGTCAGGTTTAGAATTGACGGGATCATGCACCATATCGAAGACTATTCACATGATATGATGCCCATGATTGTAAACAGGATTAAAATTCTAACTGGACTTGATATTGCAAAAAAAAGAAGACACCAGGATGGGCGTATTAATTTTCAGTCTGGAGGATATAAGGTTGATATAAGGGTTTCCACCTATGTTACGGTTCACGGGGAGAAAATAACTTTAAAGATCATCAATAAAATGGACTCACTTCTTAAGGTTAAAGAACTTGGCCTGGCTCCAAGAATGTATGATGATTTTATCACAAAAGCTATTAATGCACCCAGCGGAGTTACAATTGTTACAGGACCTACAGGGTCTGGAAAAACATCAACTGTTTACTCCTGTATTGATTATCTTAATTCTCCTGAGAAAAATATTATTACAGTAGAAGATCCTGTTGAATATGTTATTGAAGGGGTTGCCCAGTGTTCCATTGATGAAAAGGTAAACCTGATATTTGAAGAGACACTTCGACACATTGTCCGCCAGGACCCTGATATTATTGTCATAGGTGAAATAAGAGACTTTTTCTCTGCAGATATTGCAGTTCAGGCTGCACTTATAGGACATAAAGTGTTATCAACTTTTAATACCGAAGACAGTATCGGTGCTTTAATCAGATTAATAAATATGAAAGTAGAACTTTTTTTAATTGCATCAACCATTAACTGTGTTCTTGCCCAGAGGCTTTTAAGACGAATCTGCCCTAACTGCAAACAACAATTTACTCCAGAAGCCAGAGAGATGAAATTACTGGGATATCAAGGAGGGGAATTGTCTGGAGGAACCTTTTATCAAGGCAAAGGCTGCAGCAGCTGCCGGCATACAGGGTACAGCGGCAGGATGGCTGTTCATGAACTGCTTCTTCCTGATGAAAAGTTAAGGGATGCAGTATTAGAAAATTCAACAACCCGGATACTAAGAGAAATCAGTATCAGCAGCACAGGTCTTGTAACCCTGTTTGAAAATGGTATTTATAAAGCATCCAAAGGGATAACAACCATTGAAGAAGTCTTGAGATGCCTGCCTAGAATTATGCCCCCCAGACCACTTTCTGAAATTAAAAGACTTCTTGGAGGATAATCGTGCAAAACAACCAGTCATTTTTAGAAATTCTTGAAGATTATGTTGAATCAGACAAGGTCACACTTCCGCCGTTTGACAGAACTGCCTTAATGATTCAACAAGAGATACAAAAACCAGATGTTAAGATTTCCAAAATTGAAAGCCTTATAATTACAGACCTTGCAATGTCCAGCCAGATTCTAAAAATTGCCAATTCAGCTTTTTTCAAGGGATTATCAAAGGTCATAACCATAAGAGAAGCCATTGTCAGATTAGGATTGGATGAAATTATAAGAATAATAATAATACTGACTCAAAAAGATTTATATGGCACAAAAGATACCTTTATTAAAAATTACAGAAGCAAATTATGGCAGCATGCCCTTGTCTGCGCTCAGACCAGTCAGTGGGTAGCAAAGGAAGCTGGATTTGAAGAAATTACACAGGAAATCTTTTTTGCCTCTTTAATGCATGATATAGGAAAACTTTTTTTAATAACTGTTATTGAAAATATAAAAAAATCCAACGCTGTTCCTTTTATCCCATCAAAATCTATAATCAATGAGATCATTAAAGATCATCATGCTGAGCAGGGATATAAGCTGATGAAAAAATGGAATCTCCCGGATAAATACTGCCAGGCAGCAAAAGACCACCATGACAAAGAATTCGATCTTAAAAATGTCTCCCTTATTATTCTGAGGCTTGTAAATAAAACGTGCAATAAGGTTGGGATTTCCACTGACAAACAAAAAAGCAGCGTTGATTCAATTACTGCTGAAGCAAATTTTTTCGGGTTTTCTGAAATCAAACTGGCTCAACTTGAACTGCAGATCGAAGATGCTTTAAAAAGAGTCAACGCGCATTATAAGATTAAGCCTGTGTCAAGATAGACAACTACAGGCTGCTGAGCACTACTTCAGCCATAAAAATACCTTCCTCTGTTGTTCAAATTACTCTTTAACTTAAAACAAAGAAAAGATTCAGAAATTACAGGCCTGTAACGATATTTTTCTTTGCCATACACTATTTAAGAAATTATTTGAGTGTGATAAGAGAGGTCTTAACAATAATTTAAATAAAAAGATACTTCAATGAAAAAACATTATATACCTGCAAACAGGTTTCCCATTAAACTTGATGAAAATATTTTTATACTGGGTAACTATTTTTTTAATTTATTCCTGATTGTTGGAGACCATCATTGTGCCCTGTTTGAAGTTGGTATTTCAGCAGTAATTGACCAGGTAATCAAGCAGTTGGATACCCTTGGCGCTACTCCTGATTATATTATTCCTTCCCATCCCCATTCCGATCATATTACAGGTCTGCCAGGCCTTATTGAAATGTTTCCAAACGCACAAATCATTGCTGCAAAGGGGGCAAAGGAATTTGTTGAACATCCCAAAGCTGCACCATTGATGTTCAAAGAAGACAAATTCATGGCAAAAAACCTAATGAGATTTGATATAACACCTGGCAGACCTTCTTTAGAGAAGATTCCTGATCTTAATGAATCCCTTGTTATTAATAAACAAAAATCTTTAGATCTTGGAGGCATTACTTTAGATTTAATCAAAGTAACAGGACACTCTCCTGGAAATCTTATTGGATCAATAAACAGAAAAAAAATCATTTTCTGCTCTGACAGCATTGGATTTCATTATCCTGGCAGGGGGTTTTTCCCTCTATTTTTTACCGGTGCTGATCCATATCTTTCAACCATGAATTTTATCAGGGAATTTAACCCTTCCACTCTCTGTCCAGCCCATCAGGGGCCTTTGACCGGGGAAAAAGTGTTACAAGGTATCCTGGAATCCTATGATTTAACTATCAACACAATAAACAGGATAAAAGAATCTGACCTTGATGACAAAACACTTGCAGATCAACTGTTTGAACAGGGTTATAAAGATGAATTCACCCTCTATACTCCGGAAAATATTCAAAATTGTTGTAATTTGATTATAAAAAGATCCAGAGAAGCAAAAAACTGATATTTACCGGATACTTTATATATGATTTGCCATGCAAAGGAGAAAACATGTCAGAAAAACAGCTTGAAAAAGATCAAATCGCACTTGTAACAGGAGCTAGCAGGGGGATAGGCAAAGCTATTGCCAAAGCTTTATCCCGCACAGGAAGATTTGTATATCTTAACTATAATTCAAACAGAGAAAAAGCAGAAAATACCCTGAAAGAGATTATAAATCATGGCGGGAGAGCACAGTTGCTGCAATTTAATGTAAGCAGCAGGAAAGAGTCTGAGAAGGCCATCAAGCAAATCATTAAACAAAAAGGACAAATAGATATTCTGGTAAACAATGCTGGTATCAGGGATGATATGCTCATGGTATGGATGAAACAGGAAAACTGGCAAAATGTTCTGGATATCAATCTGACAGGGTTTTTCAATGTAACCAGACTTACGGTTAAACATATGCTGCCAAAGCGGTTTGGCAGAATTGTCAACATATCATCCGCCTCAGGCCAGACCGGCCAGGCAGGCCAGGTAAACTACTCTGCATCAAAGGCAGGTCTTATAGGGGGGGCAACCAAAGCCCTTGCACGGGAAGTTGCAAAAAGAGACATTACTGTAAATGCCGTGGCACCCGGGTTTATAGAAACTGATATGACTGATGATCTGAAAGTGAAAGAGATTACAAAAACAATCCCGGCAGGAAGACTTGGCAAACCAGAAGAAGTTGCTGCAGCAATAGTTTTTCTATGTTCAAAAGATGCCGGATATATAACAGGCCAGGTGATTGGTATTAACGGCGGGATTGTGTAAAAAATTCATATAATACTAACTGCTCTCTTTTCAGGCTTTTCCATATTGTTTTAATTTCTTTAATAAAGTTTTTCTTGTAATACCAAGTCTTCGGGCAGCTTCACTTTTATTCCCGCCAGTTGATTCAAGGGTGGAAATAATGGCTTTCTCTTCTATGTGTGAAAGTTTAATATTTTCTAAATTTGCTCCAGATTCTATATTCTCCATACCTTCTGCCTGTATGAATGATAAGTCATCAATAGTTATATAGTCAGACCTGGCAAGAACGACTGCTCTTTCCACACAATTGCTTAATTCCCTGACATTGCCTTCCCACCCATACCGGATCATGGCATCCATGGCCTCGGGGGCGAAACCTTTTATATCCCTGTGATTCTTTTTTGAAAAATTTTGCAGAAAATGTAGAGCAAGGTTTGGAATATCTTCATTTCTCTCCCTTAAAGGAGGAATTTCAACATTTACTACATTCAGGCGAAAATATAAATCCTGGCGGAAGCTTCCCTGTTCTGACATTTTTTTCAAATCTTTATTGGTTGATGCAATAATCCTGACATCTGTTTTAATATTCTGGTCACTTCCCACAGGAGTGATCTCTTTTTCCTGGATTACCCTTAACAGCTTTGCCTGCATGGCAAGGCTCATTTCACCGATTTCATCCAAAAGGATACTGCCTTTGTTGGCCTTTAAAAATTTCCCCTCTCTTTTTTTGTCTGCTCCGGTAAAAGATCCTTTTTCATGCCCGAAAAGTTCAGATTCAAGCAGGCTTTCTGTGATGGCAGCACAATTGATCCTCACAAAAGTCTGATGCTTTCTCAAAGAGTTATAATGGATGGCAGATGCGACTAACTCTTTGCCTGTTCCTGATTCTCCTGAAATCAAAACATTGGCATCCGTGGGTGCCACCATAGTAATCGTATCTAATAACGCACAGATTGCAGGACTTTTACCGATAATATCATGTTTGAAAGCCTTTTCATCTAACCTGATTTTTAAGTCCTCATTTTCTGTTTTCAAAAAAATACTTTCAAATATACGCTCAATGGTAAGTTTAAGCTTATCAAAATCCAGTGGTTTGGTCAGATAATCATAGGCACCTATTTTCAAAGCTTTTACCGCAGTATTAACCGATGAATAGGCAGTCATGATAATCACAGGCAAAGATGGATTATAGGTCTTGATCAGCTGCAAAGCTTCCATACCTGACATTTTCACCATTTTCATATCCATCAATACCATATCAAAGGGCTGCTCTTTTACCATTTTTACAGCAATTGTACCATCCTCTGCAAGATGGATCTCATATTCCCACTCCGTCATCAAAATTTTCAGCATTCTGGCATGGGCTGTATCATCATCAACCACAAGTATTTTTTTCATCTGTTTTTTATCCTTTTAAAAACTACTGCAACCGGCTTTGAATGCTTCTGCCAACAGCAAACCATTAAATCGTTTTTCCAATTTCAATTTTCAATTTCCAGTCTCCTGGACAGGCAGATTGATAATAAAACAAGAGCCCTCACCTTCTGTGCTTTGAACCTTTATACTGCCTCCAAGGTTTTCAATAATAGTGTGAACAATTGAAAGTCCCAATCCTGTTCCTGTGGGCCTGGTAGTAAAATATGGATCAAAAATCAGGTTAAGTGTCTCTTTACCAATCCCGGAGCCATTGTCTTTTACCATAATTTCAATTACACCCTGCTGCTCTTTTTCCTGCACCCTGATTTCCAGCTTACCCTCTTCTTCCATGGCTTGTATGGCATTAATATATAAATTTAAAAGCACCTGGTTCATCCTGTCCCCATCTGTGTAAATCAAAGGTGATTCAAGATTAATATCAACCTTTGTCTGGATTTTCTTTTGAACAATATCATGGTGAACAAGTTTCAAGGAGTGTTCTATCATAACATTTATATCCACAGGTTTTTTTTCAACACTCATGGGTTTTGCAAATTCAAGCAGCTGGGTAATAGATCTGTTTATACGTTCCACTTCCTTAACCATGATATCAGCTGTCTGCCTGTCAGAAGAATTCTCTTCATAACGTTTGCCAAAATAGGTTGCAAAACCTTTTACAGAACTTAAAGGATTCCTTATTTCATGGGCAACTCCTGCTGCAAGCTTGCCAATTGCTGCAAGCCGCCTGTTGGTCTCCACCTGTTTTTTAAGTTCTTTAATCTGGGTTAAATCTTTAAAAAGAAATAAAAATCCCGTGATTTGATTTTCACTGTCTTTTATGGGAGATGCCGTTATGTCCAGCCCAATGGTTTTATTCCGGTCAACAACAAGATCAATTTCCTGATGAATAATTTCTTTGGATGTCTCTTGTTTTTTTATCAATGCAATCAGTTTGGGAACTGATTTGGTCAAATCTTCACCCAGAATATCTTTTGCTGTTTTATTCATGGATGTTATTTCATGATCTAAATTAATGGAGATCAATCCCGATGGCATATTTTCAATCACATTATCGGAAAATGCCTTTACACGGGTTAAAGATTCTTTTGCAGATCTGTATCCGTGGAATGCAAAGAGAGCAATAAAACCAACACACCCCAATGCAAAATAGAAAAACCCCCGCCAGATGGTGTGTCTCAGCAGTCTCTTCCTGGCAATTTTTTCTTTTGCCATGGAAAGACCTGCAAAAATATAATGCTGCGCTTTTTCAGGCATATTCCCATCCTGGCTTTGGAGATATGGCTGGCACCACTCCTTTGTCTGTCTCTCAAATTTACGCTTGCTTGACCGTGTTTTATCCCCATGCAGTAACATGCCACGCATTTTCATATGCCTGCCCTTAAAGTTTGCACGAACAGGGACAAAGCGCTTGAATACTTCAAAAACCTGGATTTGATTTTTCAGCTGCCTTATTCTGTGATTAAATTCAGAGATATCCTGGTTTATATTTGAAATTGCGGGCATGGCATGAAAAATATTTCCAACTCTGGAGGCATCCGAGTGCGCCACTATCCTGCCTTCTTTTGATGTAATCATCATATAGACAATTTCAGGCTGCAGTGATGTTTCAAAAAGCATAGTCTGAATTCTTCTTGCCCCCCACCCCATGGTGAAAAATCCGGTTCTGGTTCCAGCTTCAAATGTTCTGATCAAGGAGATTCCCTTTCCCATAAGTCTTTGGGTAGAAAACTCTTTTTGCTTTTTAAGCCTGTCCATGGTCATGAAAGTAAAGATCGGCAGTAGAACCAGTAAAATCCCTACAAATAACAGAGGCGATATTAATGGGAATCTCTTTTTTTTTACAGCTGCCATATTTTTAAATATTCCTCAATAGCCTTTTATAAAATTTATCTGCTTTTTATTCTATTTAAATATAGATAAAGCAAAAATAATACCATTGTTGCTTAAACCTTAGTTTATAGAGATATATTGATTTTAAACAACAGCTTCAATGGATATTTTATATCCAGGTGGATACCATGATCCGGGTAAAAAGTAAACAGTTGCAAAATCCCGGTTAAATATTTTATCCCTGCTTAATTTTATATATATTGTTATTTCAATGTGTTAAAAAAACATTCCTCTATGGCACACCCTTTGCTTTATATGATTTGCAGAAAGAACGAATAAAGACAAAATAGATCAATTATTAAACAAACCGTTAACTTGGAGGTTATTATGAAAAAAACAATTATTATTATCAGTTCAATTCTTTTGGTTGCCTTTGTGGCAGGAAGCGTATTTGCATGGGGACCTGGCAGTGGCAGGGGAATGATGGGTGGAGGATTCAATCAGGACTGCCCAGGGTATGGTGGAGGACAAGGCGGTATCAGTGACCTCTCCAAAGGTCAAAGGGACGAACTCACTGCTCTTCGCCAGCAATTTATTGATGAGACCTATGAACTTCGCTCTGCAAAATTTGGAAAACAGCAGGAGATGAGAATGCTCATGGAAACATCTAATCCAGACAGGGACAAACTCAGCAAATTATCCGAAGAGCTCACAGATCTGCAAAAACAGGTAAGGGATAAAGGAATCGATTTTCGTTTAAAAGCCAGAAAGATCGCTCCTGAACTTGGAAAAGGCGCAGGCTTTGGGCAGGGATGCGGCAGAGGGTCTGGTAAAGGCGGACAAAGAGGTTCCCATGGAGAGGGAATGGGATACCACGGTGGAGGCCGCTATTATAATAATTAAAATGTAAGATCTAAAAAATGAGTGAAGGAAAATATACAACATAATTTCCTTCACTCAAATTAAACCTGCCTGAATCCAACCTGCCTGAATCCAACCTGCCTGCACATCATGAAAAAAATTTTCAACAAATCACCTTTCTATCTCCTGTGAAAAATCAATAAGAGCAAATATAGCTTTTCAATTGCTATATTTTACTTCCTGTCATATAAAGATTAAAGTTTTGTTAACTAACTGAAAGCTGCAACGTTGCAATGCTTTATTTTTTTTAGCTTATGTAATAACCATACAATAGAACAACTATCCAGGAGTAACTATGGAGTATGGTGAATATAAATTTTCCTGTAAATTCAAAAACAATGCTGAGCTGCCGTATTATAAAGGTTCCACTTTCAGAGGTGTTTTTGGTATAGCATTAAAAAAAGTTGTATGCGCTTTAAAACAGAATGAATGCAACTCCTGCCTGTTGAACAATAACTGCATATATGCACTGGTATTTGAGACCGATAAAACAGTTTCTGCAAGCCCTGAATCAAAACTTTCCTTTGTGCCACACCCTTTTGTAATTGAACCACCCTTAACAAATCAGACAAAATTTAAAACAGGTGATCTTTTTAATTTTAAAATTCTTATATTCGGAAACATGAATAATAATATCCCCTATTTTATTTATGCTTTGAACCAAATGGGGAAAATTGGAGTGGGGAAAAAAATCAATGGGCAGCGCGGCAAATTTAAACTTATAAAAGTTAAGGCAGCCGGGCAGGTCATTTATAAATCATCTGAGCAAAAAATCAAATTCCAAAACAAGAATGAATTACTTTTCCCTGAAAATTTAAAATCAAAAAAAACCAACGGAACTTTAATGTTAACGTTTGAAACACCCTTGAGAATAAAATTTAAAAACCACCTGAAAGCAGATCTTCCTTTCCATGTACTTGTACGGGCAATGTTAAGAAGAATTTCAACTCTTTTGGAGTGTTATGGTGAAGGTGAACCTGATATTGATTATTCAAGTCTAGTAAAAGAAGCACAAGCTGTTGAAATCAAGGGGAACAGCCTTCAATGGTTTGACTGGAAAAGATACTCATCAAGGCAGAAAGAAAAAATGCTCATGGGTGGGATAACAGGAAGCATTACATACAATGGAAAGTTTGAAAACTATCTTCCGTTGCTTGATTTTTGCAGCAAAACACATATAGGTAAGCAGACAGCATTCGGACTTGGTAAATTTCATTATGAGGTTACTCCATGAAAAACATCCTTCTTGCTGTTGTCGGATTAAGCCCGCAGGTTATTACTGAAACACTTTATGCCATCTTTAAGTCTGGAAAAAATATAGATGAAATTATAGTGATAACAACGAATCAGGGTAAAGAAAAAATCTATTCCACTCTTCTTGCAGGACAGGATGGTAACTTTGATAAATTCTTTGAAGAATATAATATCCCCAGGAACTCAATACTCTTTAACCATGATTCAATCCATGTAATTTGTGATGAGCACGGCAATACAATTTCCGATCTTGTCAGTGAAGATGAAAACAGATATCTATTAAAATTATGCCTGGAAATTACTTTTAAGCTCACAAACATGGCTCAGACATCCATATATTTTTCAGTGGCAGGCGGCAGAAAAACAATGAGTTCCTGCCTCACCCTTGCAGCTCAGCTATATGGCAGGCCCCAGGACAGATTGTGCCATGTGCTTGTATCGCCTGAGTTTGAAAGCAGCAGGAATTTTTATTATCCTCCAAAAATTAATACCAGTGTCAAACTTAAAAATAAAAATGGAGAACCATTTTACAAAAACACAAAATATGCAAAAATAAATCTTGTAAATATACCATTTATATCCATTAGAAATTATCTTACACACAATGATTTAAAAGAGGTCAAAGATCCCGGGACTTTAATGCTCTCCCTTGTTCAGGATTTAAAACCAACTCTCAGAATTGATTTTACCTTAAAGAAAATCATCTATAAAAATATAGAACTTGATTTAATGCCGGCTCATCTTGCTTTATATGGTTTTTTTGCCATGCAGAAAAAAAATTGCCCGAAAGAGATAAAAACCTGCGGCAACTGCACAGACTGTTTTTTACAGAGCTTTGAAATACTGGAAAAACAGCCTGAAATAACAAAAATATACAAAAAATTAAGGGGTGCGAGACAGATCACTGAAATGTCGGGAGAAGGAATCATCAATCTTGATAAGGATAATTTGCGGTCATTTAAAAGCAAAATCAAAAAAAGCCTTGAAACCAGATTTGGAAGCCCGGCATTAGAAGAGATTGAAATCGCTTCAACAGGTTTGAGACCGGATACACGGTATGGGATAAAAATGGATAAATCAAAACTTGAAATTGTTTTATAAAATATGGAGGACAACATGGTATTTCCTGTTAAAAAATTTAAGAACATGTCCACTCATAGATTCAATATAGAAATTGTCACCCCTCTGTTTTCCGGAGGAGCTGATGGCGTTTCAGCAGAGCTAAGAGCACCTACTATAAAAGGTATGATGCGATTCTGGTGGAGAGCACTTTATGGAAGTGATGATATTAAACAGATGAAAAAAAATGAGGCAGCAATTTTTGGTGATACTGACCATAAATCAGATGTAGTACTTTCTTTGGATATCCCTGAGAACTGTAAACCATCAGAGGAGAATATTGCAAGAGGCGAGTTAATTCCTGTGGAGGGCAAAACGTATCGAATCAGTATTATTGAATATTTGGCATATGGTCTTTTCGATCAACGAGAAAGAAAATATATCAGACGATATTATTCTCCAGAAAATTCCTTTAGTTTGCAATTAAATTGTTCTAAAAAAAAGCAAGAAATATGGAATTCTCTACGAATGATTCATCAATTTGGTGGCTTTGGATCACGTTGCAGAAATGGTTTTGGAAGCATTGAAATAAAAGAATATAACAATCAAAATTCTGAAGAAGAATTTAATGCTATAAAAAAAGGTTCAAGAAAAAAATTTACCAGTTTTTCAAAAAATTCCATACTTTTTCTTTTCAGAAAGCAGACTTCATGGAATAAGGCGATGTTTGATATAGGTGTGGCTTATAGAAATGCCAAATTATCTCTGGAAAATAGACATCAGGATACCCGAAGACAATTAATTGCTTCTCCAATTGATGCACAGGCTGGAAATCCAATCAATGACCGTCATGCAAAACCTTATTTCCTCCATGTACACAAAATGGAAAGTGGCAGATTCAGAGGACAGATTTTATTTTTGCCCTACCAATATTATAAAAATGAAAAAATTGGAGAGTATGACAAGGCATGCAGTGATATGAATATAAGCATAAAAAAAGCTTTAAATTTCGATAAAGAAATTTCGGCTTCCAGGGGGGTATAATGGCATTCACAACACCAGACACAGAATACTGGAATAATAAATTTGCTGCATTTATGCATGATCCGTTTGATAAGGTGTTTCAAATTCCGGGACATGAATCAAGGGCTGCTGAATTGATTGAACAATTCGGACTTGATATGTCTAATGATAAATTTTGGAAAACTGCTGATGCCATGGCAGCCGGTTTTGAGAGAGGACAAATTCCATCTTTCAACAAGGATGATGATAAAAACGGGGCTGTGAACTATGCAGGAAACCCTGTTCTAACCCATCCGACTTCACAGGCAGATGCACTTGAAATAGGGTTGCCAAAAAATTTAAGTACAATACCAGCAGATGAGGCTGCTAAAACAATTTACGGGAACCTGCTTGAAGCTATAAAAAAATATATTGGTAAAACAGATGATCAAACCGGTTATTCTGGAAAATTTATGGGTGAGCCAGACCTTTTTGCAAAGGCAAGATTTTTTTATACTCATCTAAGACTGCGCTTTATTCTGGCTGAGAACAATATATCTTCACTGGGAGGTTTCTGGCACAGAATACCCGCCGATTCGAGATTTCCAGACCACTCTATCTGGCAACATAACTCTCTGGCTTCAGCTTTTTATTCATGTATGGAACTATCAGGTCAAAATGATGATATAGGAATGATGGTGTTTAGTATAACACCGGTTCAGTCCTTTATCAGCAAGGCAAGAAAACTCAGAGATTTATGGACAGGCTCTATTATTTTATCCTGGCTTGCTTTTGAAGGGATACGATGGGTGAGTGAAAATCTTGGCCCCGATCATGTGCTTTACCCCTCACTTATTGATCAACCACTGATGAACGAATATCTTAAAAATCAATGGAGGATGGATGATATTAAAACCTTTGACAATTCAAAAGATATAGCTTCTTTCCCTAATAAATTTCTTTTTCTGGTGCCACAATCCCAGGCAGAAGATATTGGCTGCTTGATTAAAGAGCATATTACACAGGAGTGGATTAAACTTTGTGACAATGGAGAAAATCTGATCAAAGATATTCTAAAAAATGAAACCAACAAAAAACATATTCATTCAATGTTTAAAAGACAATCTCATAAATACTGGGAATTTGACTGGGCATCGGTAAAAATGCTTTCAGGCGAAGCTGATTCAAAAAAAGAAATGATGAAATTTTTACCAGACAATTTTTATTTAAACCAGTCAGGGCTGTTAGATATATTTAATGAAATAATCAAAGATGAAAAGTATTATGACAAATCTGGTAAAGGTGTGTTTTATTCTGTGACTCACTCCATGGTTCAGTCTGTTCTGGCTGCTTCAAAAACCATTAAAACATCAAGCAGGGCAGAAGAAAACGGGGAAAAATGTCATTTATGCGGTGAGTTTGAAGTCCTTCATTTAGAAGCAAATTCAGCTTCAATGAAAGCCGGTGAATATAAGAAAAAGACAAGGCAATTCTGGGATAACTTTAAAAAAGCATGGCAAAGAGCGGCGGATTTCAAGACAGATTCTGAAAAACTTTGTACTATTTGCCTCATGAAAAGAGTTTTGTACAGAATATTTGAAAAATCCCAATCCCAAAACAGCTATAAACATGTTTTATATCATATGTTTCATAGAAACGACTATTTTCCTTCCACAACAGAAATCAGTCTGTTCAACTACTTCAAAAGGCATGGAATAAAAGATCAAAAAGAAAAGCAGAAACTTGCCCAGAATCTGCATGGAAACATTGCTGATATCCTTGGTAAGTGCAGAGATAAAGAACCATCGGACAAAGACAAGTATTATGCCATCCTCATGATGGATGGTGATAACATTGGTAAACTTGTAAATGGAAGTACGCTTGCATCAACATGGCAGTCAGTTTTGCATCCTGATATTTATCAACGTTTACAAAAGAAGTCTTTTGATCCAAAGTACAAGAACAACTGGGATATAATTTTCAAAAAATATCCTCGGCGTTTGCTGACTCCTTCAATTCACGCAGCGATATCTGAATCACTGGGAGATTTTGCCATATATGGTGTTGCATCCATTGTAAAAAACAACCATGGCAGACTGATATATGCAGGTGGGGATGATGTTTGTGCAGTTTTGCCCGTGGATACTGTCATGAAAGCTGCAAGGCAGATACAACAATATTACAATTCAGCTTTCCAGATGATAAGTTTAGATAATGGTGCAATTACACCAGTCAGTGGTATATGGCAGATTGAAAAAGGAAAACTTTCTATCAATCTTGGTATGGGTGAAAACATTTCTATTTCAGCAGGTATTTTGCTTTGCCATCATAAAGAAAATCTTTCTCAAATGATATCCCGGGCGCATCAACTTTTAGATACTCAGGCAAAGGAAAACGCTGAAAAAAATGCATGTGCCATTGAATTGAAAAAAAGGTCCGGAGGTTCAAGATTTTTCGTTAGAAAATGGGATAATCCTGTTTGGGAATCTTTTACAACCATTGGGAAAGCTTCCAGTGGATTTGTGAAAGACATAGAAGCTGTGTCCAAATCCCTTGTTTACAGGCTTGAATACTTCCGGGAAGGTATTGAGGCAATTATCAAGTCAGAAAAAAACAAAGAGAATGTACTGCTTTCAATGTTTATTCAAAAACAGTTGGAAAGATCATCACTTGGCAAATCTATTAAAAATGAGTTTGCCCAAAAAATAGCTGATGTCATTATTGAAAAAGAAAAGAATCAAAAGCCCAGATTCAAACCTGAGGGATTGATTGTGGGATCATTTCTTTTTGGAGGTGAAACCCATGAATAAATGGTATAAAATCAAACCTGTTGATACTTTTTTCTTTAAAGGATCAACTCCCATGGTCATGGGGGAGAATCATACATCAGAATTTATATTCCCTCCCCACGTTGCAACAATTTCCGGAGCTGTCAGGACTGCTGTTCTACGTCAGCAAGGTGTAGGTTTTAAAGAATACGCACAAAAATCATTTGATAATCCAACAATTCTTTCTGCCATAGGGAAGGCGGGTGATGATGCGCCTTTTGATATACTTGGACCATTCTTTTCCATGGAAGGCAAAACTTTCATCCCAGCACCATATATCTGGTATATGGAAAAAAATGATATGGATAAAGCAATAAAAATGAGGCGCAACAGACAGGAAATAACATGTGCAACCACCATGGATATAGATAAAGAGATAACAATATCTGTATATAAAGGCAACCCTGTTGATTCTCCCTATGTCAAAACATCAAAAAACCAAAAGTTGTATATTGCAAAAGGAAGAGAAGGTGAACTTTCAAATATGGGCGGAAACTGGATTGAAGTAAATGATTTTTATTCAACAAACAAGACAATTAGAGTTCGACCGCTCTCCGATTTTTTTGATAGTGAGCCAAGAACTGGGATAGCATTGGAGCGGAATCGAAAAATAAGGGAATCCCATTTGTATTCATTTAATCATATCAGGATGAAACTTGATGTGGAACTTGTATTTGGTGTGAGCAGTAAAGTTGAATTCCCTTTTAATCAAAAGGGAATTTTACGACTGGGCGGTGAACAAAGGATAGGGTATTATGAAACCATTGATATTAATTTTCATGATAAAAATAATGGGGCTGAGCTATATATGAGTCTTTCAGCTTTGCTTTGTAAAAACTTTGATACAAGCGACCTTGTTGCAACAGGAAAAATTCAATATATAAGCGGCTGGGATATGAAAAAGGGTTTCCACAAGCCCTCTTGTGCTTTTTATCCGGCAGGCTCTGTTTTCACAAAAAGAATAAATAACAATCAAATATTAATAAAGGGAGAATAATTATGCATAAAAAAGAGATCGTTTCTATAGCAAGTCTTTATGCGATATCACCTGTTCATGCCGGAAGCGGTATGTCAACCGGGGCAGTTGACTTGCCAATACAGCGGGAACGTCATACCAACTGGCCCCATGTCCAGGCTTCTGCTGTCAAAGGTGCAATGCGGGCCCATTTTAGAAATTATGCCCAAAAAGATATAGAATCCATAAACCAGATTTTTGGCTCTGACAAACAAGATAAAGACTACCCGGGATTTGATCAGGATATTCCAGGCTCCATTTCTGTCTCTGATGCTAAACTTTTGGTTTTTCCCGTGAGATCAAACATAGCTCCTTTTATAACAGTAACTTGCCCGGCAGTTTTAAAACGTCTTCAAAATGATCTTTTAATGGCTGGTTTTTCTGAAGAGATTAACCATCCTGTTATAAAAAATAATGATGATGCAATATTATTGAACTGGCAGTGTAAAGAAAAAAAAATAATTATGGAAGATGCAGTGGTGCAGGTGGCTGAAGAAACTGTGCAAGTTCCGTTTTTAGCTGATAATTTTAAGGATATTGAACGTCTTGTATTAGTTTCTGACAAATTGTTTGGTCATATCGTGTCCACTTGTACAGAGATACAGACCCAAATTAAAATTGATCATGAAAAAGGGACAGCACAACCCGGAGCGTTGCGATATGAAGAATTACTGCCTTCGGATACGTTATTATACATTGTTGTGCACCACAGCAGGCATAATAATAAAATACAAGCATCCATGATAAAGAATTTTATTGAAACAAACATAAGGGATTTTATGCAGATAGGCGGTGATGAGACTCTTGGCAGAGGGGTGTGTAAATTAAGATGGCTGATCGGAAAGGAAGGTGGATCATGAAAATGAGAACCCTTGGGCAGGTGCGATCTGAATTTGCATTAAAGAAAGTAATGGAGAACATAAATCTAAAATCATTAAAACCATTTTCGGCAGGAGCGCCTTCAATGATTTTGCAAAATGGTTTTGGCCAGGCTCTTGCTTTCTGGGCTGCCAAGGGAAAAGATGAACATATTGCTTTAATGACCATAGTAAGGGATTGGTTTAATAAAGATAACAGCATGTTCCAATCTAAGTCAATACAAGAATTTCTTGAAAAAATTTCAGAATCTTCCCAGGACGAATACTTTAGCGCCCAACAGGAAACATTGTATCTTCTTGAATGGGTTAAAAGGTATGCCAATGCTTTTATTGAAGACAAATAAATGGAGGACAAAATGACTTTTTATCCATTTCATAAAGACCTTCGTGCTCTTGCAGATAGTAATAGCTTTTCCTCAGGAAATTTCGGACTCTGGTATAATCAACTAATACCCAATATCGGACAGGCGGATAAAGATGCCTGGTGTTCCTGTGACAATAAAAATAATAAAGATAAAAGAAGTGAATTTTATAAAAATATATATGATAAGATTCAAAAAAATAAAAATATTGAAACTCTTCTCGTAAAAAAACACTGCCTGCAGATGCATTATATGAATTGTATGGAACAACAGGATTTTCATTGCTTGACTTTTACTGGAATCTTAAAATCACCTATGATAACAGGATTAGGAGAAACTCATCCAACTGAAACTTCAATCGTATTGGACCATACCCTTGGCATTCCCTATATTCCAGCCTCCGGCATTAAAGGTTTGATTCGTTTTTCCCATTCAAAGCAGCTTTTATTTGATGACAACGGCGATTTTACGGATAAATTTGTAGAAAAAGGGTCCCTAAATGAGACAGATAAAGATACACACATCCCGCTTTTTTTTGGTGGTACTATAAAAGACAAAATCCATAAAATTACTGACACACTCAGGGGGAGCATTTTCTTCCTTGATGCCTATTCTGTTAACACACCACAAATAAAAGCTGATATCATTAATCCCCATTATTCAGACTATTATGGTGATAAAAACAAACCTCCAGGTGATTATCAAGATCCTCTGCCTGTAAAATTTTTGACCATTGCACCCGGGGCTCAATTTGTTTTCAGATTCATGCTTGATTCTAAATCGGCAAAGCATAAAGTACAGCTATCAACGGCAGTAAAAAACGCACTTGAGCAAGAAGGGTTTGGTGCAAAAACTGCTACAGGATATGGGCGATTCAAAATATCTGAGGGTATTCCGGCAATACTTGAAACTCATTTTAACAAATATTTTGGTGATCAGCTGACGGATAAAGCAAAAAAGGAACGGGAGATAAATAAGTTTATAGAACGGGTGAATAAACTTGAAAAAGCAGATATCAGTATAGTTGCCTCGGGAATGGTTGAGTCTCTCTTTGCTGAATGGCGTAATTTCAAAAACGATGACGATAAAAAATTTATGGCTGATCATATCGGGATAGCAAACGCTTTTGAAGCAAAAATAAAGAAAGAGAAAAGAGGTGGTTTTACCAAATATTATGAAATTATTTGTAAAATTATAGGAAATCAACCCAAGGGAGAACCAAAACCTATCTCCCCTCCAATATCAGAAAAACAGCTTAATTCCAAAATTATTGGAAAACTTCAAAATATTATTAAACGTGGTTTCTGCTTAAAAAAAGAGAAAAAAAAGATACTGAAAAAGCATAAAAAGAACTACCCAGATTTATGCAGCAATATAAAAAGATTACCTGAAAAGATCAGCAAGACATTATAACCAGGCATTAAGATAAATTATAAGGGTTAAACTGATCTATAGATAATTTTAATGATCTTGACTGAACCCGGTAGCAATGTATAATACTAATGTATATAGCATAGGAGGCTGACATGATACGAACACAAATATATCTGACTGATAAACAGCGAACTGAGATAGCTGCTCTTTCCAACACTTTTGGAAAAAAGCAGAGTGAACTCATTCGGGAAGCTGTTGATCTGCTTATTAACCAGAAAGGAAGAAAAAGGCGGGAAGCTATATTATCTGAAGCTGCCGGACTCTGGAAAGATCGCAGAAATCTTCCGGATTTCAAGGCAATCCGCTCTGAATGGGACAGGCAATAAGTATGGCAGAACCAATTCTCATTGATACAGATGTTTTAATTGATTTTCTCAGGGGGCATGGTAAAGCTGTCTCTTTTATAAACAAAAACTCTTCCATGGTATTGATTTCATCAATTGCTGTTGCAGAGCTGTATGCCGGCGTAAAAGGAGATGCAGAACAAGCAGTTTTGAAAAATTTTATCTCACTGTTTCGTGTCATTCCTGTAAGCGCAGAGATTGCACAAACCGGCGGACTTTATAAACGTGATTACGGCAACTCCCATGGCATAGGGCTTGCGGATGCAATCATAGCAGCCACTGCTTTTGCAGAAAATGCTGAGTTAAAGACATTAAATATCAAACACTATCCCATGATAAAGAATTTAGAACCAGCGTATACAAAACAGGGGTAAATTTCATGGCAAAAGTATTCATATCTTTTCTTGGAACCAGTGATTACCTTAAATGTTCCTATGAATATCATAAAAATATTATAAAAGATGTTCGTTTTGTCCAGGAAGCGACCATAAGATTAAAATGCCGGGACTGGTCAAAAAGAGACAAAATAGCAATATTTACAACCCGGCAGGCTTTTAAAAATAATTGGAAAAATCATGGTCAAAAAGATAGGAATACGGGTAAAAACCTTGAAAGGACCGGTCTTGAAAAACGCCTTTCTGATTTACAATATGATTTCTCCATTAAACAGATAAATATTCCAGATGGGAAAACGGAAACTGAAATCTGGGAAATTTTTTCAATAGTGTTTGGTGAGATAGGTCAGGATGATGAAATAATATTTGATATAACACATGCTTTCAGATCAATCCCCATGCTTGCTGTTGTCATAATAAATTATGCCAAAGTAATGAAAGATGCTACCCTGGAAGGGTTGTATTATGGAGCAATGGAAGCGTTAGGAAATATCAGCAAGATTGAAAAGATGGCTTTGGAAAAAAGGGTCGTTCCCATACATGATTTAAGTTCTTTTAATCAGCTTATGGAGTGGACAAATGGAATTGACCAGTTTTTAACAAGTGGTAATGCAAAGACAGTCAGTCTGCTTGCTGCAAAATCAGCTAATACAATCTTATCAAGGACAAATGGCAAGGACAGATCTCAAAAGACAATTATAAATTTTGCCAAAAATCTGGATATATTTACAAAAGCTCTTTCAAGCTGCAGGGGTCGTGATATCCCAATGAATGCAGAAAAATTAAAAAACAATCTTCATGCCTGCAAAAAAGTGAAATTTAATGAGCCTTTAAATAAGCCTTTGAAACCTTTACTTGAAAAAATCAATAAGCAGATGGAGCCTTTTAATAAAAATATTGTAACTGATGGTATTCAGTCTGCACGATGGTGCCTTGAACACAATCTGGTACAGCAGGGGTATACGATATTACAGGAAATATTAATATCCTATTTTGTCCATAGAATTGGTGAGGATCCAAATGATTTTAAACATCAAAACAAAAAAAGAACAATCGCAAACCAGGCGGTGACTATATTGTCAAAAAAATTACCGGAAGAACAGTGGAAGCAACCATCTATTAGAAATAAAAGCCTAACTTATAAGTTTATTGATTTATATAAAAATAATTCTGCTCTCATAAAGGTCTATCGTAATCTATCCAATTTAAGAAATGATATAAATCATTGTGGCTTTAATAATAATCCAGCAAGAGAAAAAACCCTGGAGATCAACCTTTTAGATTATATTGTCGAGGTAGAAAAAAATATATCAATACAATAAAACCTGGCTCTTTGACAATTTGTGCTTTGCAACATTGCAGTCTTTGAAATAACTTAAGCTGCCTTCTATACTATGAATAAAATTCAAGGGGGCAGTTTATGGTTGTTTATATCAGGACTCAAGGAGTACGCATAGTAAAAGAGGGGCAGCATCTGCTGGCTAAAAAAGGCGGGAACACTTATCACACACTGTTCACCTATAAACTCAAACAGCTTCTATTGTTCGGGAATATAGAAGTCACTCATGGTGCTTTGTGCCAGCTCATGAGAAAAAATATTGATACTGTATATCTTACAAAAACCGGCAGATACCTTGGGAGAATAAACCCGCCTGAATCTAAAAATGTATTTCTGCATAAAAAACAGTTCCTGCTGCTTGATGATAAGCGATTTGGTCTGCAAATGGCAAAAAGCATTATATCAGGTAAACTTTCCAATATGGCAACATTTTTAAAGCGGATTAAACGCAGCAGAAAACACCATGATGCAGGAAATAAAGCCAAACAGATTCTCTCTTTGCTGCATAAACTTGAAAACACTACAAGTATAGATAAAGTTCGAGGCTATGAGGGAAGAGGGAGTGCCATCTATTTCCAGGGATTAAAGCAGGGTTTTATTGATAATATAGGTTTTAAAAAACGGATTAGAAGACCGCCCACTGACCCTGTAAACGCAGTATTATCATTGCTATATACATTCTTATTAAACAAGGTATATGCAGGAGTTAGAACAGCTGGCTTAAACCCCTACCCTGGATTTCTGCATACAATTGATTATGGTCGATACTCGCTTGTTCTTGATTTAATGGAAGAATTTCGATCAATAATTGTTGATACACTGACAATATCACTTTTTAATCTAAAAATACTCAAAAGTGATGATTTCCAAATCAATCCGCCACAAGGGAAAAGTGCTGAAAAACCGTATATACCGGATGTGTCAAAAGATCCCATAGGCATGATAACAATGCAGAATTCTGATATGGAGTGTTTTGATATACCTGAACAGAGAATGGAGGCAAACCCTTTTAAAGACCTTGCTTCCGGCAGATATCCGGTCAGACTCAAAAGTGCTGCTTTTAAACGGGTAATAGATGCTTTTGAAAAAAAATTAACCACCAGTTTTTATTATCCCCCTGCTGATACTACATTTAGTTATAATGATGCAATTTTTTATCAGGCAAAACATTACAGAAAAATCATTGAAGGAGAAATTGAGCAGTACCAGCCGATTTTATTAAAATGATCATTCTCATTACATATGATATTACAGATCCAAAACGATTAAAAAGAATTCACAGGTTTTTAAAGGAATTTGGAATTAATACACAAAAATCAGTTTTTGAGTGTGACATGGATAGTGAGGGATTAAAAAAGATTCGTAATTACTGTAAAACCTCTCTTGATCTTGGTAAAGATTCTGTAAGAATTTATAAAATATGCTCCAGATGTATAAATAAAGTGATGCTGTCAGGACAGGGTATGAAAGTTACTAATCTTACATATCAGATAGTTTAATATGGACATGCTTGTGACATATGATATTGCCAATCCAAAAAGATTGAGAAGAGTTGCGAGGATTATGCAGGATTTTGGGCAACGGGTTCAAAAATCAATATTTGAGGTCTCTTTGACTCCAGCAGTATTCAAACAGATGAAATTTCAGATTGATAATACAATAGAGCCGGCTGAAGATGGTGTAAAATACTTTCCTTTGTGCCGTAAATGCACTACAAGAACAGAACTTATAGGTCAGGGTTTTCTCATTGATCCTGATGAAGAGTATTATATTTTATAAAATTTGCGAACCTGTGGTATTTAATTTTGAAATATTATATTATCTTGGAATTAAAGGATAAAACAGACAAACTTGATATATGGTTCGCATTTATAACAAAAACAATACATTATATTTAATTAAAGGGGGTGTTAAGGGAAAAAATGATAAATTTAATCAAGGCTCGCATTTATCATACTATAACCATTGAAAATCATTCATTATTAAATTGCAGCTGAAAGAAATGACCTGATTTAAGAAGGGATTAAGACAAGAATTGCTCCCACTTCACACATCCATTTTGGGAAAGAAATGACCTGATTTAAGAAGGGATTAAGACTCTTGTTTTTTCTTATTGTGTTTTTTCATTCCTGAAAGAAATGACCTGATTTAAGAAGGGATTAAGACCTTATCCTTGTTATATCTGCACTTTTATCATAGTTGAAAGAAATGACCTGATTTAAGAAGGGATTAAGACGGCAATAACTCTTGCCATTTGTTCTGGTGTTAATCCATTGAAAGAAATGACCTGATTTAAGAAGGGATTAAGACGCTTTTGTAACTTTTGTAAACACACGCAGTTATTCGATGAAAGAAATGACCTGATTTAAGAAGGGATTAAGACCAATTATCTATTGTTTTACTACAACCTGGACAAGGCTTTTGGAAAGAAATGACCTGATTTAAGAAGGGATTAAGACTTCTTTTGCTTCCAATTCTGTATAAAATTCTTGGAAAGAAATGACCTGATTTAAGAAGGGATTAAGACGGTATGATACATCGTATCCATCATCACTGATTATGGGAAAGAAATGACCTGATTTAAGAAGGGATTAAGACCCAAGGTTTTGGTGAAGCAAACTGCATTTTTTAATGAAAGAAATGACCTGATTTAAGAAGGGATTAAGACTGAAACCTGTTGGTTCAATTGTTGAACGGACTGCAAGAAAGAAATGACCTGATTTAAGAAGGGATTAAGACCATCACTGATTACGGCTATAACAAATTTAACTTTGAAAGAAATGACCTGATTTAAGAAGGGATTAAGACACTTGCATGGTCTTGATTGTATCGTCATCAATCCCTGGGAAAGAAATGACCTGATTTAAGAAGGGATTAAGACACGTTTCCAAAAACTGATACTTGCATGGATTTGATTGTGAAAGAAATGACCTGATTTAAGAAGGGATTAAGACACACTCAACCTATCAGCTACTTTTTTTGCTTTTTTGCTCGAAAGAAATGACCTGATTTAAGAAGGGATTAAGACCTCATACAACTCCCATTCGCTGGTTTCTTTTTCTTGGGAAAGAAATGACCTGATTTAAGAAGGGATTAAGACAAATGATCCAACCGCCGGATCTTGCCTATTAAAGTCAGAAAGAAATGACCTGATTTAAGAAGGGATTAAGACAAACCTGTTGGTTCAATTGTTGAACCGTCTCAAGTTGGAAAGAAATGACCTGATTTAAGAAGGGATTAAGACCCAAATAAAATAGCTGGTATTAGTATTAAGAAATTGAAAGAAATGACCTGATTTAAGAAGGGATTAAGACGTAATGATGTTGTCCATTTTATTCTCCCTTTATAGGGAAAGAAATGACCTGATTTAAGAAGGGATTAAGACTTGTTCTGGTGTTAATCCATTTAACAGACTCAGTGCTTTAGGAAAGAAATGACCTGATTTAAGAAGGGATTAAGACCAGACCTAAACCTTGTAATTGTGACACATGCCAGTCAGTTGAAAGAAATGACCTGATTTAAGAAGGGATTAAGACAAATATATCCAGCATTAAACTCATCTCTTGCAAGGATCGGGAAAGAAATGACCTGATTTAAGAAGGGATTAAGACGCCCCATTCAGATTTGCATTTTCCAGATTTGCATTTCCCAGGAAAGAAATGACCTGATTTAAGAAGGGATTAAGACTTCATATTCACACCTCTTACATTTAAGTTTTTTAAGAAAGAAATGACCTGATTTAAGAAGGGATTAAGACGGGATATAAGTCAAACCAACTAATACATGCACTTGAAAAGGAAAGAAATGACCTGATTTAAGAAGGGATTAAGACCCAAAGAAATTCTCAATACCTCGATAGGTCATATAGAAAGAAATGACCTGATTTAAGAAGGGATTAAGACATATTATATTTGTGCATGATACCCCTCTTTTGGGAAAGAAATGACCTGATTTAAGAAGGGATTAAGACCGGAATCAGCCATGGGTGAATGGTACGGAACAGACGTTGGAAAGAAATGACCTGATTTAAGAAGGGATTAAGACACCCGTATGGCAAGACCGATACACGTCAGATATATGACGAAAGAAATGACCTGATTTAAGAAGGGATTAAGACTATCATATTGCTCTGTTTCTTGTGATAATCTTTCGAAAGAAATGACCTGATTTAAGAAGGGATTAAGACCTATAAAATATTGTGGGCATTGAATGAAGGATAGCTAAGGAAAGAAATGACCTGATTTAAGAAGGGATTAAGACAGTATTTTCTTTCTGTTTCACCAGCCTTCAGCATCGGGAAAGAAATGACCTGATTTAAGAAGGGATTAAGACCTTAAGCCGTAGTCATAACCGGTTACTTTGTACTGAGAAAGAAATGACCTGATTTAAGAAGGGATTAAGACAATTCTGTGATTTGCAAAAAATAAATATTCTCTTGATTTTTTTTTGTAGAATAGATATATTCTGCGTATAAATATGAATTATATTACAAGAAATATTGAAACCCAGCTGCATAGATTTATTAATTCACCTGATAAGCATAAAAATGTTCTTTTGGTGGAAGGTGCACGCCAGGTTGGCAAAAGTACTGTGGTTGAGCATGTGATCAACCAGTTTCCAATAAAAAAAATCATCATTAACCTTGAAAAAGACCGTCTTTTCAGGTTGAAACTTGATAAATGCAGACAGTTTTCCGAATTTGAAGATCTGCTGCAAATTACCTTTGATTTTAATCCTGCTGTAAAATCCATTCTTTTTATTGATGAATCCCAGGAAAGTATGGTGCTGGGTCAGTTTGTCCGTTTCATGAAAGAATCATGGCCAGATACGGCTACGATCCTTACCGGCTCCACTTTATCAAGGCTTTTTAGAAAAGAAGTTCGTTATCCGGTCGGCCGGGTCAAAAGGCTTGTTGTTTCTCCATTTTCATTTTGTGAGTTTTTAATGGCAGGGAAAAAGAATTTATTAAGTGAAAAACTTAAAACATTTTCCAGAGTGTCTGATACGATTCACCATGAACTTCTTTTAATGCTGGATAAGTACCTGACAGTCGGAGGGCTTCCAGCAGTTGTAAAAGACTATTTTTCCGGAAAAGATTTCAGGCAGTCCCGCAGTCTGGTTATTGCTGATTATGAACACGATTTTATACGATTGTTTGGTGAAGATGATCTTGGCATTGTTAAAGCATGTTTTACCAGTGTGGCAAATTATGCAGGCTCTCCTTCAAAAAACAGCAGTGTTGTACCCTCTCCCACTACGCCTGTACATCACAAAATCAATAGTATTTTTACAAGGCTTGAGCAGTGGAAACTGATATTCCGTTCAGATCAGCATGGAATATCACCGGAAAAAAGTCACCGTTATCTGCCCAAAAGATATTTGTTTGATACAGGGATATTAAGACATTACAGGGAGGCTGCCATACCTTCAATCGGGCTTTTAGATCCAGCAGGGAGTGAAATCAGAAAACCTCTTGGCGGTATTATCGAAAACCAAGCAGCCATTGAACTTGCAAGGAGAAATTCTGATCTGCACGGCTGGAAAAAATCCCCCTCTGGAATGGAAATAGATTTTCTTTTTCAGCACATGGATCTGGTTATACCTGTTGAATGCAAAGCTGCAAAACAGATAAAAAAAACACACTTAAAAGGTATTCTCTCCTATCTTAAGATGTACGGTCAGAAAAAAGGGGTGGTAATCAGTCTTGCTCCCCATGGAATTTTTGATATGGACGGAGGTATTAAAATTATCAATATCCCGCTGTATTCAGCGGAAAATATATGGGATATTTTGCAATAATTTTTACTCAACAATTACCCGGTTTTTCAGCACACCAATCTTTTCAATCTTTGTCTCCAGGATATCTCCGGGAGCAAGGTAAACAGGTGGTTTCCTTGTAAATCCAACTCCGCTTGGAGTTCCTGTTAAAATAATTGTTCCCGGAACAAGGGTGGCAGACTCGGAAAGATATGAGATGATTTGAGCCGGTGAAAAAATCATATCTCCTGTATTGCTCTTCTGCATGGTTTTGCCATTGAGCACACATTCAAGAGCAAGATTATCAGGATCTTCAAATTCGTCTGTGGTCACAATCCAGGGCCCAAAGGGGCAGAAGGTATCAAAACTTTTACCCTTTATCCATTGATTGCCGCCTGCATGCATCTGCCATCTTCTTGCAGAGATATCATTGGCACAGGTGTATCCCAGAACATAATCCAGGGCATTTTCAGGCAGGACATTTTTTACACTCTTTTTTATAACCACGGCAAGTTCAGCTTCGTAATCCACTTCAGGAACCTTTGCACAGGAAGAGGGAATTATAATATCATCAAGATGACCTGCTGCTGCACCCGGATTTTTCATAAATACAATTGGATATTTCGGAAGATCAATTCCGGTCTCTTTTGCATGAAGTTTATAGTTTAATCCTATGCAGAAGATAGCCCTTGGTGTAATCGGTGTTAAAATTTTCTCAACAAATTTTCGTTCCTCAGTATTGAAAAAATCAGTATAAATATCTCCCTCAATCACAGATGCACTGTTATTATCAAAATCACATCCTGTATAAATTTTATTATCATCACTTTTAAATCTGATTATCTGCATATTTATTTTCTCCTGATATTCATATATATTAAAAAATACTGCATATTTATTAATTTTATTAAAACCATTTTTATAAAAGGTCAAGATCATTCAAGAATGACAAGAGAATTAAAAAAAATATTTACCAATCTTCCGGCAAAAAAGGCCGATCTGATCATTCTTATTTTAACAAGCCAGAACATTGAAACAAAGATAGAACGACAAAACAGCCTGTTTGATATTCTAATCAATGCCAGTGATGAAAAAAAAGCACTCTTAATGCTTGAGGCCTATCAAAAAGAGAATAGATTTTTCAGACTAAAGCAGCAACTGCAAGCCTTTCCCATATCATCATTTAAATCATATACCGTTTTTTCCATCATGGGACTGCTTTCACTTATACATACAGTATGCATTTACTATAATATCCATGAAGCTATGATATTAAAATATGGTGCCTCAGCCCTTTACATATTTCAAGGCGAGACATACAGAGCCATTACAGCTCTTTTTCTGCATTCTGATGTCCAGCACCTTGCGGGAAATATTGTCGGCCTGCTCATTTTTGCAGCACCTGTGATTTCCATTTCAGGATATGGAACAGGGTCATTTATGCTGCTGTTAACAGGAACCATTGGTAATCTTCTCAATGCACATTTATACCAGACTGCCCATCTTTCAATTGGGGCATCCACTGCAGTCATGGGAGCTGCAGGTCTTCTTGCAGCCTTCCAGATAACACAAGGCAAAAGACCTGTTACCCTGAATAATCTCATGCCTCTCTTTGCAGGGGCCATACTTGTTGCCTTGTTCAGCCAGGGGGAAAACACAGATGTAATGGCTCATGTATTAGGATTTTTCAGCGGACTTGGTTCCGGCATCATGTTCTTTCCTCTGAACCGGTTCATTCAATCCCGCTTGAAAGACCCCATAGCTTTGATCTTAACAGGGCTTATCCTTTTATCAGCATTTTTTTCAGGCATATAACTCGACAGGCTGTTACACAACCCCAATTTACCCAATTTCGGCGGCTTGTTCGCTTTTTATCTGACTTTGAGATAGTTTTTTAAATCTCTATAGTAGTTTTCATGTGGCCCAATCATTATCAATTCAAGATCATCTCTGATAAACCGATATGAAAGTAAGTATTCAATGTTTTTCAATTTGAACTTATGAACAAATACGCCACGAAGGTCACCTTTTTTTTCTGTACCGAGGTATGGAGTTTTAACGATTTCTAAAATCTGCTTATCAAGCACTTTTTTGTCTTGCTTGCCAATTTTTTTTACTTTCCGCTTAAATGAACGGGATTGAATAATTTTCATTGAGTGCTATCCAAATCCATACTCTGACGACTCACCCTGTTCCAACTCTACAAGACCGATGAGAATGTCTTTAATCATGCTGTAAGTCAAATCAGGATTTTCTTCAGCACATTTTCCAATATACGCCCAGTGTTCAATTTGTCCAGTTAACGAACGTTTGTCAATTTTGCTAAATATTTTTGCTTCTTTTGCCAAGTCATCTGTAATTCTTACTGCGGTTGTCATAATGGTTGTCTCCTCAAGTATCATTCACATAACAAGATAACAAAAAAAAATGCATTATGCAACATACTATTGCGAATTGTATCCGAATCTGCTTTGAAAGCGAACGCCAAGTTCACTAATTGCAGCGGTTTCCAAAAAAGTATTCAATTATACAAGAAAAATCAAAATCAAAATTTAAAATAAGTATTGCCCAAATTTATCTTATGTTATATTTGTATTTTCAATGCAGGTTTAAAATTATTAAATTTGGAACTGATTCTATGTGTCTTGCAGTACCATCAAAAATTATTGAAATAAATGATTTCATGGCAAAAGTGGATGTGGGCGGAGTAGTCCGAGATGCAAGTATCATGCTTATTGACAATGCAAAAGTTGGTGATTATGTAATTGTCCATGCAGGGTTTGCCATTAACAAGCTTGATGAAAAAGCAGCCCTCCAGACCATTGAAGATATGCGCAAAATTCTGGCTGCTGATGCAGGACATGATTAAGCTTGTCTGATCATTATTTATGAAGAATAATATTGCTGCAAAAAAGCTTGAGATCAATGGATTAGTCCAGGGTGTCGGTTTCAGACCCTTTTTATTAAATCTTGCAAAACAATATGCATTGACAGGCACGGTGTCCAATACCTCCAGCGGAGTGCTGGCCATAATTGAAGGGTCTTTAAGCAGGCTTGATCAATTTATTAATGCCATTGAGAAAAAAAAGCCTCCTCTCTCCAGCGTAACCCGCATTGCATCAAAGCAAATCCCGGTGACAGGGTTTAAAGACTTTCAGATTATTCAAAGCAAATCATCAGAAAGCAGTAACACATTGATTTCACCTGATGTCACGGTTTGCGCCGACTGTCTTGCTGAGATGCAGAATCCCAATAACAGAAGATTTGAATATCCGTTTATCAACTGCACCAATTGCGGCCCAAGATTTACTATAATCAAAGATATTCCCTATGACCGGCCAAAAACATCCATGAAAGCCTTTAAAATGTGCCCAGATTGTCAACAGGAGTATGATGATCCTATGGACAGGCGGTTCCATGCCCAGCCCAATGCCTGCCAGGTCTGCGGTCCCAGGATTTCTTTAATGGACAACAAGGGCTGTAAAATTCATTTGCACTCTGAAAATGTCCTGGAAAAAGCGGGTGAACTTCTGAAAAAAGGCAAAATCCTTGCCATAAAAGGATTGGGCGGGTTCCATCTTGCTGTTGATGCCCGCAATAATGAAGCTGTACGCCTGCTGAGAGAGAAAAAGCAGCGTCCGCATAAACCCTTTGCCTTGATGGCTCAATCATTTTCAAGCCTGTTTAATCATGTGCATGTGTCTGACATGGAAAAGGATATGCTTAACTCTTTTAACCGCCCCATAGTTCTTCTGGAAAAAAAATATATAAAAGGAAATGCCGGACTTTCAAAAGCCATTGCGCCATTTAATACATGTCTTGGAGTAATGCTGCCATATACACCCCTTCATTATCTTTTATTGGAAAAAGGGCCGGATATCCTGGTAATGACTTCAGGAAACAGGTCAGGAGAACCTTTGTCCATTGATAATAAAGATGCAGTCAATGCTTTTTCCCACATTGCTGACTATTTTATCCTGCATGACCGGGATATTTATTTTCGAGCTGATGATTCCATTGTCAGGGTACAAGCAGGACATTCAAGGTTTATAAGACGTTCCAGGGGATATGCTCCCCTGCCTTTAGATATTAATATTGACCACCTGCCGAATATATTAGGATGTGGTGCCGAGATGAAAAATACAATCTGTCTTACAAAAAAATCCAAAGTTTTTTTAAGTCAGCATATCGGGGAGTTGGAAAATCACAAGACTGAGGATTTTTATATTCAAAGCATTGATCATTTAAAAAAAATATTAGATATTGAACCTGAAATAATTGCCCATGACATGCATCCTGATTATATAAGTACCCGATATGTTAATGCCCTTGCCATGACCGGAGGAAAAAAATTTGCAATCCAGCATCACCATGCCCATGCTGTCTCCTGCATGGCTGAAAACAACCTTAAAGAACAGATCATTGCCATAACCCTTGACGGCACAGGTTATGGCACAGATGGCCATATCTGGGGCGGCGAAATTCTACTCTGCACCCATAAAAATTTCAAAAGAGCGGCACAACTCTCCTATATACCTATGCCGGGTGGCGACAAGGCTGTGCTTGAACCATGGCGCATGGCAGCTTCTGTTCTGTTCAAAGCCTTTGGAAAAAATTTTATGGATCTTGATATCAAGTATATAAAAGAGATGGATATCAAAAAACTTGAATTTATTATCCAGATGATACAAAAAAATTTAAATTCCCCTTTAACTTCCAGTGCGGGAAGGCTTTTTGATGCAATATCCTCTCTTTTATGCCTGCGTCATGAAATATCCCATGAAAGCCAGGCAGCTATGGAACTTGAATATGTGGCATCTGAACCAAAACTTGAATTTAAACAAAAGCCCTATACCTTTTCTATTATAGAAAAAAAAGGAAATAATAAAAATATATACAATTCTGATAAATATTTTGAGATTGACTTGATGCCCTGCATCCGTGAAATTGTGGGTGATCTCATAGACAAAACTTCTCATAATATTATCAGTCAAAAGTTTCATCAAACCATGATAACATCTTTTGCTAATACCACCAACAAAATAGCCTCAGACGCTGAAATTGACAAGATAGTACTATCCGGTGGAGTTTTTAACAATAATTTGATTTTAACTGGAATGATCAAAGCACTTGAAGAAAACAACCTGAAGGTTTTTACCCATTCAAAAGTACCCACAGGGGATGGAGGTCTCTGTCTTGGGCAGGTTGTATCGGCCGGGGCACAAATGGCAAAAACGACTCCACTGGCAGTGCTAACAGAATCGTAAAGCACTCTTCCTATCAAAATCACACAATATGATATAAGAGCTTGAATGGTCTTCGAAATTCACGTCCAAACTGTATTGCAAAAACTTTACTCTTGCATTTCCAGACCTGGCATGATTATCTTCAATAATGAAAGATATACGGACAACCGCTTAACTACTTGTTCTATTTTATATTGATTAATGGGGAAAAATAAATTTTTTATGCTTTTAATTTCATTCAGTGGGGGCAACGATGAATTTGATAAAAGTTCTATCAAGAGTTAATCAAATTGAGAAAATATCCTTTTTAAAAATTTTGGACAAATTTTGTGAAGAAAATAGAGAGAAGAACCCCAAAATAGATAAAATCCTTACCGAAAGCGATAATATATTAAAAAAAGCTGAGGATTCTAGCATCGTGCATCTCTTTAGCCTCTTGAGATATGGTTATATGAGACATCTCGAAACAAGTATAATTTTTAGCAACCTTCAGTTAGATGTAATCGTAGAAATCTTTATTCGTGATGGGAATCAGATGATGTCTAAGGACTGGTTTACTAAATTATATAAAAAATCATTATCATCGCTTCGAAAACACATTAAGAAAATCAATTCTGAACTGAAAAAAGATAATGGAGATATAAGTACTGAAAAGCGGCGGGATTACAAAATATATATGGATTGTGTAAATACAGCTTATACAAATGATATCCAAAATAATAGGGAAGAACATATTACATGGTCTGAAAGAACTATTCTTCACACATTATCTAAAAGTTTAAGGTTATCAAGAGAAGAGGAAAAATCGATAAGATATTCAATCGTTCCACCGAAAAAACATGAAATCGATGACGTCATAGCAGAATTGAAAGAAGCTGGCATCATATTCTTTAATAGAAAAACAAATACAATTTTTGTTCCAGACGAAATAATATACCTTTTAAGAAAGTTATTGGGAATTGAACTTCCTAATAAGTATCTACGGCGAATGCTTAAACACTTAAAAGATCCAGAGATTAACCTTATCGCTCGGAATTATAATATAGATAGAAAACTGAATAGAACAGAGAAAATCCAAACGATAATAGAACAGGGAGTAAATGTAACAGCTTTGTTAACAGAAGATATGCATAAAGCTGGAGAAACTAAAGTTGAGAAAGCGAAAAGGATTCAAACTCTTATACTTAAGGACCTTGATATTGAGCTGCCTAAAATGGGTAGATCGTTAGAGGAACGGGTCTATATTCTTCTTGATCATTTAAGAAATCAGGAAAAGGAAGATACTACATCATTGTCAAAAGACGGTTTGGCAAAATTGCTGTCATTAATAGTCGAATTTAAACCCGATTTAAATCAAGTTGTAAAATTAGAATTTGAGATACAAAATGACGATGTAATGAATGCTGGTTTATTAAATAATTATAACATCGGACCAAGAGATTTGTTATATTTAGTTCCGAAAAATGATCTTGCTGGATTTTGCAAAAAGAATAAGATCAATTCGCGTGGGAACCTTATTCGAAATATTATAAACAATTTTAGAAATATTCAGGATTTATATTTTGATAACTTTGTTGAAATAGGGTGCCGAGATCTCAATGCACTGAAAGAAAGAGGTTTGGCAGTTAAAGAAAGTGAGCTTGGCCTTCTATATGAAAAGGTTACAAAAGATATTTTTATGAAACTTGGTTTCAATGTTGATGAAAATCTGAAGAAGAAGATAAATACCGCCAGATCTAAAATGGATATCCTCATTAATATAGGCAGCAAAGATGTCATCATTGTTGAATGTAAAACCATTAAAGATAAAGAGTATAATAAATATACTGCAGTTTCTCGTCAGCTAAAATCTTATGAAAATAATTGTAAGACAAAAGGTTACCATGTGAATCAGGTGGTTATCGTAGCAAATGACTTTACAGAAGACTTTATAAGCGAATGTGAATATGATTTAAATTTGAGTATTTCGCTAATTACATCTCTTGATTTGAAAAAAATATATGAAGGTTTGAAAGAGTCCAATTTTGATGAATTACCAGTAAGACTGTTGTTGAAAGACGGAGTTTTGAGTGGCGATAGAATTGTGAAGGCTTTGAACAGATAATTTTAAATTAGAACAGATATATGTCAGATCCCTGTTTAGATTTTAACATGACTTCAACAATTCAAATGAACCGGTCAAGCCGGTTATTTGTAACGAATTATTAAACTTTATTTAAGTTGTATATAAAAGAATGAATATGGTTAATGCTTTTTTGAAAATAATTATGGTTTTAAAAGTTGCCATATCCTCCAGTGGAAGGGAAATCTCCTGGAACGGGTTTATTCAGGTTAGAATATTTAGCAAAACATAAAAACTGTTATAAAATAAATTGGGAGAGAGCATTGAATTTAAAATATATTAAAGAATACAGAGATGCTGACCTTGCAAAAAATATAATTAAAGCAATAAAGGCTGAGAGCAAAAAAGAGCTGGCTCTCATGGAGGTATGCGGCACCCATACCATGTCTATTTTCCGGCATGGAATCAGGAGTGTTTTACCATCTAACATCACTCTTTTGACTGGCCCTGGCTGCCCTGTCTGTGTCACTGCCCAGAAAGATATTGATGCTTTTGTAGAATTTGCAAGATTAGAAAATGTTATTGTAACAACCTTTGGAGATTTGATAAAGGTTCCAGGATCAGGCTCAAGCCTTGCAAATGAAAAAGCCCTTGGTGCTGATGTAAAAATTGTCTACTCCATGTTTGATGCCATGGAGATTGCAAAAAACAATCAGGGCAAGGAAATTGTATTCTGCGGTGTTGGTTTTGAAACCACCATTCCCACCATTGCAGCAGGTATTTTATCAGCAAAAAATGAAGGCACTAATAATTTCACTGTTTACTCTGCCAACAAATTAACTCCGCCTGCTCTTGCAGCACTCATGGAAGCAAAGGGTGTTAAAATTGACGGCTTTATTCTTCCAGGTCATGTCTCTGTTATTACAGGCACCAATGCATACAGAGCTACATTTGAAAAATATGATATCCCTTCTGTAATTGCTGGCTTTGAACCCATTGATATCTTAAATGCTGTCCTCATGCTTATCCGGCAGAATGAAAGCAATTCACCTGCCCTTGAAAATGCCTATCCAAGAGCAGTCTCTGAACAGGGTAATGTAAAGGCTAAAACCATTATGAACCAGGTTTTTGAAACCTGCAATGCTGTCTGGAGGGGAATCGGAGAAATTCCCTTGAGCGGAATGAGTTTAAAGGCTGAATATAAGCAATTTGATGCAGCTATAAAATTTAATATGGATATGCCTGAAGTACCTGAGCCCAGAGGGTGTGCCTGTGGTGAAATTCTAATGGGCTTAAAAACACCTGAATCATGTAGCTTATATAAAAAAACATGTACACCCATGGACCCTGTTGGCCCCTGTATGGTTTCCAGTGAAGGAGCATGTGCTGCATATTACAGATATAATTAGCAAAAAAATGTGACAGGCCCTGTCTCTATTTTTCCATCTTAATTAAGTCCTCATAGGTCTGGCGTTTGCGGATGACTCGGAACTGATCGCCGTCTACCAGTACTTCAGGGCACATGGGGCGGGCATTGTAATTGCTGGCCATTGTATAACCATAAGCACCAACGCTGAAAACTGCCACAAGGTCACCTCGCTCAAGCTTTGGTATTGCCCTGTTTTTTGCAAAATAGTCTGTACCTTCGCAGATCGGACCTACCACATCAACCTTCTCTGTATTTTCCATTTCCAAACCATTGATTCGTTTTTCAGGAACCAGGTTTGCAGACACCCTGGTTGGCCAGATAAAATGAAATGCCTCATACAAACATGGACGGATCAGATCATTCATACCTGCATCAACAATCACAAAGGTTTTGTTGCCGCTTGACTTTTTAAACAGGGTGCTTGTCAGCATAATCCCTGCATTGGCAATAATACTTTTGCCCGGTTCAAGAATCAGCTTCAAATTGGCAGCTTTCAACAGCGGCACAACTCCTGCTGCATAATCAGCAGCAGAGGGAACTGTTGCCGTCTCGTAATCAGCCCCGTAACCGCCGCCCAGATCGAGAGTGTCAATGGCGTAACCCTTGCTGCGCAGCTCCTCCACCAGAGGCAGAATTTTCTTTACATAGTTGACATACGGGTCGATGGTTTTGCCGCCGGAGCCAAGATGCACATGAATCACAGACATTTCAACAGCACCGTTGTCTGCATACCTGTCATAAATTTTCATTGTCCGTTCTATATCAATACCAAATTTGGTCTCCTTAACTCCGGTAGTGGTATGCTTGTGCGCATCATAACTGATATCCGGATTGACGCGCAGAGCAGATTTGGTCGTTTTTCCATGAGTTTTGCAAAGTTTGATGAGATTCTCAAGTTCTGCTTCTGACTCAATATTAAAACAGCCAATGCCTGCATCCAATGCCTCAATAATCTCTCTGTCTGTCTTACCCACGCCTGCAAAGACAATCTTACTCAAGTCTGCTCCAGCCTGCCTGGCGCGATATAGTTCACCGCCGCTGACAATGTCAAAGCCGCTGCCTGCCTCGGCCAGCTCCTTGAGAATATGTATGTTGCCGCAAGCTTTGATTGAATAACAAATCGTCGTGTCAATATCCACATATGCATCTTGAATCTTTTTTAGATGATCAAGAAATGTTGCCCTGCTGTAAATATACACTGGAGTACCAACCTGATCTGCAATCTCTGCAACATCCACACCCTCTGCGAATAATTTCCCATTTTTATACTTAAATGAATCGATAACTAATCTCCTTTTTCTGCATGTTTTATTGCTATTTTAACATTGCGCTGAAAGATATTAAAAGGGATGTCAATGTTAAATTTATCAAACAAAATTTTATATTGATGTTGTGAAAGCCTGTTTAAATCCTTTAAAAAGAATTTATCTTGCCAATCATTTATCTTTTTTTGAAAATGTTTGGTCATTTTTGTAGTCAAAGGATTTTTAAGATGTTTTTTATTCCAGGGGCAGGTCTCCTGGCATATTTCACAATCCTGAATCCTGTTTTCCATTGAATCTATAACTTCCTGTGATAAATCACCATTTGCAAGGAGATTGGACATGCATTTTTTAACATCCAATACATAAGGTTTTTCAAGTGCTTTAACAGGACAGGCTTCCTGACATTCAGTACATTTATGGCATCTGTTTGGCTCTTCTTGGACACTGTGTTCAAGGTCTGCATTGGTTAAAATTCCGCCAAGTGCTAAAAATGTCCCATATTTTTTTGATATAAGCAGAGAGTGCTTTCCCTGCCAGCCCAATCCTGCTCTCACAGCTGCGAGTTTCAGGGAAATTATAGATACTCCATCAATGGAGCCATTGCAGATTTCAGCTTGATATCCACTATCTGTTAATAAATCAGCAATAGGTTCAAGGGGTTTAACAATATCAAGGAAAAAACCGGAAAGATACAGTCTGCTTGTACGTCCATACCACGGATCTTTCCATTCCGGAATAACCACACCACCAATGTAAATCCCTGCAACAATAATGGATTTTGCATTTGGCATTGTCAGTCTCGGATCTCTTCGTTGATGCTTATTTAATGAATAATCTACAAATTCAGAAGCTTTTGCAAATCCAACTATATCAATTTTAGATAAATCTGCTGTTTTTCTGATCTTTTCTGAAAGAGTTTTTCTATTCATAAAAATCTGCCTGAAAAATTATTATTTTTATAGTCATGCAAAAGCCAATCCTGAGTATTAATGCCAAATGTAACATATATATCAAATTAATCCATAACTATTCAAGGTATAAAAACAGGCAGGTTCAGTCAAAGCATTTGCCTGAATTATATTTAAATTAGATGCACTACTCAATTGACAAGCAATATTCAGCACTATATCGTATTGATGATAAAAATTATGAAATGGATAGCTATAAATCATGGCAGATGAAAAAATTTTAAAAAAAAGGCCTTCTGGATTACCTGTATTAATAGTAACAGGTGCCTCTGGTTTCATTGGAAGATATCTTCTGCCATATTTTTATAATGATTATTATATTTATGCCCTGGCAAGAAGTTCGCAAAAATATGCGGGCATTGAAATGCATAAAAACATTAACTGGGTCCGTGTTGATATTGGTGAAAAAAAATCAGTGGAAAAAGTTTTCACAGATATTGCACAAAACGGTGGTGCAGATTATGTGATTCATCTTGCAGGATATTATGATTTTGACGGCAAAGACAGCAAGGAGTATGAGCGTACCAACATCAAAGGTACAAATTATATTTTAGAATCCTCAAAAATGTTAAATATAAAACGTTTTATATTTGCCAGCTCTTTGACTGTCACTCAATTCAAAGAGCCTGGATTAATAATAAATGAACAAAGTCCTTGTGATGCCAGTTTTAATTACGCAGTCAGCAAAAAAAAGGGGGAGGAGCTGGTCAAAAAATATTCTGATGACTTCCCTGTTGCAATTATAAGATTAGCCGCTATTTTTAGTGACTGGTGCGAATATGGACCTTTGTACTATTTCCTTAAAACCTGGCTTGGGAAAAACTGGAGATCAAATATCCTTGCAGGAAAAGGAGAATCAGCTGTTCCATACCTGCATGTAAAAAATCTAAATACCCTGTTTGATAATATAATCCAGCACACAAAAGAGCTGCCGAAATATGATATTTACATTGCAAGCCCTGATGGATGTACATCACAAAAAGAGTTATATGATATTGCAGTAAGATATAATCTGGGCCGTCAAAAAAAACCTCTGTTTTTCCCAAAATGGTTTTCTTATCTAGGTGTTTTATTCCTTGACAGGGCAGGCAGTATTATTGGCAAACGTCCCTTTGAAAGACCATGGATGATACAATATGTGGATTTAAAATTAAATGTGGATGCCTCTTATACACATAAAAAACTCAACTGGGATTTAAGACCGCGTTTTGATATCCGGCGCAGACTTCTTTTTCTGATTGAACATATGAAAAGTGCTCCTTATGAATGGCACAGGAAAAATCTGGAATCCATTGACAGACGGAAAAAAATCAATCCAAATTTAAAAATATATAATGCAATGAGTGCCGTTGAGGAGCCTGTGGCTGCTCAAATTTTAGATGCCATGTATTCTGATGAATATAACACCAGGTTTAAAAAATACAGAGCCCTTAAATTTGATATCCATAAAGAGCGCATTGTTTTTATATACTCCATGATTAAAACTGCTGTGCGCACTGGAGACAGAATACATATTTTAAGCTATGCAAGGAATCTGGCCAGTGAACGCTATAAAGAGGGTTTTGATTTATCTGAGGTCTCAGATGCTGTTCAACTGGTTGGCGACTATATTGTTAAAACTCTAATCAAACTGCCTGAATTAACAGAACTGCCTGAATCTCTTGATATGGATCAAAGAATATATGATGGTATTACTTTGACAATCCAGTTAATCGTGGACGAGTTAGAGGATTCTTTTGACAGGCTTTATATGAAACATGTTTTATCAAATAAAAATGAACCCCTTAATTAAAATAGAAAAAAAATATCATTTACCCTTTGTACTGTCTCTTATTTCAATTCACTCTTTTCTTGTGGGAATCGGGCTTATACTTTTCCCTGGAGAATTGATGGAATATATAGGTTTTCAATTTGTCCATGAAAAATTTTTCCAGGTTCAGGGCGGAGTATTCCATATTTTACTCAGTATCGGCTATATTCTTCCTGTAATCAGTTATAATAATTTTAAAAGCCTTGTAATATTCTCCATTATTGCTAAAATATCAGCAACAGTTTTCCTGTTCATATATTTTCTTTTTTTTGATTCAATTTTGTGTGTGCTGCTTTCCGGGCTTGGAGATTGTACCATGGCAGTTTTATTATTATATGTTTATCATAATAGACAAAAAAAAGTTGAAAAATGAAACCAGCATTGCCAAATATCATTGTTACCGGTGCTTCGGGAATTGTAGGAAAAAGTTTTCTTGACGCTGCAAAAGAAAACTTTAAAATATTTGCAATTGCCCGGCGTTCACAAATGGAAGTGCACATTAATGGACACCGAAATATTAAATGGATTCAGGCAGATATTGGTAATCAAAAAAATCTCAATAAAATTTTAGATATAAACATAAAAGAGAAGATAGATTATGTATTGCATCTTGCAGGTTATTATGATTTTGAAAATACCAATAATGTGGAATACATCAGAACAAATATTAATGGCACCCGTTATATTTTAGAGTATTCAAAAAAACTGAAAATAAAGCGATTTATATTTGCAAGTTCAGTAGCTGCATCAAAATTCCCAGGCAAAAATGAGGTGATTAATGAAAAAAGCCCTCTTAATGACGACAAGCCCTACTCAAAGAGTAAAAAAATTGGTGAAAAACTGGTAAAAGACTTCTCACAATATTTTCCCTGTTCTGTTGTACGATTTGCAGCAGTTTTTACAGACTGGTGCGAATATGGGCCACTATACATTTTTTTAAAGACATGGCTTTCAAAAAAATGGAATTCAAGAATATTGGCAGGAAAAGGAGAGTTTGCAATACCCTATATACACTCTACCTGTCTTTGTCAGATTTTAATAACAATATTTATGAAAAGCGAAAAGATTCCAAACTTTGATGTATATATTGCCAGCACTAACGGTTCAACTTCACACAAAGAGCTGTTTGAGTTTTCCACAAGATATTTTTTCGGCAGGAGAATAAAATCTCTGTTTATACCCAAATCCATTGCAACAACTGGTGTAGTTGTCCGTGATATCCTGGGAAACATTATAGGCATAAGACCCTTTGAAAGATACTGGATGATGAAATATACCGACAAAGCCCTTAATATTGAATCTTCATATACCAGAAAAGAGCTTGACTGGAAGCCGATACCGCGTTTTGGTATATTGCGAAGACTATTATACATTATTGAAACAATGAAAAACAATCCAGATATGTTTCGCTCAAAAAATACAACAGCACTGTTAAAAACACCAAAACGGGATAATTATATGATTTATGAAGTCATGGTAGAACTCAACAGGGAAATTACTACCAGCATCAAAGAATTTTTATTGGATAAAAACAGAAAAGAAAATTTCTCCCATTATCAAAGCAGTGAAACTGAAAAATTAGAGTGGGATATAAGTGTATTTTATCAATTGCTGACTGCCTCTGTTAGAAATCATGACAGGTTTCTTCTGCTTAATTATTTTAAAGATATATTGGTGCCAATACGATTCAGGGAGGGATTTGAATCCCATGAAGTGAGTAATGCAATTTTAGAATCAGGCAGAATTATCATATCCATTCTTGTTAAGAACCCTGATCTTAAAGGCATGGAGCAGGTTATCCATGATAATATAGCAATGACCATTCAACTGGCTGTTGACGAAGTGGAAAATGTTTTTGAACAATTGGCAGAAAAGCCCTCCATTGAACATATTCCCCATAGAGCTGATGTTGAGCAAAAGCTCCAGGATCTTGCAACTTTTTACATAACAGAAAAGTAAAAACAGGAATAAATTATGCCAGATACAAACCCGAAAAAAGAAAATGTTGAAAAAATTTTACTTGATCATGGATCAGGAGGAAAGGTTTCTCACTCAATGTTTTCTGATATGATCCTTCCAATATTTGACAATGCTGAACTTGCAAAAAGGGATGATGGGGCAGTCCTTGATATAAAAGAGGGCAGGCTTGCTTTTTCAACTGATTCCTATGTGGTTGACCCCATTTTCTTTCCCGGCGGTAATATTGGGGATCTTGCTGTTAACGGCACTGTCAATGATGTTGCAATGTGCGGAGCAATTCCACTCTATATAAGTGTGGGACTGATTATTGAAGAGGGTTTTCCAAAAAAAGATCTTGAGGCCATTCTTAAAACAATGGCAAATGCTGCAAAAAAAGCAGGAGTTAAAATTGTAACCGGTGACACCAAGGTTGTACCCAAGGGCAAAGCTGACAAGATATTCATCAATACTTCAGGCATAGGCGTGATTCAGAGAGGAGTAAACATATCAGGAGATAAAGCCCAGCCAGGTGATAAAATTATTATCAGCGGAACCATTGCTGACCATGGCATCACAATATTAAGTACACGGGAGGGCCTGAAATTCGATTCCAATATACAAAGCGATTCAGCCCCGTTAAATAAAATGGTTGAATCCATTATCGGGTCAGGCCTCGATATCCATGTGCTTCGTGACCCCACAAGAGGCGGCCTTGGCACGACACTTAACGAGATTGCCTCCCAATCCAATATTGGCATTAATATTCATGAAAATTCTCTTCCAATCCAGGCACCGGTACAGGGAATATGCGAACTTCTCGGATTTGATCCCCTCTATATAGCCAACGAAGGCAAACTCATGGCGTTTGTAACTGAAAAGGATTCCAAAAAAGTGCTTGATATTATTAAGCAGAATGAATTTGGAAAAAATGCTGTTATCATTGGTGAAGTAACAGATAGAAATCCTGGAAAAGTCTTCCTTGAAACAACAATAGGCGGCTTTAGAATAATTGATATGCTGACAGGAGAACAGCTTCCACGAATCTGCTGAATCTGCTGAATCTGCGGAATTGCGGAATTGCGGAATTGCGGAATTATCACTTACAAACCACTTACAAAAGAGCAAAAATAATAAATTTTCCCCTTGTATTATACAATTTAATTATATTATACCTATTCATTAGTGTAATAGATAATATTGTATATTCAAAATTTAGTTAAGGAGGAAAGTTATAATATAAACTGTGTCTGAGTTAGAATCTGGCGGTTTTTTATCAGGCACGAAATAAAGGAGGTAAGAAGAATGCCTAAAGTCGTTAATACTTTATCTAATAAGGGACAAGGTAAAAAAAGTCCCGAAATTAAAGGTATTGCCCGCAGAGATTTTTTAAAATTCTGTACAATTACTGCTGCAAGTCTGGGATTACCCTTAAGTATGGGACAGGCTATTGCTGACACCATTGCCAGCAAAAAACGCCCGCCTGTAATCTGGTTACATTTTCAGGAATGCACTGGATGTACGGAATCATTGCTTAGAGCAACACACCCAACTGTTGAACATCTCATCCTCGATCTTATTTCCCTTGATTACTCTGAAACATTAATGGCTGGTGCCGGCCATCAGGCTGAAGCTGCTCTTCATAAATCCATTAAAGAAAATGAAGGTAAATTTATTCTTGTTGTGGAAGGCTCAATTCCCACCAAGGATAATGGCGTATATTGCAAAATAGGTGGGAAAACCGCTTTGTCTATTCTTGAAGACATTGCACCAAAAGCTGCTGCCATAGTAGCTATAGGTTCATGTGCTTCATGGGGAGGTGTCCAGGCTTCTGCACCAAATCCCACAGGCGCAAAAGGGGTTCCTGAAATCATAACTGACAGACCTGTCATAACTCTGCCGGGATGTCCTGCAAGTCCTTATAACCTGTTATCAACTGTTCTCTATTATCTTACCCTTAAAAAACTTCCAGCACTTGATGATAAAGGTCGACCAAAATTTGCCTATGGCAGATTAATTCACGAAAACTGTGAACGTCGTCCACATTATGATGCAGGCAGGTTTGCTATGAAATATGGCGATGAAGGCCACCGTCAGGGCTGGTGCTTATATCAACTTGGATGTAAAGGTCCTGAAACCCATGCCAACTGTCCGGTACAATTGTTTGGTGATGTTGGTTCCAATGCCTGGCCTGTTGGTACCGGCCACCCATGTTTTGGTTGTACTGAAAAAGGAGTTGGTTTTGAAAAACCACTCCATCAGACCGTTGATTCTGTTATTCCACCTGTATTATATCCAAAGGTTGGAGGGACTCAACAGGGTAAAGGGATGAATGTCGGAGGTGCTGCCATTGCAGGAGCTGTTGTAGGAGCTGCACTTACTGCCGGAATAAAAGTAACAAAAGCGCTTAAAGAAGAAGAAACTGAATTAGATAATAAATAATAAGGAGGTATATATGAAAGTTGATCGTAGAAATTTTCTAAAAGTACTCTCCGCCGGCGCTGTAACTGCTGCTGTTCCTGACAATGTTTTTGCCAGAGCAAAAAAGGATGTCCCGCCCGATGCTGTTGGAATCTTGTATGACTCCACCTTGTGCATAGGGTGTAAAAACTGTGAAATGGCCTGCCAGAGATATAACAAATTAACAGCACAACCTTCTGACAGCAATAACAGAGATTTTGATCCATACACTTTTGCTTTGAACAAGATCCAAATCTACAGGAATGGCGACAAAACAGATAAAGAGAGTGAAAATAAATACAACTTTTTTAAAAAAGCCTGTATGCATTGTGTTGATCCAAATTGTGTCTCAGCCTGCCCTGCATCTGCCTTGACAAAAGATGAAGAAAGCGGAATTGTCTCCTGGAACTCAGATGCATGTATCGGCTGTCGCTACTGCCAGGTTGCATGTCCCTATTCAATACCGAAATTTGAGTATGGCGCAGCTTTTCCTGAAATTATAAAATGTGAAATGTGCCAGCATGTTCAGGTAAAAGGGAAAATCCCGGGCTGTTGTGATTTCTGTCCTACCGGAGCTTCTGTTTTTGGAAAATTCTCAGATATTTTGCAGGAGGCAAAAAACAGGTTGGCTCTGCCGGAAAAGAGTAATTATAATTATCCTGTTGGTGATCTCATCGGTAAAAGATCAAAAAATAATCCAGTTGAAAAATACATAAATTATGTATATGGAGAAAAGGAGGGTGGAGGAACTCAATACCTGATTCTATCGGCTGTACCATTTGAAAATCTCGGACTGCCAAAACTACCTGATTATTCAAATGCTGCAAAGACTGAAGGAATACAGCACACTCTGTATAAAGGCATGATCGCTCCTATTGTCCTGTTTGCAGGACTTGCATTTACAACCTATAAAACTGCAAAAGCAGAAGATGAAAAAGGAGAATAAATATGAGCGAACTTAAGCCGGTTAAAGGAAAAATCTTCACACTGCCGTTTTTCATTCTTTTGATATTATCTGTTATTGCCATTCCGTTTATAGTAAAACGGTTTATGTATGGACTTGGTGCAGTATCAAATCTAAGCGACGGATATCCCTGGGGAATGTGGATTGTCTATGATGTAGTTACAGGAACCGCTATTGCCTGTGGCGGATATGCCATGGCAATCCTGGTTTATATATTTAATAAAGGGCAGTACCATCCCCTTGTAAGATCAGCACTGCTTGCAAGCATGTTTGGTTATACCCTTGCCTCGGTTTCCATCTTTTTTGATGTTGGAAGATACTGGCAGATGTATAATATATTTTTGCCGTGGTATTCCAATACAAACTCTGTCATGTTTGAGGTTGCAGCATGTATTGCTACTTATGTTCTTGTGATGTGGCTGGAATTTTCCCCTGCCTTTTTTGAAAAACCGGGTCAGGAAAAAACACTGAAAAAAATTAATTCTGCAATGTTTATCTTTATTGCACTTGGAGTTCTACTGCCGACAATGCATCAATCATCCCTTGGAAGTTTGATGATTATTGCAGGAGATAAATTATCAGGCTTGTGGCAGACAGATTTTCTGCCGCTGCTGTTTTTAATTTCAGCCATCATGATGGGTTTTGGCATGGTAATTTTTGAATCCATGTTTTCATCGGTTCATCTTGAAAGGCCCCTTGAAAAATCACTGCTTTCAAAATTATCAGGTGTAATTCCAAAACTTTTGATTGTATTTTTAATTATTCGCTTTGGTGATTTGATTTTCAAAGGTAAACTTGGTTTGATATTTAGTTTTAATTTTCAAAGTCTGATGTTTGTAATTGAAAACCTGTTGTTTATCTATCCTTTAATCATACTATCATCAAAAGAGAAGAAAGATCAGTCAAAATATCTATTTTTATCAGCTGCTTCTCTGGTACTTGCAGGTGCAGTTTATAGATTTGATACATTCCTGGTTGGATTCAACCCTGGAGTTAACTTTCATTATTTCCCCTCTTTTGCTGAAATCATGATTACTGTTGGAATCATTTCTGTGGAGATAATGGCATATCTGATTTTTATTAAAACACTGCCTGTACTGCCTGATGTTAAACATGCTTAAAACTTTATCTGCTTAAAAACTGCAAGGAGAACATAAAAAATGTCAAAAATAATAACAATTGATCCTGTTACAAGAATTGAAGGACATCTGCGCATTGACTGCAAAATCAATGACGGAAAGATAGAAAAAGCCTGGTCGTCAGGCCAGATGTTCCGCGGTATTGAAACTATCTTAAAAGGTCGTGATCCGAGGGATGCCTGGCTTTATGCTCAAAGACTCTGCGGAGTATGCACAACAGTACATGCCATGGCATCTGTGCGGGCAGTGGAAAATGCCATTGATCTTTCAATACCTAAAAATGCTCAATATATCCGAAATATAATAATTGCAGCACATGGTATTCATGACCATATAGTGCATTTTTATCATCTTTCAGCTCTGGACTGGGTTGATATTGTATCTGCCCTGAGTGCTGATGTAAAAAAAGCATCATCTATGGCTCAAAGCCTGTCTCCCTGGCATTCCAACGGAGTTCAGGAGCTACAGGCTGTTCAGGATAAATTAAAAGGCTTTGTAAATACGGGCCAGCTTGGTATTTTTCAGAACGGGTACTGGGGACATCCTGCCATGAAACTGTCACCTGAAATCAATCTTGTTGCCGCAGCCCACTATCTCCAGGCCTTTGAATATCAAAGATATGCCAACCAGATTGTAACAATTCTGGGCAGTAAAACACCGCATATTCAGAACCTTGCTGTGGGCGGCGTTGCCAATCCAATTAACCCTGACAGCCAGTCTGCACTAAATTTTGAACGGCTGTATTATATTAAATCATTAATGGATAAGGTTGGCAGCTTTATCAAAGATGTATATCTGATTGATGTTGCAGCAGTTGCTGCAAACTATCCTGAATGGTTTGGGTATGGTGCAGGAGTGACAAACTACCTGTCTGTTCCTGATTTCCCTGAAGATGAAAAAGGTACTGTCTTTGGTACTGAGGGCGGATATATTCCAGATGGTGATGTTGGTAAATTCCAACCAATTAAAAGTTTTAAAGATGACCTGTTTAAAACAAATGTGCAGGAAAGCGTAAAACACTCCTGGTATGAGGGTGACTGGACAAGGCATCCATGGGAGGAAGATACAGACCCCAAACCTTCTGATTTTAATGCTGATGCAAAATATTCATGGGTAAAAGCTCCTTCTTTCATGGGTAAACCGGCACAGGTTGGACCACTTGCAAACGTATTGGCAATGTATGTTTCTGGCAATAAAGATGTTCAAAAATATGCAAACCTTGCATTGGAAAAAGTAAGTGCTCTTGCAGGTATAAAGGCAGGCATTAAACATCTGCATTCAACTCTTGGAAGACATGCAGCAAGAGCAGTCCGATGTGCTGCGCTGTATGGAGTCATGAAGAGAAATTATGATCTTCTCATAAATAACATCAGTTCAGGTGATGTTGATACTTTTAATGAACCTGTTTTTCCAAAAGGTGAGCAAAGAGGCTTTGGGTTTCATGAAGCTCCCAGAGGCGCACTCTCCCACTGGATAGTGATTAAAGACGGTAAAATTAAAAATTATCAATGTGTTGTTCCTTCCACCTGGAATGCAGGTCCCCGTAATCAGGATGATATGCCTGGTCCCTATGAGGCATCTTTGGTGGGCAATCCTGTGGCAGATGAGAAACTGCCCCTTGAAGTTTTAAGAACTGTTCATTCTTTTGACCCTTGCCTTGCATGTGCCATCCATGTACATGACAATAAAAACAAAGACATTGTAAAGGTCAATGTTTTATAATGGATGAACCCCAAATTGCTGTTATGGGCATTGGTAACATTCTCATGCAAGATGAAGGTATTGGCGTCCATATCATAAGAGAGTTAGAAAAATATGATTTTAATCCCCATATTGCCCTGATAGACGGGGGCAATATGGGAATGGATCTTCTGCCCTTTTTTGATGAATACAAAAAAATGATTATTGTGGATGCAGTTGATTTTGAAAAAAGCCCAGGATTTATTGACACCATTGAAAATGATGATATCCTGACTCTTTTTACCACAAAGATGTCTCTGCACCATCTTGGATTAAAAGATGTTTTAAGTTATGCCAAACTTCTTGACCAGACTCCAGAGGATCTATGCCTTATCGGAATACAGCCTGAAAAGGTGGAAATGGAAATACAATTATCTGAAACCATACAGTCCAGATTTAATAAACTGGTCAACCTGAGCCTGCTGAAATTAAAAACCTGGGGCGTAGACCATCAATCCAAAGGTCCATGAACAGCAAGGATCATGGCGTAACCTCCTTGAATATTCCTTGTATTGGTAATGCCATGAGCTGCCAGAATAACCTGGATCTCGTAGGATCGAGGACCTGAACCGCAAAGAAGGCATAGCGGTTCATCTGTTGGAACTTCCTGGACTCTTGCTCTGAATTCATCCTGGGGAATATTTATCCACCGCTCACCATATTTTTTCACAAAAGGCTCTGCCTGTATTTTGCTTCTTATATCAAGAACCCTTGTCTTTTCCTGTCTGAATTCTTCAAGAAAATCCTGAACATCAACGCTCACATGGCTTCCTTTAACTGTATTATCAAGGCAGTTGGCTGCATTGTTAATAATATCCATGGCAGAAGCATAGGGTGGGGCATATGCAACTTCAAGGGAACATATATCACTTATGGTTGCGCCATATTGAAACAGAGGAGCAACAGCATCAACTCTTGCCTTGACAGCATCTCCCTGGGGGCCTGCAGCTTCTATCCCAAGGATTTTTCTTGAGTTTCGATCTGCAATAAGTTTGATATACATAAAATCTGAATCCGGATAAAAATGGGCTCTGTCAGACTGGGCAACCATTGAATATATAGGATCAAATCCGGCAGACTTTGCCTGTTCAAAGGTCAATCCTGCCTTGGCAACACCCAGACCAAAAACCTTGATGCAGAAACTTCCAACTGCTCCTTTAAAATGTTCACACCCTCCATTTATATTCGTGGCAATGATTCTGCCCTGCCTGTTGGCAAGGGAGCCAAGAGGCATTAACATGGACTGGCCATTAATAATGTTTTTGACTTCTACACAATCACCACCTGCATAGATATCAGGATCTGTAGTCTGCATACATGGATCAACCAGAATCCCTCCATATCTTCCAATAGCAAGTCCTGCATCTTTGGCAATTTCAGAGTTTGGCCTGACCCCTGCAGCCAGTACAACCATATCACATGAAATTGTTGTTTCAGTGGTTTCAACAGAAGTGACTCTGTTGTCTTTATCACCATTTATGCGAACTACCCTTTGAGATAGCAGAACATTGATATCATTCTCCCTCAACTCTTTTTCCACAACAGCTGATATATTTTTTCCAAGGGCTGCGGGCAGAACATGATCAGCCATTTCAATGAGTGTGGTTTCAACACCCCACAGGTCAGTCAGAGCTTCAGCCATTTCAATACCAATTGCTCCAGCACCAATTACTACAGCATGACCAACTTTTCCATCGGCTATACTTGTTTTTATTGCCAGGGCATGGTGTAAATTTGAAATCACATGAACCCCAGAGAGATCAACTCCTGGAAACGGTGGTTTGACAGGCGTTGCTCCTGTAGCAATAACAAGTTTATCATATTCAAGTTCTTCTTCTATCTTATCATTGAGATGGCGTACCAGGAGCTTTTTCTCTTTTCTATTGATGGACAGCGCTTCAACTCCAGTCAGTGCTTTAACACCCTTGTCTGTTCGAAAGAATTCTTTATCCCTGATGGCATGGGCAAATGTTGAGTAAAGACCTTCAAGATCAGCAATATCTCCTCCGATATAATAGGGAATGCCGCACCCTCCGTAGGATATCAATGTATCTTTGTCGATAAGAGTAATTTCAGCCTCATGATTCAGGCGTTTCAAACGGCACGCAACTTTGGGACCCAAAGCCACTGCTCCAATAATAATTATACGTTCAGGCATTTTATCTCCTTTTTATCTGTTTCCATGATCTGTTTTCATTGCTTATTTCTATTTTCTTTTTTAAATCACAGTTTTCAGTTTAATTCCAACCCGCCAGTTCTTTCACCTTAGTATAAAATCTAAAACTTACAAATGATATTTTTTATTTTTCAGCAGGCCCTATATTTACCAAACCTTTAAAAACTTCCACAGCAGGACCGGTCTTGAAAATATGATTTGTAGTCTCATCCCAGTAAATCTCAAGATCTCCGCCATCAAGGTGGACAATTGCTTTTTTTGATGTTCTCCCGGTAGTACTGGCCGCAACAAGGCATGCACAGGCACCTGTGCCGCAGGCAAGAGTCATGCCGGCACCCCTTTCCCACACCTTCATTTTCACCTCCCCGGGACTCACGACTTCAACAAACTCAATATTGGTCTTTTCAGGAAATCTTTCATGATTTTCAATTAAAGGACCTGTGGTTTTAACATCTATTTTTGTTATATCATCAACAAAGATAACAGCATTTGGATTTCCCATTCCAACTGCGGTAATGCAGTATTCCTTGTCACCAACCTTTAGGATTTCGTCAATTGCTTTTTCATTTTCACTTTTAAAAGGGATATCTTTACATAAAAGAGCTGGTTCTCCCATATCCACCTTTATTGATTCAACAAGCCCCATATTGCTGGTGATCACCTCTGGGAT
>JAQIBP010000080.1 GCA_027858995.1 Deltaproteobacteria bacterium | reverse complement strand
GGCTTCATTTGCTTTGTTACCTCCACAAATGCACCTTTGGTGATAGCCCGGTGGCTAACCTTTGACTATGTCGGACTCTAACCGACAAGAAATTACCAGCTTTGCCTGGCGCACTCATTATAACGCCTCCATAAATATAAATTCTTCGTTATCAATTTTTGATTTTTAATTTTCACATTTCAGCTATATTATAACTAATAACAAACAGATGGATAAAATACAAGGTTTTATAGTCTGGGTATTTGTCGGAAATTTTTACATAACCCGTTACAGCCTGATTACCTTATGTCCGCTGGATGGACATGGCAATAAGTTCTAAGATTATCTTCGCTGACCGCCATGAACTCGCTCATGCTTCGCTCAAACAAAATGGCGGCTTAACCGCTACGTTAATCAAGAATTTATAAGCAATGATCCATAATGCTACCATAAGGCAATCAGCCTTCCACTGGAAGAGATAGCAAGTTTTAAATTCTCTTATTTATATACAGATATCATGATGAAGGGTTTTTCAACCAGAAAAAATAAATAATCAGTAATATCAAAAACCAGACAATAAAGGTGATGGGAAACCATGAAAATGTCTCCATGAATACTATATTTTCGATATCTTCTGAAATAATACCCTGTCTTTTAATTTTCAACAATAGTGCATATAGAACACCGAGTAATCCGTAGGAAACATTATAGGCAAGGCCTTTAAAGCTTAAGACCGTTGCTCTCTGATCAGATGATGCAGCCTGATTGATATAAAAACTGACAAAAAAACCAGTGAAATACATGGCGCTGAACGTGATTAAAGCCGGTAATAATCCTGTATAGGGCCAGAAAAAACTCATGGTGCTAAGACCTGTTATAGTTAAAAAAGCAGTGATCTGGAGTGCAGTTGATGGTGAATGATTTTCAGCAATTTTTTTTGCTATCTTGGGAATCACCAGCCCGAACATGGCCACAAGTGATCCAATAATACCGAAACTTGACTCAGGCAGATCAATCATTCTATAGTATTGACTTGAAAGGGTGATAACCATTCTGATGATACCATCAAACAGCATGCCGAAAAGTATTATAGTAAGAGCAAAAGGGGTTTTTAAAATCCATAGACCTGCCTTGAGTGTCAGGCCAAAGGCCTGACCCATCTGATTTTTTTTTGTTCTGGATGAACTTTGATCCAGGCCTGGTTCTTCCATTCTCAAGGTCGTAATAAATGCACAGATTGCCAGGATAAAAGTGAGGTATAGAGGAAAGCGCATGGTGGTTTCCTGGGAAAAAGTAATGGAAAATCCAAAAAACCTGCATGTTTTTTCAAGCATATCCGGATCATAGATTGCTGCTCCCACAGTCATGGCAATTATAAACCCAATAGACTGAAACCTCATCAAAACTTCCAACACCCTGCCCCATTGATCAGGAGCTGATTCTGCTTTTAAGGAATCATATGCAATAGCTTCGTCTGCACCGCTGGCAGCAGCTTCTGCAAGTCCACTCAAAATACGGTTAACCATAAAGACAATGAAAAGAGTGGATGGGTCTATTTTAGGAACAAAACTTATGATACCAACTTCAATAATCATAATAAAAGTTGCAAAAACCAAAAGCTGTTTTCTCCCAACAATGTCTGCAAGAGCACCTGAAGGAACTTCAGCAAGGACAATGGTGGCTGCCCAGACTGCGTTGAGTATGGAAAACTGTGCTATACTAAGTCCGAAATCAAGGAACAGAATGGTGAATACCGGATAATAAAATCTTGAGTTAAAAAAGACCTTAAAGGCAATGAACAATCGTATATTGGGGATGGAAAATGGTGAAAGCATTTGAGTTCCTGTTCTTTTCATATTTTATAATTGATTTGCACTCTAACATGCTTATTTAAAAAACATAAGTGGATTTCAAAATAAATCAGCAGATCATATAAACTCACCTTTTTGATCTTTGCCATTAGCATTTTTTCACAACCCGTTTCAGGCTGATCACCTTATGCCCACTGGAGACTGTAGCAAATATTCAGTTACCATGAGATGATGTTGACAAACAGAGCATTTTAAGAGACACTTTCAAAAAAATCTGGGTTTGAAAAAGGACTTGTCTTAAATGGAACGAAAAGTTGTTGTTGCAGGCTGGGGACAGATAACTCAGCCAAAAGAGTTGAACAAAGGTGCAAAAGATCCCATGGGATTGATGACACATGCCTCTTTAAAAGCCTCTGAAATAATGACTTCCAAAAAAGTATTGGAGAATCTCGACGGCATCATGGTTGTTAGGATAGTAAGCCGTAATTACAGCTCTCCTGCAAAACAGCTTGCCCAGAACTTGAAAGCCACACCAGAATTTACACATGTTTCTCAAATCGGGGGGAATTCACCCCAGATGCTTATCAACATGGCAGCAGGCATGATTGCCCGCAATAAACTGGAGTCCATTCTCATTGCAGGTGCTGAAACCTATGTTCAAAGAGATTCAAATTTAAAAACAATTGAAAATGCCCTGTTTAAAGGAGTTCCAAAAGATTATGAGGGCGATGATCTTAAAGGCTCAACATCTTTGGAAAACGCACATGGAATCAAACACCCCATGCAGGGATTCCCTCTTTTCGAGACTGCTTTGTGGGCAGAATCCGGACTTGATTTTCAAACCTATATGATGAAAATCGGAACAATGTGGTCTGAATTCAGCCAGGTTGCAGCAGCAAATCCCCATGCCTGGTCAAGAACCATAAAGTCCCCGGAAGAAATAATCACGCTCAGTAAGAATAACAGACCTGTTGCTTTTCCATACACCAAGTATATGAATTCATTTGTTATGGTTGATCAGGGTGCAGCCATAATACTTATGTCTGAAGAGAAAGCAAAAAAATATTCGTCAAAAGAGGGACAGAGTGTATATTTCCTTGGGGGAGGCTATGCAGAAGACAGGCAGAGATTTATGATTGAAAAATCAGATTTCACATCAAGCTCCCCTCTGGAATCAGCTGTTGAAAAAGCATTAACAAGATCCTGCATCTCTTTGGAAAATATAGATTGTTTTGACCTCTATTCATGTTTTCCCAGTGCTGTTTCCATTGCAAAAAAAATGATAAAAATAGAAGATAATGACCCAAGGCCGCTTACCTTGACAGGAGGGCTTGGTTTTTTTGGAGGACCGGGAAATAATTACAGTCTTCATTCCGTGGCAACTCTTGCCCAGAAGATTTCAACAGGAGAGCGATCAAATGGCCTTATTACATCCCTTGGCTGGTTTATGCATAAACATGCTGCCTGCATTTATGGCTCAACACCCTCAAATGGTGAATTGCAGAATTACGATATAATTGATCAAAAGGAGAGCCTTGTGGGAGATGAACCAATAAAAATAAGAGATCAGTACAATGGCCGGGGAACAATTGAAACTTATACCATCATCTATGATCGAAACCATGAACCCTCCATGGCAATTCTATATGGAAGGACCCCTGACAACTTCAGGTTTATTGCAAGAACACAAAATGATCAGGACATTTTCAACCAGCTCACAAAAAAATGCATGGTGGGGCAAAAAGTGAATATTGCTTTTGATTCTTCACAAAATATAAATATTGCTGATTTGATATAACTGCCACGGGCAGACTTGGTATTTCACCAGTGTTTGCCCACAATAAACCTGGTTTATGACCATCAGGTTAAAGGTCCCACGCAAAATATAAAAGAGTTATAAAATTCAAATTACTATTTATTAACCTGAATCAGATTTTAAATACATATTAAACTACTACCAGTTGAATAGGACAGGCTGTTGTTTTTTATAAAAATTAATGCAGAAGAATGAGTTGTGATCTTGGTCTTGGTTCATATATTGTAATTCAGATCAAGATTCATAATCTCCCCCTAAGAAATAATTTTAGAGAAATCAGAACCAGTCGGATTCTGGAATACCCGCAAATCAAATTCAGGAATAATTGCCATAATATGATCAAATATATCTGACTGAATCCCTTCATAATTTGCCCAAACGATATCTTTTGAAAATGCATATATCTGCATTGGAACTCCTGTTTCAGACGGTGCAAGCTGCCGTACAATAAGGGTCATATCCTGATTGATCTGCGGATGATTGCGAAGATACAAAAGAATATACGCCCGCAATGTCCCGATATTTGTCATACGTCTGCTGTTCACCGGAATTGAGGTATCAATCCTGTGCTTTTTGTTATATGCTTTTATCTCTGTTTTTTTCTGACGTATATAATCAGCTATCAGATAAATTTTTTCAAACCGTTCAATCATAGTCTCTGTGCAAATACGTATTGAACTGATATCAATATTTACCGACCTGCAGATACGTCTGCCCCCTGATTCACTCATTCCGCGCCAGTTTTTAAATGAATTTGAAACAAATGCATACACCGGTATACTGGTGATAGTTTTGTCCCAGTTCTGCACTTTTACTGTGGTGAGCGATATATCAATAACATCTCCGTCAGCATTATACTGCGGCATTTCAACCCAATCACCGATATGAACCATATTGTTTGCCGCAATTTGTATTCCTGCAACAAACCCGAGAATCGAGTCTTTAAATATAAGCAATAATACTGCTGTTAATGCTCCGATACCGCTCAGCAGTGTCCAGGGAGATCTGTCAATCAACACACCGGATACAATAATAAACCCGATTATGAACACAAAAATTTTTACAACCTGTAAATACCCGGTAATTGGTTTTTCACGGGATACAACGAAGGTTTTATATATATCATCAACAGAATTTAAAACTGCCATGATAATAAAAATACCGGTAACAGCCATATATGCAAGAGATATACGCTGCAAACTCAAATGAATACCCTCAAAAAACCCGGAAAATAAAAATATAACAAATGCAGGTGCAAGATGTGCTAAATTCTTGAAAACATTTTTTTTTAAGAATGTGTCATCCCAGGTATTTGTGGTTTTTTGAATTATTTTTAAAATAATATGCAGCAGTATTTTTCGTGCTGCTCTGTGGGCTGCGAAAGCACATAAAATCATTATAAGAAACAAAATCCCCTGAGAAATCGGAAATGCATAGCGTTCTGCAAGTCCCGTCTCAAGAAGTTTGCTCATAATAAATGTATCCATTTTTTCTCCTATCCGTCAAATCCCTGACAAACAAAAACTCCGCAGCGTTTGCAGAGAGATGCATCAGAATTATGATATTTAAGCCCGCATGAGCGGCAGACAACATTCTTTTTTTCAGACATATTGAGCCATTCCAGAGCAACCTGCCCTGTCTGTCAGGGAATACAATATAATCTTTGATATTACCATATGCATCCGATACAAAGCGATATTAATTGTATCTTTTTCATTCTGTTCCCGCCTTTTCAAATACTTGATCTATTAGATTATGGTATCCAATCTGAAGCGATTTAAAATATTGATCAGTACAATCA
>JAQIBP010000026.1 GCA_027858995.1 Deltaproteobacteria bacterium | reverse complement strand
GTGAATATTAGCGAAGAGCCCGTTGCGGGAAAACCGCACGGCGGGTTCTGTGAGGGGTGTCATTTCCTCACGAATAATACGTTTAAGTATAGGAGGAAATAGATGTCTACTCGACAAATAAAAGTTCTGGGACCTGGTTGTGCAAAATGTAATAAAACGGAAAAATTAATTCAGGAAGTCATTAAGGAAACCAAAAGTGATGCCATAGTGGAAAAAATTTCCGATATGATGGAGATTGCCTCCTATGGCGTTTTTGGCACGCCATCCGTCATTATTGACAATGAGGTGAAATGTACCAGTAAGGTTCCCAAAAAAAATGATATTAAAGCATGGCTGGGTAATTGATAATATCTGTATAATGAAAAAATCTCTAAAAGGAAAACAAGGGTTATGCGATTGAATAAAGCTGGATTGTTTATCTGTATGGTTGTTTTTATTTTATTTTTTACACCATATGTTTTTGCAGAAGATTTTTCAAGATTTCCGGTTAAAGGTATGGTGACAATGATTGGTCTGGGGGCTAAAAAATGTATCCCCTGTAAAATGATGGCACCGATTCTTGCCAAGCTTGAAAAAGCGTATGAAGGAAAGGCCGATATTGTTTTTATAGATGTATGGGAGAACCGACAGCAGGCACAGCGGTTTAAGATTCGGGCGATACCGACTCAGATTTTTTTTAATGAACAGGGTGAGGAATTATTCCGGCATGTGGGCTTTTTTGATGAAAAATCCATTGTTAAGCAGCTAATTAAAATGGGAGTTGCAGAACCGGAACTTAAAAACAAGGGGTAACGATTATGCCGGACTCGGTTTTTTTGATGGTAAACCAATGGATGACCCAGGGAGTAGCATTGGCAGCATTTGGTTGTTTTGTCTGGGGGGATGATCAGCGTTCTTTTCAGCCCCTGCCACCTGGCATCAATTCCTCTTATTGTGGGCTATGTCGGCGGTCAGGAAAAAATGATCCTGCCCCGGCAGGCAGGAATATATTCTGTTTTATTTACTTTGGGTTTGTTCATCACCATAGCACTTATCGGAATTATCTGTGCTCTGCTTGGCAGGATGCTTGGAGATGTGGGAAATTATTGGCAAATTCTTGTGGGTATAATCCTCATCTGGGTCGCTTTAGGAATGATGGGAGTTGAAAAATGTTCTTTGTCCGGAAGCCTCTTATATAAATTGAATTTAAAGGGAATGTTCGGGGCTTTTGTTCTGGGGCTTGCTTATGGTGTCCTTTCCGGTTCCTGTACCTTTGGGTTTATTGCCCCGATTTTGGCCATCATCACGGTCCAGGAAAAAGTGATGACAGGTATTATTTTGATCATCCTGTTCGGTATCGGCCATTGCCTTCCTATTGTTGTTGCCGGAAGCTCAACAGCAGTTGTAAAAAAACTGCTTGAAAACAGTGAATGGAACGGGGCAGGTGTCTGGTTCAGGAAAATTGCCGGTTCAACTATTATTCTATTGGGATTATATTTTATTTTAACACCTTTTTTACAACCATCCTGAAAGATTGGCTGGAAAGTATATCACCATGCTTTTAAACATTTATACATTGGAAATATTCAAATCCAAATGCCAATCTTATGCAAAGGGTGCACACTGTTTTGCCCTTCTGGACCAGGATGTGAGTGAGACACTGCCTACACACTCAAACACTACTTTTAGTTATAACTCATTGGTATTTTGACCTCTTGATTTATAAAACATAAAAATATTTACTGCGATATAAGATTGTTGCCAAGAAGTTGCCAATGGTATTGGCAAGTGCTATGTAATTCATCTTACAACTTATAAATAAAACAAGGTGTTAGTTTCATGAAAACATACAGAAAAGAACTATGGTTTGAAATTTCAACAAGAAGGGCATTTATTAATATTACTCCTGATATTCAAGATTGTATAAATGAAAGTGGAATAAAAGAAGGTATTGTACTTATTAATGCCATGCACATCACTGCATCAGTTTTTATTAATGATGATGAATCTGGATTACATCACGATTATGATATATGGCTTGAAAAATTAGCACCACATGAACCAGTCTCAGGTTATAAACATAATGTTGGCGAAGATAATGCAGATGCCCATATGAAAAGACAAATAATGGGTAGAGAAAGTGTTGTTGCAATTACTGAAGGTAGGCTTGATTTTGGAACCTGGGAACAAATTTTTTATGGTGAGTTTGACGGTAGAAGGAAAAAACGTGTCCTGGTTAAAATAATTGGGGATTGAATATTTAAATATTCAGGAGAAAAAATATGGCTGATATAAAAATTATCCAGGGTGATATCACCCAGGCATCTGTTGATGCTGTTGTTAATGCAGCAAATTTCCGAATGCTTGGAGGTGGTGGAGTGGATGGAGCTATCCACAGAGCGGCCGGCCCTAAATTATTAGAAGCATGTAAAAAAGTAAAACCGGAAAATGGAATTCGCTGCCCAACCGGAGAGGCGAGGATCACTGAAGCAGGAAATTTAAAGGCAAAGTATGTTATTCATACTGTAGGTCCCCGATACAATATTGACAAAAACCCTGAAAATCTTCTTTCCTCAGCATATATGAATAGTCTTGATCTGGCTCTATCTCACGGGTGTGAATCTATTGCATTCCCTGCAATTTCATGCGGAGTTTTTGGCTATCCCCCACAGGAAGCTGCCAAAATTTCGGTTTCAGTATGCAGAAGGCCTGAATATGAAGCACTGATTAAATATTTTTATCTGTTCAGAGAAGAGATGATAGATATTTGGACGGCTGTGCTTGAACATCCATAATAAAAAGTAGTTTTGTTAACCCTAAAATTTATCCAACTGTGTATTCCAAAAATAGAAAAGCGATATTGATCGTATGCAATTGATATATTTTTAACCCATCTTTTTGAATTTCAGGAAAAAACAGCCTAAAAAATAGGAAATTAAGTCTTGTCAAAAAAAAATAATCCTATTATTTTATTTTGTTATAGTTGAAAAAAGGTCAAAATAGCAAAAGTAGTGCCATAAAATAATTTAGTTGTTGACAAGGCTTGAATTTCCTGGTTTAATACTCTGCATGTATATTAGAAGAACAACAATAACCTGAAGGTCAGAAACTAAAAAGCAGAAAAGATGGTAAGCAATATTTTGCTTATCGATTTGTAGAATCAAAGAGGATCGGTAAAAAGGTTCGACAAAATACTGTATTGAATATCGGTGCTGATTTTGCACTGCCAAGAGATCAATGGCCAATATTATGTTCACGGATCAAGGATATTATAAGTGGTCAGAAAAATTTATTTAAAGTCAGTGGAAAAATTGAGCAGTTAGCTCAAGATTATGCGGCCAGGATGATCCAAACTCGAACAAATATTGTAAAAGAAAATAATACAGATTTTCATGAAATTGATGTCAATAGCCTGGAGGCACAAAGGCCCAGAAGTGTCAGTTGTGAACATGTTGCCCTGGAAACATTTCGTTTTCTCGGACTTGATCAAAAACTTAAAGATCTCAAATTCACAGGGCCACAGATAGCTGCTGCCATGGCTACAATCATAGGTCGTATGTGCCATCCTGGCAGTGAACTTTCAACCCATAACTGGCTCCAAAATAAAACAGGGCTTGGAGAATTAATAGATCATGATTTTAATAAAACAAGCCTGTACAGGATGTATCAGGTTTCTGATATGCTTTTAAAGCATAAAAAACCTTTGGAAGACTTTCTTTTTACCCGGGAACAAAGCCTGATTGAGCTTGGGGAAACAATAACCCTGTATGATCTTACCAACACTTATTTTGAAGGCAGTGGACTATATAATGAACTGGCTGCATATGGCCATTCTAAAGAAAAGAGAACTGATTGTCCCCTCGTCACCCTTGGACTTGTACTGGACAGTAGCGGGTTCCCTAAACACAGTGAGATCTTTAAAGGCAATGTAAATGAAGCTTCTACAATGGCAGGCATGGTTAAAGGCCTACAAGATAATACTTTATCTGAGAAGCCAACAATTGTGATGGATGCAGGGATAGCTACCCAGGGTAATATTGACTGGCTCAAAACCAACCTTTATCCATATATTGTAGTCAGCAGGAAACGTTACAGACAATTTGATGAAGAGCAGTCTCATGTTGTTAAAAAGGATGATAATTGTATAGTA
>JAQIBP010000163.1 GCA_027858995.1 Deltaproteobacteria bacterium | reverse complement strand
CCATATCATCTGAAACCCTTTGCCCTTATTGATTATATTTTTTCACCGAGAATTGCTGCTGATAATGGGAATCAGCCAAAAATCTGTACAAAAGTTTAAAAATAAACTATACTCTCTTTTTTAAAACAGTAGAAATATAAAGGATAAATTCATGAGTTTAATATCTTCAACTCACTCTGTCACGAGGTACCATATTGATGGAAAAATTGAGGGTTCAATAAATGAAAAAGTGCGAGAAGGTTTAATAAAATATTCAATCCCAAAAATAGAGAGTGAATACGATGAAATTTCAGCCGGGTGGACACCTCTTGAAAGTCCTTATAATCCGGATTTTGAAAAATTTTCCTTTCTATTTGGAACTTATTTTGTTTTCTCTTTAAGAGTTGATAAAAAATCAATCCCGGCCAAGCTTATTCAAAAATATATGGCAATGGAAATTGAAAAGAAAAAAGAAAAATCAGGCAGGGATTTTATTTCAAAAAATGAAAAATCAGAGCTTAAAGAATATGTTACAGATATATTGATGCATAAAATACCAGCTGTTCCCAGTTTATATGACGTGCTCTGGGATTATGAAGAAAAAAATCTTTATCTTTATACTACACAAAAAGCTGCCAATGAGTTTTTTGAAACCATATTTTTAAAATCCTTTAAATTAAAACCCATAAGGCTTTTTCCTTATACTTTAATTGAAACAAAATCTTCATTTCAAAGTTCTCAAAAAGATAAATTTTTAACACTTACTCCTTTAAAATATTCGAGGTAATTTTATGCTTGATATTGCAACAGCTTATAATAAATATAAATTTCTTGGAAATGATTATTTAACATGGATATGGTTTCTAATTGAAAACAATCATAATATTTCTTCTATTATAAATTCAAAAGATATTGTAACCTTTGAGGTTGGAAATTCAATTGTTCTTGAAAACAGACTTGGAGATAAATCAAAGGAAAAAATTACCATAAAAGGAGATAAGGCTGGTCTTGAAGAGGGGACAACTGCTTTAAAAAAAGGAGCTTTTGTTACCAATATAAATCTTATCTGTAAAATAAATAAAGATGAGTATAAATTTACCATAAAAGGAGAGAGTTTTAATATTACAGGACTTAAAACTCCTAAAACTGAAATTTTAAAAAATAAAAATGAAATAGAAGGTCTGGTATTGGAAAAAGTTTTTTTCACATTTCAAATTTTTAAAGTTATTGACACTCTATTTTTAAAATATATTGAACAAAGAACATCAGATGAATGGAATCATAAAGGATTACAAGATATTAAGAACTGGATAGAATCATTTTAATAAAATGTTTAAAACTTGAGACTTATGAACATAAAAATAAAGTGATACAAAAACATATAGTTTTTAACAAAAACATAAACTCTTTTTAAACACTGCTTTTTAATTATAAAATAATAATTTTAAACATTTATAAAACTTTAAACATTTAAACACTACTTATTATTATTATTATTTTTAAATAAATAATTAATAAAAGATAAAAAGAAATATTTAACTAATTGATTTACTAATTGATAAATCAGGCAAATTGATATAAATATTCAAGGATATATTAAAAAAAAGGATTGAAATGAAATTTTCATTTGATAGAAAACAAATTTTAAATGTTCTTTCAAAAATTCAAGGAATTACTGGAAAAACAACCAGTTTAACCATTACAGCTGATATTCTTATCAAAGCGGTTGGATCACAAATTTCAATAACTGCAAATGATCTTGAGACAGTTTTTCTTGGAACCTATGATGCCCAGGTGGAAAAAGAGGGTGTTTTGTCAATCAATTCAAAAAAATTTTTTGAAATTATAAGAGAGTATCCAGAAAATAATATTCTTGTTAATGAGATAGAAAACAGGTGGGTTGAAATAGGCAAAGGAGACAGTATTTTTCATATTGTTGCTTCTGATTATGAAAATTTTCCTGAAACTCCAATGATAGAAGATATAGAATTTATTGAAGTGAATTCCAAAAATCTTAAAAAAATGGTTGATGTAGCAACTATTGTTAATTGTTCAGTCGAAGAAAAAAGAGTATATGTTATAGGTTCCTTGATTGAAAAAATTTCCCAAAATAATAACGGAAATGATGAAGATAGAATAAGAATTGTATCAACAGATTCAAGAAGGCTTCACTGCTGTGATGCAAAATTTAAAGGAGATTTTCAAGTACCTGATAAGGGTGTAATTATTCCCAAAAAAGGGTTATCAGAATTAAGTAAATTTATTGATACTAATAAAAATGAGGTAAAAATTGGAATTAAAGACAATCATTTTATATCTAAAAACTCAAATGAATCCATGATGATCAAACTTCTTGAGGGTGAATATCCTGATTATAAACCAATATTAAATGATGAAGAGATGACTCCCATTGAAATGGATAAAAGAATGTTTTCAACTCTCATGAGAAGAATCTCTATTTTAACATCAGATAATTTTAATTCTGTTATTTTAAATTTTAAAAATAATGAACTAATAGTTACAATAACAAACCCTGAAATAGGTGAATCAAAAGAGGAAATGATGATCTCTTATTCAGGAGAAGAGATAAAAAGTGCTTTTAATCCAAGATATTTTATGGATGCTTTAAGTGTTTTTGAAGATAATATTGTTATTATAAATATTAAAGGCGATAAAAGCCCCTGTATTATAAAGGGAACTAATGATAATCAACTTGTTTGTGCAATAATGGCTATGCACATATCATAAACTAACTGCCATGTGGCAGATCTGATTTTTGGTAACTGCTTTGCCGCACAGCAAGCTATGAAAGAGTTATAAAATTTAAATTACTCTTTCATATAAAAAGGGTCACAAGTGAATAAAAATATGACAAATAAAGAATATAGTGCCGACAGTATAAAAATACTTAAAGGTCTTGAAGCAGTACGTAAAAGACCTTCTATGTATATAGGAAATATTGATCTTGAAGGCCTTCACCATCTTGTTTATGAAGTAGTTGATAATAGTATTGATGAAGCAATGGCAGGATATTGTGATACTATTAATGTGACTGTTCATACTGATATGCGTGTCAGTGTTGAAGATAATGGTCGTGGAATACCTGTTGAAATACATGAAACAGAACAGATACCTGCATGTGAAGTGGTTATGACTAAACTTCATGCCGGTGGTAAATTTGATAAGGAGTCCTATAAAGTATCAGGAGGATTGCACGGTGTGGGAATTTCCGTTGTAAATGCTCTCTCCGAACTTCTTGAAATGGAAGTTTATAAAAACGGAAAAATTTATTATCAAACCTATTCCAAGGGAAATAAAAAAACAGATCTAATTGTTAACGGAGATACAGATAAACAGGGAACAAAAATAACATTCAGTCCTGATTTTGAAATATTAAACAAAAATGAATTTAATTTTGAAACACTTTCAAGAAGAATGAGAGAACTTGCCTTTTTAAATAAAGAGGTAACAATTATCATTGAAGATGAACGCTCTGCTGAAAAAGAAAAATTTCATTATGAAGGTGGAATTATATCCTTTGTTGAATATCTGAACAGATCCTGTACACCACTGCACGATGCCATTCATATTGAAGGTGAGAAAAACGATGTTCAGATTGAGGTGGCTATTCAATATAATGATACATTTAAAGAAAAATTATACTCCTATGCCAATAATATAAGAACCATTGAAGGTGGATTTCATGTATCAGGATTTAAAGGAGCTTTAACCCGTACAATTAATTCATATATCAATTCCGGGTCAAAAAATCTGCCCAAAAACATGCAGAATATTAAACTTGGCGGCGACGATATGAGAGAAGGCCTTTCTGTAGTTATTTCCGTAAAACTTATGGAACCGCAGTTTGAGGGCCAGACAAAAACAAAGCTTGGAAATAATGAAATTAAAGGAGTAGTTGAATCTCTTCTTAATGAAAAATTAGGCCATTATCTTGAAGAGAATCCAAATATTGCAAAAAAAATCATATCCAAGGCTGTTGATGCTGCAAGGGCAAGAGATGCTGCTAAAAGAGCACGGGAGCTTGCAAGAAAAAAAGGAACTCTATTAGACTCTTCTCTGCCTGGAAAACTTGCTGAATGTCAGTATTCAGACCCTGCTGAAAGAGAACTCTTTCTTGTGGAGGGAGATTCTGCAGGTGGAAGCGCTAAACAGGGACGTGACAGACGATTCCAGGCTATACTTCCTTTAAAGGGAAAAATTTTAAATGTTGAAAAAGCAAGATTTGATAAAATTTTAAGAAGTGATGAGATAAAAAATATTATAACTGTTCTTGGAACCGGTGTGGGCAGTGAAGAGTATAATATTGAAAAAATCAGGTATCATAAAGTTGTGATTATGACAGATGCCGATGTTGACGGATCACATATAAGAACCCTGTTATTAACCTTTTTTTACAGGCAGATGCATGATCTAATTTCAAATGGATATCTGTATATAGCCCAGCCGCCTCTTTTCAGGGTTGGTTCAAGAAAAAGCGGTCTATATCTTAAAAATGAAGAAGAGTATTCCAGTTATCTTATAAAAAGAGTAACAGGCCAGAAAAATATTTTTATAAATGGAAACAGAGAACCTCTTCCTGAAGAAGAATTTCATATGTTTTTAACTGACTTAACTGAATATTATAATGCAGTAAATCAGTTAAAAAAACGGGATATGGATATAAATCTTCTACTTACCCTGATTAAAAATGGTGTAAAAAACAGGTTTTTCCTTGAAGACAAAAATAATTTTATATCCCTTATAAACGATCTCGGAGATAATGGATATGCTGCAGGTGAAATAGAGTATGATGAGCAGAGAAATATCTTTGAGATGGATATATTTGATAAAAAGGAAAACCATCTTCTTTTAAGGGTTGGCAGAGAAATTTTATCTACAGGCGATTATAAAATCATGTTAAAAAAATATGAAAAAATTAAAGACTTTAATAAGCCTCCTTTTATCTTGTCTGCAAAACAGTCAGAAGCACAGGTAAAAAAAGAGCATACTTTTCAAGATACAGATGGTTTATATGAGTTTCTCATGGCAGAGTCAAAAAAAGGTATAAACATCCAGCGTTACAAAGGTCTTGGAGAGATGAATGCAGATCAGCTCTGGGAAACCACCATGAATCCCGACAAAAGAATTATGCTCCAGGTGGATATAGAAGATGCTGAAAAAGCCGATGAAATATTTACCCTTTTAATGGGTGAAGAAGTCGAGCCGAGAAGAAATTTTATTCAAAAACATGCTCTGGAAGTCTCTTCTCTGGATTATTAAAATTCACATATTAAGTCGTCAAGTCAAAACAGGTTGACGACTTACTTGAACTTGCCTGTTAAACATATTTTTCACTTATCATATTTTCCATGGCTTTTCTCATCTGACGGACAGCCTGGCGTAAACGCTCTTTATTTTCAACAAGGGCAAGACGAAGATATCCCTCTCCCTCTTCACTGAATCCTGTTCCCGGAGCAACAGCAACATTCGCTCTATCCATCATTTCAATGGCAAACTGCATGGCACCCATTTTATTGAAAGGTTCTGGAATTTTAGCCCAGACAAACATACCGGCTTTTGGTATATCAATATCCCAGCCCACTCTCTCAAGACCTTTACATAAAACATCTCTTCTTGTCTGGTATGTATTGGCAAGAACAGGAATTGTATCATCACAGTCCCGTAATGCAATAATACCTGCTACCTGAATGGCAGAAAAAATACCATAGTCAAAATATCCTTTTATGCTTCCAAGAGCCTGAACAATTTTGGAATTCCCCACACAATACCCGATTCTCCATCCTGCCATGTTATAGGATTTTGAAAAGGACCCAAATTCAACACCAACATCTTTTGCTCCCTCCACTTCAAGAAAACTTGGGGCTTCATATCCGTCAAAGGTTATTTTTGAATATGCAAAATCGTTTATAACCATGAATTTAAAACGTTTGGCAAGCTTTACAATTTCCTGGAAAAATTCTCTGTCTGTTACAACCCCTGTTGGATTATGGGGATAATTGAGCATTAGAACCTTTGGTTTTGGATAACAGGATTCACAGATATTGATAATTCTGTCAAGAAAGCCTTTTTCAGGTTCTATGGGTATTTTCATTACATTGGCTCCTGCTATGACAGCAGCATAAATATGTACAGGAAATGCAGGAGCAGGCACAAGTACTGAATCTCCCGGCCCCATGATGGCAAGACATAAATGGGAAATTCCCTCTTTTGAACCAATGGTAAAATAGGTTTCAGATTCAGAGTCAAGATCAATATTATAGTGGCGTTTATAATATTTTGTTATTTCAATTTTTAAATGCGGCATACCGGAACTCTCCGGATACCTGTGTGATTTTGGATCTTTTGCAACCTCAACAAGTTTTTCAATCACTGCATTGGGCGTGGGATCCATGGGATTTCCCATGCCAAGATCAATAACATCATCCCCTTTACGCCTCTTATCCATCTTCATCTTATTTATCATTCCAAACAGATAAGGAGGCAGTTGATCCATCCTGTTTGCAAGGCGAACAATACTGTTATCTTCCAAGGTAAAAACTCCTTTGATTATTTTTGCAATTTATGAAAAAAAAGGAACTATATCAAAATTTTTATATTTTAGGAAAGAAAAATATTTTTTGTACCTCAAGGCTTCCTTCTTTTTGAACTGTCAAGTATTCCTTGACAGTTGCTTTTGGAAACAACTCCTGTTTTTTATAAATATTGTTCACATGCAGGCTTATATTTTGCTTTTCATCCTATTAAGTTTTTAGAATGATTTGAAAATTAGAGTAGCATTTTTATTGTTGAGATTTAGTTATTCACCTGGAAATCAGAAAACAGGTTTGCCTGATCTAATACCATTTTTGTTGCAAGCGCTTGCATATCCGGCGGATACCCGTATTTTCTCAATAATCGTTTGACAATAACTTTCATCTTCGCCTGCACATTTTCTTTAATATTCCAGTCAATTGTTACATTGCTTTTGATTCTTTCCACAAGAACGGCAGATAGTTCCCGCAGTTTATTTTTTCCCATTACATCACGGGCACTTTGATTCTGTGATAAAGCATCATAAAATGCCAGTTCATGGATTGAAAGCCCAAGCTCTTCTCCCCGCTGATCTGCTTTTTTAATATCTTTAGCAAGTTGGATCAATTCTTCTATGACTTCTGTAGAAGTAAGAAGCTTGTTCTGATATTTTTTAACTGCTGTATCCAAAAGCTCAAAAAGCTTCCTGCTCTGGACAATATTGGTCTTTTTCCTGGATCTGATTTCATCATTAAGAAGTTTTTTTAAAAGCTCCAGGGCAAGGTTTTTATGCTCCATGCCTTTTATTTCTTCCATAAATTCGTCTGACAGGATGGAAATATCTGGCTTTTTGATTCCAGCAGCATCAAAGATATCAATCACTTTATCTGAAACAACTGCCTTATCAATAACCTGACGAATCGCTGTTCCAATTTCATCAGATGCCATACCGCCTTCTGAGATACCGAATTTTTGAAGTCGTGCCTTTACAGCCTGGAAAAAGGAAACTTTTTCTTTGATATCCATGGCCTCATTAGACGGAATGGAAAGAGAGAATGCCTTGGAAAGAGCGGTGACCTCGTTAATGAATCTGTCTTTCCCATTGTCAATCCCCAGAATATATTCTTCGGTTTTGAGGATGATGGAGAGTTTATCCTGCATATCAGCAGAAAAATAAACTTTATATGACAATTTGTCCAGCATCTGCTCAATTGTTTCAAGCTTAGAAAGCATCAGGTTGATGGCATCTTCCTGGGTCTGGGTGGGTTTGCCCTTCCCGCCGCCGGCCGTATAAAAAGAGAGAGCCTTTTTTAAATGAGAGGCAATTCCAATATAATCCACAATCAAACCACCTGGTTTATCAAGGTATACACGGTTCACCCTGGCAATTGCCTGCATTAAACTGTGCCCTTTCATGGGTTTGTCAATATAGAGGGAATGGAGGCACGGCGCATCAAATCCAGTGAGCCACATATCCCGGACAATGACAATCTTAAGTGGATCTTGCGGGTCTTTGAATCGATCTGCCAGACGCCGCCTTTGAATTTTGCTGGTATGGTGTCTTTCCATTTTGGGGCCATCCGATGACGAAGCAGTCATCACAACCTTAATGGCACCTTTGTCAAGATCAGTGCTATACCATTGGGGCTTAAGTTTAATGATCTCATCGTGCAGTCTCACAGCAATGCGCCGAGTCATGGCAACAATCATGGCCTTACCTTCAAACACTAATAATCGTTCCGTAAAATGAGTCACTATGTCCCGGGCAATATGGGCCACCCGATCCTTTGATCCCACAATGGCTTCCACACGGGTCCATCTGGCTTTTGCCTGGTCTGTTGCTGATATATCTTCTCTTTCAAGGTCTTCATCCAGATCATCAATCAGTTTTTGACCTTCTTCATCAATCCTAATCCTGGCGAGCCTGCTTTCATAATAGATTTTAACGGTGGCCCGGTCTTTTACTGCCTGGGATATATCATAGATATCAATATAGTGACCAAACACAGCCGGTGTATTTTTATCCGTCAATTCCACGGGCGTTCCTGTAAACCCCACAAAAGTGGCATTGGGCAGGGCATCTCTGATATACTTGGCAAACCCGTAAAGTGTTCTTTTCCCGGTTATATTGCTTTTTTCATCTTTGATATCCACTTCTCTTGCCTTAAATCCATACTGGCTGCGGTGGGCCTCATCTGCAATGACCACAATGTTGGAACGTTTTGATAAAAGCGGATAGACAGCTTCGCCATTTAAAGGTGAAAATTTCTGAACTGTTGTAAAGACAATACCGCCGGAGGCCACCTTTAACAGCTCCCTGAGTGCGTTTGAGTTCTCCGCCTGAACCGGGTCCTGCCGCAGCAATTGCCGGGAAGCGGCAAAAGTGTCAAAAAGTTGATCATCCAGATCATTTCTGTCGGTAAGAATGACTATGGTAGGATTATCAAGAGCCAATACCAGTTTCCCGGTAAAAAAGACCATACTCAAAGATTTGCCACTTCCCTGGGTATGCCAGATTACCCCACCTTTTTTATCTCCTTTTTTCTGATCCTGGACTGTGGGCAGCCCATAAACCGCAGGGTCTTCCCGCACAGCCAAATCCTTTTCAGGCACGGCCGAAGCCCGTTTCACAGATTCAAGAGCTTTGTTTACGGCAAAATACTGATGATAATAGGCAATCTTTTTTTCCGTCAGCACCATGGTCATACCGGTTCGGGCATCTTCTGTGCCGGATTTTTCAAATACCGTGAAATACCGGATCAGATCCAGAAGGGTTCTTTTATTGAGCATGCCGCAAATCAGGATTTCCATTTGATTGACAAGTTTTGAGGCTTCAATTTTACCATCTTTTGTTTTCCATGCAGAAAAACGATTAAACCCTGAAGACAGGGAACCCACCCGGGCCTCCAGGCCATCTGAAATCACCAATAAACTGTTAAAGGCAAACAGGGAAGAAATCACGGACTTATAGGTCTGAAGCTGGTTAAAGGCATTGTGAAGGGTGGCTCCTTCATCCACCGGGTTCTTCAGTTCTATGACTACCAGGGGCAGACCATTGATAAACAGGATAATATCCGGTCTTTTTTTGACATTTTCTTCTGTCACAGTAAACTGGTTCACCACTAAGAATTCATTGTTCTCTGGTATTTCAAAATCAACAAGCCAGACTTTGTCTCCTCTGGTGTCCCCTTCTTTTTGAAATTCCACGTCTATGCCATTGGTCAAAAGGGTATGAAAATTCTCATTGGTATTGATCAGATCAGGGGAAGCCATGGCGGTTATTTCCCGGATAGTCTGCTGCCGGGCATCTTTGGGAATGGACGGATTCAGTATATTCACAGCATGGATCAACCGACTTTTTAAAATTACTTCAGAATAGGCTGTTCGTTCCGGTTTTTCCCCGTCCGGTGCCATGGTCGGACCATAAACATATCCATAGGCCTCCTGTCGGAACAGTTCAATGGCAAAGGATTCAATTTTATTTTCAGATATTTTGTTCATACGAGTAATGCCTCTAATGAGGTAATGTGATTATCAAAGATACTTTTATCCACCTCGAATTCATCAACAGGAGTTCCTACCTTTTCAAACTTGAATTTTTCCAGATTCCTTACTTTTTGTTTAAAAAAGCAGAGAACAGGCTGCCCATTATCATCAATCACATGTGCAAATGGAGATAAACTGAATATTTCTTCTCCAGATTCAACCAGCATCTGTTCCTTCATTAGATATGAGTTGACGGTGTTAAATACATCTTCACTCAACAACTTTTCATAATTATTCCGTTTCAGTGTGTGTCCATCGAATTTCAGAAATCGAATGTGTTTAAGAGAAGACAAAGTATTATTAAATTGAAGAAAAGAAATATTTTGCAGCCCTTTTAATTCAAACATAAGATCGAATACCTTTGGAAAAAGTTCTTCATATCTTTGTTGCGCCTGAGATTCAGTAAGTGCCGCTATATGGGAAAAAGAGTTCCGTTCTTGATTCAGCTCTCTTAGAGTATCGATCGTAGAAATCGGAGTGAGTTCGGTTGTTATTAATTGAGGGCCTAAATTGTTTATGTCGTGCTGTATAACTTTTTCGATGAACTCTAACTTATATCCTAGTTTATCGGATAAAATTCCTGATCGATTGCATTTTATTCGTTGATTGCCGAAAATTCGTACGGCTGAAAGATTTATGTTTTTGTATTTAACTTCTCCAATTACAAACGCATACAGTGTAAAGATCACCGCTTCCCAAGATGAGCGAAGCAAATGTAATCGTTGAATCGAATTCTCATACCCGTTTTCAGCCTGCTCAAAATAAAAAGCGATCGGAGCTGGGAATTTATTGTAAATAATATCTGGAAAACTTGATTTCTGTTCTTCGATATAATCCTCGAAAGCAAGTTTATAGGCTTCTTCATCCATTTCGTATAGAACAAGACTCGCAGGTTCAGAAAATCCGGCAATTTCAATTTGACCGTATTGATCGTCTAATGAATCATTAAATTCTTTGTGGTCATCATAATTCATATTCTTCGCTCACTCTTATTTTTCCAGACATTAGCTTGGGCAATATTGCATCCCGAATTTCGGTAAGGGTTTCGATCTGTTTTTTATTATTTTTGATTTTATTAAATAGTGGCGTGACTATTCTATCAAATTTAATAACGACAGTATCATCAGGGAAAACAAGCTCAAGACTGTGTAAATTTGTTTTATTAATTTTCGGTTGAACGGCGCCAGTAATAATATGGGATATATCTATGGAAGATAGGAATAGATAGATGTAATAAAAATAAAACTCTTTTTTGCCTCTCAATATATGTGCATGGTTATTAACCCAGAATTTATCATCGACTAAAAAAACAATTGGTTGTTTTCTGGATCTTAGGTTTTCCCCATCTTCCGAAAATAATATGTGGTCTCCTTCAAAAATATATTCATCTATAAAATCAACAATTCCTGAAGCACCATAATAAGGGTATTTCCCTTCTTTATCAGCACGTTGTCTGCTTGATAGCGGAATTCTTTTATTGTCAAGGTTCAGCACAATATCTTCTATAGTTTTCCCTCCCCAATCTTTTGGAATCTCCCCCAATGCAGACCCAACCATTTCCCCGTCATTATCCTTATAGGGTTTCCCATTTTCATCCGGGAAATTGAACTCCACAAACCATTGTTTAAAAAGGGTCTGGGCAATTTTTTCAAGGGACTGGTTTTGTTGTTGCAGAAGATCTATCTTTGCATCCAAAGAAGACAATACCCCGGCAATGGCTTTTTGTTCAGGGAGGGGTGGAGAGCTGATTGAAATTGGATGTATATGGTTTCTGTTTAATGTTGGAACGCCAGAACCAGCGTTGTATCTTTCAAATGGGATTTCTTTTAAAAAGTAGTAAACAAATTTTACATCGTTTTTATGAAAATCTTTAATCCATAATGTTGTATTTAAAGGCCAAAAATCATCTTTAACATAATAAACCTGCCCTAATGTTCCACTCCTACCAGTCACAACACCAGGAGCTTTTACTTTAAATTCTTTATGTGTACCATCTTGACCATTAGAAACCATTAGTGGATATTTACCTCTGATTCTATTTTTTTTGGGCAAATCAAATCCCCTTTGAAAAGTAGCCACCTCTCCAAGCGTAGTCTCAACCCATCCCCTTGGTAAGGTAGAATTCTCCTCTCTCAATTTTCCAGAGTCAATTCCATAAATCACTTTTCCAACCCGGTCAATATGCTCCTTGAGCTTTTTATTTTTAATACGCTGATAGTCTGTAATATCAAAAAAATAGGGCAGTAGAGTTTCCTCTTCCAATTCAAAATGGATGTGGGAACAGATGGAGGATGTCAGGTGGCTTCCTTTTAATGCAATGTCAATATCTGATCCTCTCTGGTAGGTTCCAAGAGCTCGGGAGCCGTATAAAACAGCGATTTCAACTTCCGGGTATTTTTTTAAAACCTGAATGATGGTTTGAATATCTTTTTTTGTCAAGCCACTACTCATTGGTGTATTCTTTTTTAAGATAGAAATAGAGATCACGTATCATTGGCGCATATATACCCCTGATGTCTTTGTCTATTTTCTCCGCCATGGCATCATCATAGGTATGCACGGTTTCATTCCTGTTTTCCAGTGCTTCTATCCAATTATGCCCGTCAACAATAATTTCATTTTGAAATGCCTGTTTTAATACACCTCTCGGTGACTTTTCTTCAAATCCCAGGGCAAACAGATAGTCTTTAAGAGTTTTCCAGGAAAGCTCAAAAGTGATCTCAAAGGCCTGAACCAAACCCATTTTTTCAGCTTCATTAGGTGATTTGATATCCATAATACGCCAGAATGTCTGATATGCTCTTTCAAAGTTATCAAATCGCTGTTTCCAGCGAATACCTTTTTTCCCCATTTTTTTTGACTCCCCAGTCTTATATTGTTTGCTTTCCCGTTTTTAAGGATTTGCCAGACAATGTCTGGCATTTTTGTTTATATCTCAAACCCTACCCTGGCAAGTTGCTTTTTGATTTCAATATCAAGTTTCTGTGCTTCTTCCATCTGATCTTTTAACTGCCCGGTCAGGGATTTCATTTTATCTTCAAAAGGGATACCGTCATCCACTTCATCCGGGATACCCACATATCGCCCTGGCGTTAAAACGAATTTATGTTTAATAATTTTCTCTAAGGTGGCTGATTTGCAGAAACCTTTGATATCTTCATAGGTCTTTGTGTCTGATTTCCAGTCATGATAGGTGCGGGCAATTTTTAAGATATCATTTTCATAATCAAAGGCGCGATTCCTTCTGTCCTTCATGTATCCCATGTCCGAGGCATCAATAAAGAGGACCTCATTTTTACGATCCCTGTTTTTATTGCCGTTTTTATAACGGCTTAAAAACCAGAGGCAGGCAGGTATGCCTGTGTTGTAAAAAAGCTGGGTGGGCAGCATGACAATGCAGTCTACAAGATCGTCTTCCACAATTTTTTTGCGGATGTTGCCTTCCCCGCCGGTATTGGAAGAAAGGGATCCGTTGGACAGGACAAATCCGGCACTGCCGGTGGGGGCAAGATGATAAATGAAATGCTGAACCCAGGCAAAATTGGCATTCCCTTTGGGAGGTGTCCCGTAATTCCAGCGGCTGTCTTCCAAAAGAAGGTCGCCGGACCAGTCACTCATGTTAAAAGGGGGATTGGCAATTATGTAATCTGATTTCAGGTCCGGGTGGGCATCTTTGAGAAAAGATCCTTCATTGTTCCATTTTACATTGGATGCATCAATCCCTCTGATGGCAAGGTTCATCTTTGCCAGGCGCCAGGTGGTCTGGTTGCTCTCCTGGCCGTAAATGGAGATATCATCCAGCCGTCCTTGATGATTTTCAATAAACTTTTCACTCTGGACAAACATACCGCCACTGCCGCAGCACGGATCAAAGACTCTTCCATTATAAGGTTCCAGCATCTCGACAAGTAACCGGACAATACTTTGGGGGGTATAAAACTGTCCCCCTTTTCGTCCTTCCGCCAGGGCAAATTGTCCTAAAAAATATTCATACACCCGCCCTAAAACATCTTTGGCCTTTGCTTTGGCGTCACCAAGGGCAATCTTGCCCACAAGATCGATAAGCTGGCCCAAAGACTGCTTATCTAAGTTAGGTTTTGCAAATTCCTTTGGCAGGACACCTTTAAGCGTTGAATTTTCTTTTTCAATGGCAGCCATGGCATCATCGATCCGCTTGCCGATATCCGGCTGTTTTGCATGGGCTTGAAGATAGTTCCACCGGGCGGTTTCAGGAACAAAAAAAATACTTTCCGCTTTATATTCATCCTTGTCTTCTTGATCTGCACCTTCATATTCTCCTTTGCCCTCAATTAGCTTTGCATACAATTCTTCAAAGGAGTCTGAAATATACTTGAGAAAAATCAACCCCATAACAACGTGCTTGTATTCTGAGGCGTCAATGTTTTTGCGCAGTTTATCTGCTGTCAACCAGAGAGTTTTTTCAAAGCGCTGATTTGCTGTTTGCTTTTTTGCCATTGTGTTGTGCTCTCCAAAATTCTGATATCAAAAATAATAATAAATAGTTGCAGGCATGATAGAATGACCAATAATATAATGCAAGGCACTTGGCATCATTTATCCCAGTGTTCTTGCCGACTCAAGGATTGAATCTAACAACCCGTCCTTACAAAAAAAAATTTTCTCTTCCTTCCATAAGCGGTTTATATGATAGCTAAAAGTATGTTTAGCAATATTTAAATACCGTGTAAAGAGATATCAATATTCTACTATATAGGAAATGATAGAAGTATTTTTTCATACATCACGGATTTTCATGGACTGTAATTCCCCCTAATATTCATGGCTTTCTATCACGAATCATTTAGCCTCTGCTCAACAAACCATTTAATATCAAGTAGATAAGCGCCTCAGAGCCTG
>JAQIBP010000159.1 GCA_027858995.1 Deltaproteobacteria bacterium | reverse complement strand
TTGATGGTCTTAATTTCTGAAAAAATTTCTTCATTGTTCAAATCCAGGTCATATGGATGGATCAGCATGGATTGCGCTGCAGTACCAGTTTCATACATGCTTGATACAATGGTTCTCATTAGGCGAATCAGCCCCCTGGTTTGTTGAAATCCAGGGTTTTCCTTAAACATGGCATAAAGATCCCGGATTGAAAAATGAAAAGGGTAAGACTCTATCAATTGAGCAGCGTATGAATCCGGGGAAGCAGTGGTGACATCCATTTCCTTGGCACTTTTAACGGCACCGGCATATTGATTGGCAATTTCTTTTATTGCTGCATTATCAGGCAATTCTTTAAACAATCGAGTTCTTAAAATATGATAGAGTTCATCGCCATGGGTATTAACAGGCTCAATTCTAAGTGCCGAACGGTTTGTTTCACTTTTTAAATTTTCCAGAGCTTTGGTGATTTGCCTGCTTCCACCCTGATATGAAGCAGTCAGATCCGAGATAATAACGCACACATTGGACAATGCAGCCTTATTAACTGCCACCAGCAGATTTGCCAATGCTGTGGTGGTCACAACAGATAAATCACTATTGCCGATTTCTTTTGACTTCACATATTCCATATAAGGAGGCAGCTCATCAAGCATAATTATAGTTGGCTCACCCTTTAACAGATTCAACCAGGCAGTTTCTCCAGGAGCTTGAAGAGGTGAATAATACTCATTAAAAGCCTCTTTTTTCCCAAGCTGTTCAGCAATGGTACCCCACACACCTAATGGAGCATCTGACTGGCGACCGTTAAACCCAACCACCCTGACTGTTTGGAGATTTTTTCCAGGACTTTTTTCTCCCAAAACCTGTTGGCGCAGATCAGGATTAAGAGCGAGAAGACCCAGTGCTATCATATTATGTGTTTTACCACCGCCCATTGCCTGGGTAAGTAAAAACGTGCTGGCTTGATCCCCTGAACCTTCCAATCGGCCAAATGTTTTTTCAATAAGAGTCTTCATTCCAGCAGTAATAAAATTTTCATCAAAAAAGGCATTTCCATCAATTTTTGATTCAAGAAGATCTGAAAGATCCAGTACAACATCACGTCTATCTTTATTGAACACACTTTCACGGGGCTTGCATAATTTTTTCAGATACATAATATATCCTTATATAAAGTCAGTCTTCAATTTATTAATCAACTGTTGCTGATTTTGCTTTGCCTTTTAAAATCCAGTCATCCACTTCTTTTTTACGGAATTTCCAGAGCCTGCCAACTTTATGGCCCGGCAATTGTTTTCGATTGATCCACTTATATATTGTGTCTCGTTTAACGCCGAGATGATCTGCAATTTCATCTACAGAAAGCCATTTATCATCCATCATTAAGCCCTATAACTACAATAAAGATTTAATTAATATTGTCCAATCAATCACTAAAGAATCATTTAAAACATGAAGCAATGATTTATGTCAACATAAATTTTTTATTGCATTTGAAGCATAACATTGGAAAAGAAATAGATATGCGATAACGGGATATACCTCAATAGTGTTTCTGAAGCATTTTGCAAACGGAAGTTAAGTTTTCTCTATCATCAATGGTATCGCATGGAAGATTGTGCGGAGAGTAGAATTCAGCTACAAAAGTCCTGATCACTACAACTAAATAGTTGCCATGGGGCATTTATGTTTATCTGTTTTTCTGCATTTTATCGCTGAATCTTTTAACATGATCCATGATAATTGAGGATGCTGTTTTTGCGTCATTAATTTTCAGGGCAGCAATAATTTTTTTAAAATCTGTGAGATTTTCAAGGGCTCTTTTTTTATTCATGGAGAGGTGCTCTGCATAGTATCGGTGGATATTATCATGAATGCTTTTCTGTACAAACCGGAATATTGGATTGCGGGTCATCATACCGATATGGGTGTGCATTTTTTCATCAGTTTTAAGGAAATTTTCCCACTCATTATTGTTATAAAAGGCTTTTGCCTCATTAAAGAGAGATTCAAGTTCCTGGATATCTTTTTTTTTAGCATGTTCAGCAGCAAGCTCCATCATACTGCCTTCGATTTTAATTCGGAATTCTGAAATATGCTCAAGACTTACTTCTCCTGAACGAATCAACAGTGCCAGAGATTCAATGATTGGTTCAGCATCAATGCGTTTGACAATGGCGCCTCCTGCAACGCCAAGTTTGATGTCGATCAGTCCTTTTTGTTCAAGAACCCGTAAGGCTTCTCTCAGGGTTCCGCGGCTTGTGTTGAAAATATCTTTTAATGTCCGCTCCGGTGGAAGTTTTGAACCAGGTTCAAGCTTGCCGTTCAAAATGGCATCCTGTATCTGTTCAACCACATCCTGAAATACTCTGGTTTGTTTTGCTTTTTTAAACATTATTTAAACTGCTCTGCTCCTGAGAAATTTCTGTATAAATTAAAATGTTTTAAAACATCCATATCATCTGCTTTTAATTCACAAGTCACAATTCTGGTTAATAATTCACCTATACCCGGACCTATCATATAACCCTGGCCGCACATGCCGATTGCATTAATAAAATTGGGGAACTCTCTGGTCTCTCCCACAATGGGGAATCCGTCAGGGGTCATTGGGTATTGTCCCCGCCAGGTTCTTCTCACTTTAAGATTGGCAAGTTTTGGAAAAAGGCTTACCATGCGTTTTGCAACCTGGGGAAGAAATATGGATGTGGATTCGCTCGCATCTCCTTTCATGAGATGCTGGGGAGTGAGGCAGAAAATTACCTGGCCTTCATTGTTCTGGTAAAAATAGAAATTAGCTGAATCCTGTGTTGCTGGATCTTTCAGTGGTCTTAAATCAACAATCATCGGACCAAAAAATCTTTGAACCGGTTCTGTAATGGCACCTTCATGGCTGTCCGGTTCAACCGGCAAGTCAAGATTGATCAATTTGCCGATATCTTTTGCATAACTGCCTGCAGCATTAATAACTTTATGAGCACAATATGAGCTCTTATCAGTTTTGACTGTTATATCCTTATCATTTGAAATTGTAATGGTTTTAACTTTTTCCCTGAATCTGTATCTGGCACCATATTCAAGGCTTTTAGAATAGAAGGCATTAATGGCAAGCAGTGGAGATGCACTGCCGTCTTTTGGTGAAAAGGTGGAGCCTTTGAGGTTCTCTTTATTTATTCCAGGAATAATTTCACAATATTCTTCAGGCGAAAGCCAGTCAATATCTAAGTTAAAAGATTTTTGAATCTTCATTAAATCCTTTAATTTTTGCGCTCCCTCACTGGTATAGGCAGGAAAACTGTAACCATTCTGCATCCAGCCAATATTATGACCATGGGTCTCTTTCCAGGTGGAAAAAATCTCTATGCTTCTCAGGGCAGTTAATATTTTACCCTTATCTGAATGGGTTGCCCTGATTCCTCCGATGGCTTTTTTATTCTGCCCCTGTCCCACTGAAGCAAGAGCGTCAATTACAAGAACTTTAAGCTTGTTTTGAGCCATGGACATTGCAGCAGGTACACCAACAGATCCTGCACCGATAATTATAACATCATAAGTTTTCATTATTGACCTCCATTGGCAAATTTTCCAAGAGGGACTTCAACAAATAAAGGCCGTCGAACATTGTTGACAACATCTTTTTGAGCAATCTTTTCAGCATTGAAAATCTGTTTCATCAGGTTCTCACAGGTTTTATAACCGCAAGGCCCCATACCAGCCCTTGAAACAGCCTTGATCTGATTCATATCTGTCATACCCTGCTGGACAAGATATCTGATCTGCCCTGCTGTAACTCTTTCACAAAGGCAGACAATTTCATCATCCTGAATATGGTCAATGGGAATTTTTTCAGTGATCTGTTTTGTAACTTTTTTTTCCTGTATGGTAAAAGCCACCACTTTTCCGGCTATATTTTTTGGTACTTTTGTCCTTACAATCCAGGTTTTATCACTATGTTTTGTTTCTCTTGCACTAAGAACCCTGGAAACTCCCAATGGGTTGCCATCAATATCTGTCAAGGTAATGTCATCATCTTTTTTAATCTCAATATTTGAAATTTCATAGGGAAGAAAGAGAGTGGGATTCTCCCCACTTTTGCGGTAATCCACAAGAGTTATGGCAAGTCCCGGACAGATGGTAAGGCATTTGAGGCACCCTTTACATTTACCGTTAAATTGGGGTAGACCTTTAATGGGATCGCCCTTCATTTGAATAGATGCTTCAGGGCAGACAGTGCTGCAGGGGTTGCAGGGAATTTTCTGTCTGCAGTGAATTACAGGAAAGATTCCCTCTTTATTACCTGATGCATCAACATTTTCCACAGGATCAATTTGAACAGGATCAATTTTAACAGGACCGGGAGGAGATTTTAAAATTTCAGCTTTTTCATACCATGATTGGGGAATATCTTTTGTCTCAGGTTTAAAGTGCCGTACAACCTTTAATCCTGCAATCTTGCCATTAAACATGGCTGAAGAGGCTTCGGCAATCTGGGCAGCATCACCTGCACTGAATACTTTGATACCGGCGGATTTGGCTTCCTGGGTAAATTCAGCAACAGATTCAAGCCCAACTGCTATTAATATGGTGTCGCATTCAAAGGTTTTATTAGTGCCTTCAATGATTTGAAAGTTTTTGTCAATTCCTGAAATAGTAACAGAAGAGACAGACTCTTTCCCATTGGCAGCAACAATTGAGTGGGAAGTATAAATTGGAACACCAAGTCTTTTTAGTTTGTCTTCATGGACTTTATATCCCCCGCACCGGGGAAGGGCTTCAGCAAGACCTACAACATCTATACCTGCCTGCAAAGCATGGTACCCTGCAATAATGCCGACATTACCGCCACCAATAATAAAAAGTTTATTGGTGGGTTTTACAAGATCCCGGTTTACAAGGGTCTGGAAAGCTCCTGCACCATAGATTCCTGCCAGGGAATTTCCCTTAAACCTTAAGAATTTTTCCCTTGCACCGGCAGCATTTAAAATTACTTTGGGAGTGACAATTTTATAAACACCATCTTTGAGAATACCAACTTTTTTATCATCAAACACATATAAAGCTGTACTGCTTTTCCAGACATCAATATTTAAACTCTCTTCAACTTTTCTGGCAAGCATGCTGCCAATGTCCACTCCCCTCATACCTGCATAAGAGTCTTCCTGAGAGCCGAAAAATTTATGGGTCTGCAAGACAAGTTTGCCGCCAAGTTCATCTTTATCATCCACAATAATGGCTTTAACCCCGTGTTCCTCAATCTGGATGGCTGCTGACAATCCTGCAGGTCCACCCCCTATGATCAGTACATCTGTAGAGATTTGTTCAATGTCGCTGATCTGAATTGTTTCATCAACATCAGGCAGTTCTGGCAGCCCTTCAACACTTTCAACAATCATATTTTTTTTAACCCTGGTCATACAGGCCTTTACCGGAATATTGTTTGCAACGACTGTGCATTGTGCACACTGGCCATTGGCGCAGAAGATTCCCTGGGCAGAACCGTCTTTATAGTGATGTCCGAATATTTTGATATGGTTTGCAAAGAGTGCAGATGAGATTATTTCATCTTTTTGTGCCATAAGTTTTGTTTTGTTCCAGTAAAATGGAATGTTCTCTTTTTCAGGGACATCTAAAACAGGATGTACTTTTATTCTATTACTTGTCATATTTTCTCCGGCAGTATAATTTATACTTTGTTATAATGGTTAAACCATTTAATTATATTTGTCAATGATATTTTACTCTGTTTGAATCTTGACTCTGACAAATAAATCTTTTATATCTTTTGATATGAAAAAATTATTCAAAATCGTTTTTGGAATTATTGCTGTCCTAATACTGGGCTTTGCAGGCCTTGTTGGATATGCCACTTTGTCAGATTACAAACCCGCTCCCACTTCTCTGTTTTTTGAAAACTCAGATGCAAATCCAATAGCAGGGCTAAAGCAATTCAATCTTATGATCTGGAACATAGGTTATGGTGGATTGAGCCGTGACATGGATTTTTTCTATGACGGCGGCAAACAGGTACGGACTGCTCAAAAAAATGTGGAAAATAATTTAACAGCCATTAAAGAATTTATTGCACAACAAAAAAATATTGATTTTTTCTTATTGCAGGAAGTGGATAAAAAATCAAAGCGAAGTTATTCCATTAATGGATATTCAAAAATAGAAAAAATATTTCCCAAATTTCATTCAGGTTTTGGGAAAAATTATGATGTTTTTTTTGTTCCTGTACCGCCTTCAAATCCCCTGGGAAGTGTGTTGTCTGGTTTGCAGACACTTTCGCGGTTTGAACCGGTCTCCATTGTAAGACACTCTTTTCCAGGTAATTATGCATGGCCCCAGGGTCTGTTCATGCTGGACAGATGCTTTCTTGTGTCAAGATATCTGCTTGAAAATATTGAAAATACAGATAATTCAAAAAAAGAGTTGATAGTGGTTAATACTCACAATTCAGCCTATGATGACGGCACTTTGAGAACCAACCAGATGGCATACCTTAAAAGTTTTTTAAGCAAGGAGTATAAAAAAGGCAATTATGTAATTGTTGGAGGAGACTGGAACCAGTGCCCTCCAAAGCTTAATCCTGACTTTTCAGACAATATCATGGATAATGATAATCGTATGGATATTGAAGATAATTATCTTCCTGAATGGCAATGGGCCTATGACAGTAAAATTCCAACAAACAGACGTCTTGTTGCCCCATATGATAAAAATAAAACTCTAACCACGGTAATTGATTTCTTTTTGCTTTCACCCAATATTGAAATGGTTAATATAGAGGGTATTCATCTTGGGTTTGAACATTCAGACCACCATCCTGTGAAATTGAAAATAAACTTAAATTAGAATTTACCGGTTACGATATTTTTTTGTAACCAGCTGTTTTTGTTTTTCTTTTCCGGCCGGGTTTTTTTCAACAAAAACCGGTTCCATTGTAAAAGGATCTATTCTGGTATAGTACATCAAAGTTGACCATGTTGAAGGTGATGGTGTAAAAATCTGCACCTGTTCAGGAGTTATCTTAAGTTTTTGGGTGGTAAACTCTTTTAAACCCTGCATGTCTCTCATTGTACATCCAGGATGGGCAGCAATTAAATAATAGGTTAAAAATTGCTTTTTCCCTGCTTTTTTCGACAATGCATCAAATTTGTTCTTAAATTTCAATAAAATATCAATATTCTGCTTGCCCATCAATTTTAAAACATGGGGCATGGTATGCTCCGGTGCAATTTTCATCTGACCTGAAACATTATCTTTTACAATTTTTTTAAGATAGGCACTGCCATGTTTTTTGTCACTTAATATAAGGTCATAACGGATGCCGGAATTTATAAAGACCTTTTTAATACCAGGAAGCTGTTCAATCTTCTGTATAAGCCGTGTCTGCCCTGAATGATCAGGAGCAAGGCTTTTGCAGGGTGTCGGGAAAAGACAGCGTTTGTCTGGGCAGGCACCCTTTGTAAGTTTTTTTTTGCATTCAAACCCGTACATATTGGCAGTTGGACCTCCAAGGTCGGTAATATATCCCTTAAAGTTTTTAAGACGGGAAACTGTTTTTGCTTCATCTATAATGGACTTTTCACTTCTCCATCTAACAGTCTGCCCCTGGTGGACTGAAATAGCACAGAAATTACACTCCCCATAGCATCCATAATGGATGGGAATTGAAAATTGTATGGTGTCTAAAGCCCTGACATCACCTCCTTTTTTATAATAGGGATGAACATCTCTTTCAAATTCAAGGGAGTGGATATGGTCAAGTTCCCTGGTGGTGCTGTATGGTTCCGGCGGATTTAAGACAAGATAGCGGTCATTGTATTTTTGATAAAGCCTTTTGGCAGTTATAGGGTCGTTGTTTTTATAAAAGAGATCAAAGCTTTTAATAAATTGATTCCTGCTTTTTTTAACTTCTTCAAATGAGGGTATTTTCTTCCCCTGTTTTTCCTTTGCAATAAAAGCAACACCGTTTAAAGATTCTGGATTTTCATTGTTTTTCAATGCTATTGCAAAATTGATAATGGAGCTGTGAGCCATGCCAAACAGAAGGTAATCAGCTTTTGCATCAAAAAGTATGGATCTTCGAATCTTGTTTGATTTAAAATCATAGTGGGCAATTCTTCTAAGGCTTGCTTCAATTCCTCCAAGGACAAGGGGCTTTGTGTCTTTAAAATATCGTCTCACAAGATTGGAGTATGCTATTACAGCCCTGTCAGGACGAAGGTTATTAATACCTCCCGGTGTATAGTCATCCTTTTTTCTTCTCTTATTCAAGGCAGTATAGTTTGCCACCATGGAATCCACACAACCCCCTGTAATTCCCCAGAAAAGAGCAGGTTCTCCCAGCCTTGCAATATCTTCTTTGCTGTTAATGTCAGGCTGGGCAATAATTCCTACGCGAAAACCTTTATCAACAAGAACTTTTCCAATAATTGCAACTCCTATAAAAGGTGAATCAATATATGTGTCACCTGTTACAAGAATCACATCAAGACGTTTCCAGTCAAGTTGTTTTACTTCTTTCATTGTTGTGGGAAGAAACATATCAGTCTTTTTCTCTTTTAAGTTTTATTCAGATTTAAAGAGTGGTGTATCATACAGCATAATTCTTTATATTTTTAGCGATTTATTTTTCTAATTCTGAATTTATCATTCTGGAAAACACAAAAACAGTTTTTGATACGATCTGAATAATTTTCTATAATGAATTTTAACACTTTCAATTTGTAAGAACCGGTAGCATCTTCCAGCCTCAGTAGCAAAACCCCACTATGGAGTTGTTACGAAATAAAATTTACACATAGTCGAGATGATAAGGCTTTATTGTGTAGTTCCATTCGCCGTGAAATTTATCCTTAATAATATTTATTTTTTTGAAATCCTCATCCGGTACCTTTATCCCTTTTTCGTATGTGTTTTTATCAAGTTCAGATTTAACTTTTAGCCCTTTGGTCGTGGTGGTTGAGCCAATGAGATTTACAACGACCTCATAGCTCGTGAGAGGTTTCCCCCTCCAATTTAAAGAAATATAAGAAAACAGTTTATGCTCTATTTTATTCCACTTGCTTGTCCCGGGTGGAAAGTGACATATGGAAATTTCCATGTTAATTTCATCAGCAAGTTTTTGAATTTCTTTTTTCCACAGTCTTACTCGTGAACCATTACTTCCTCCACCATCTGCAGTTATCAAAAGCTTTGTTGGTTTCTTGAATTGAGATTGCCCCATCTTGTACCACCAATTCCGTATTGATTGCACAGCAAATTCTGAGGTATCCTTATCAATACCGACACTTACCCAGCCGTTATTGTTGGTAATATCATATACGCCATATGGGGTTACTTTTCCTTTTGCATCAGAAGGGAAATCGTAAACTTTTGTTTTTTCAGGTTTTCCTTTTTGCCGCCATTCTTTGCCATTGTTTTTAAAGTTACCGATCAACTCTTTTTTTTTTGCATCTACTGAAATGACTGGATTGCCTGTGTTCTGGAAGTCAGAGACTTTTTGGTGGATATATTGAAACTGTTCATTACGGTCAGGATGACTTTTCCCTTCGTCTGTTTTTCTATTTGCTTGAAGGCTAAAACCTTCTTCTTTCAATATCTCTCCAACAACTCTATAGCTGATTGAATAACCTTTAGCGTTTAATTCTTTAGAGATTTTCCGTAAACTTTTACTTGTCCAAAGAAGAGGTGATTCGGGTTCTCCGCGAGTATGCGGCTCGATTATGTTTTTTAATTCTGCCTTTATTTCAGGGTGCTTATCTACGGCTTTTTTTCTGCCACCTCCCTTTTTTCTTGAACTCTCAATAGGGCCTTTCTTAGTTTCTTTAAGCTCTTTTTTCCCTTTTGTTATAACAACCCGTGAAACACCAGATAACTTTGAAACTTTTGTTACCCCACCATATCCGAAGTGTTCAGCCTCAATAGACAAATATATTCGCCTTTGCTTTTCAGTAAGCAAAGGCAATATTGATTCATATTTTGATTTTAGTCTTGTTTCTTCATTCATAAGAAACAGACTACACAATTTATATCAAATTGTAAAGTTTATTTCGTAACAATTACTTAGTACCAAGGGGAAGTATTGTCCTCTCCTATCAGGATACAAATATGTTAATTATCACTGCCACCCTTACAAGCATTAACAGACTTTTAAAAATTATAGATGCCATTGATATGCAAAGTATAGGTAAAAAAATCTCAGTGATACCCGTAAAAAATGCAGATGCCGGCAAACTTGTCAGCAGTCTTTCAAAAATTTTCACTGCAAGGGCAAGTGGGACAAAACGCAGACAAAATATAAAATTCAGTGTGCAGTTTGTTGCAGATGAGAGAACCAATTCTATAATTCTTCTTGCAAGTAAAGTCCAGACAGATCAGATTAAAAATTTGATTGAAATTCTGGACCAGGAAGTTCCAAAAGGTGAAGAAAAAATCCGGGTCTATTATCTTGAGCATGCATCAGCTGAAAACCTTGTGAAAGTTTTACTGGAAATTCCATCCCAAGATACAAAAAAGGCATTGCCGGGATTGAAAAAAGCACCCATTTTATCCACCAAGGTTAAAATCATGGCAGACAAGGCAACCAATAGTCTTATAATTATGGCTGATAAAGAAGATTATCCTGTTCTTGAAGAAGTTATCAGTAAACTCGATATTCCAAGGGCAATGGTCTATATTGAATGTTTGATAATGGAAGTTCAAGTCCAGAGAGGTCTTGATATAGGAACTGAGTGGCAGACAGCCCAGGACTTTGATGGTGGAGACAGGGTTGCCGTTAGCGGATTTGGTAATACAAATAACCAGGGGTTTTCTAATTTGGGAGGCCTCTCCGAGGGAAATCTTCCCAAAGGATTTTCATTGGGAGTGCTTGGAAAGAGTTTTAAAGTGGGTGGGATCGATTTCCCTGATATCCAGGCAGTTGTACAGGCATTGCAAACTGACAGGGATGTTCATATTATCGCCACTCCCCAGATTCTTACAACAGAAAATGAAGAAGCTGTAATCACTATTGGTAAGAATGTTCCGTTCCAGACACAATCTGCTGTTGATTCAGGCATTCAAACTTATAATTCATTTGAATATAGAGATGTGGGTATCACCCTGAAAATTACACCCCAGATCAGTAAAGACAGGTTGGTAAGGCTTAATGTTTTTGAGGAGTTGACAAAACTTGATAATGTTAATACCTCAAGTCCGGACAGGCCTACTACTTTTAAACGAAAAATTGAAACAACAATCATTGTGGAAGATGGCAATAGTGTTGTTATTGGCGGTCTTATTGATGAAAGTTTTTCAAAAGTTCAATCTAAAACACCATGCCTTGGAGATATTCCCGTGCTTGGCTGGGGATTTAAAACCCTGTCCACAGGAGAAGAGAGAACCAACGTTTATGTTTTTTTAACACCACATGTACTAAAAAATCCTTTGGAACTTGAAAAAATATATAAAGAGAAGAAAAATGAACTTGACACAATAAAAGAGGGTGAAGTCCTTTTATATGACAAGTTGAAAAAGGAAGAAGTCTTTTTTTACAATAAATTAAAATTAGAAAATACAGAGAATACAGACCATATCGGAAATACAAGATAATATGCCTACAGGTATGCCAAATAGTATGATTGAAGAATTTTTAAATATAATAGAAAAAAAAACAGGGCTTTCAAAGGAAAACTGCGAAAAAATCAGGGCTTCTTTTGTTAAAGATCGTTCTAATTTGACTGAATCTGCAGTTGAAACAAAACTGGTTGCAGAGAATGAAGTTCTTGAAGTATTAGATGGTATTTATTCACTGCCTTTTGTTGCAAATCTCTCCATGGAAAATGTGACAAATGATTGGACTTCTCTGATTTTAAGACAGTTTTTAAAAAAGTTTTATATTGCACCTCTGATTAAAAGAGATGATAAATCAATTATTGCCATCAATGAGCCTTCTGATCTCAGTCGTGTTGATGATGTTGCAGCGATTTTAAATCTTGATTCCTATACACTGGTGCTGGCGCCGAGAAATCAGATATTGTCTGCCATCAATATATTGTATGACCAATCCGGGGAGAGTGCCCAGCAGCTGGTTGATGACATGGATGGTTCTGAATTTACAATTATTGATGATTCATATCAAACTGCTGACCTGCTTGATGATACAAGTGATGCACCTGTAATCAGGCTTGTGAATCACATGATTTCCCAGGCTGTAAAGGCAAGTGCAAGCGACATTCATATTGAACCATTCCAGGATATTTTGAATGTAAGGTATCGAATAGACGGTATTCTTTATGAAATGCTCAATCCTCCCAAGGGTGTACAGGCCTCTTTAATTTCAAGAATCAAGGTGATGGCAAATATGAATATTGCCGAGAAAAGAGTGCCCCAGGATGGCAGATCGCAGGTTAGAATTGGTGACCAGGAAATTGATATCCGAATTTCCACCGTGCCCACATCTTATGGTGAACGTGTTGTCATGAGACTTTTGAATAAGTCTGGATATTTTCTTGAGTTTTTCCAGTTTGGTCTGTCAGATAAACACTACACCCTGATAAACAAGATTATACGTCAGAACAATGGTATTGTCCTTGTAACAGGTCCCACAGGAAGCGGTAAAACCACAACTCTTTATGCTGCACTCTCAGAAATTAATTCTCCTGATAAAAATATTATTACCATTGAAGACCCGGTAGAGTATAATCTTAAAGGGATAGGCCAGATCCAGGTCAATGCAAAAACAGGTGTTACCTTTGCCACGGGGCTTCGCTCCATTGTAAGACAGGATCCTGATATTGTTCTTATTGGGGAAATAAGAGATATAGAAACTGCAGAGATTGCCATTCAATCGGCATTGACAGGCCATCTTGTTTTTTCAACACTGCATACAAATGATTCAGCAGGTGCCATTACAAGGCTTGTGGATCTTGGAGTGGAACCATATCTTATATCATCTGCTGTAAACAGTATCATTGCTCAGCGCCTTGTAAGAGTGCTCTGCACAGAATGCAGAAAAAAGTTTCGGCTTAAATCCTCTCACTTGAAAGCTCTTAACGGAACAGTTAAAGAGTATATAGGTGAATATGCCTACAGGCCGGTAGGTTGTTCAAAGTGCTTTAATACCGGCTATTCAGGCAGGGAAGCAATTTTTGAAATCATACTCATGGATGACACCTTAAAAAATCTTATTCTTGAGACCTCAGATTCCAACCAGATAAGAAAGGAAGCTTTAAAATCAGGAATGAAAACATTGCGCCAGGATGGTATGTCCAAGGTGCTCAAGGGTATTACTTCCATCAGCGAGGTACTTCGTGTTACACAGGAATAAAACAGTTCTCATTTTTTTATCTGTTATTTTTATAATGTTTTTTGTCAGCCCTCTATATGCAGAGGATAAAAATTTTATACTGAATTTTTATAAAAACCATATATCTGTTGTTGATGGAAACAGATGCCCAATGTATCCATCATGTTCAAGCTATGCATCCAGGGCATTTGAAAAACATGGTCCTGTGATGGGCTGGATAATGTCTTGTGACAGGCTTGTCCGCTGCGGCAGGGATGAAGCAGATGTTTCAGGAAGGGTAATTGTAAACAGTCATCAATTAATCCATGACCCTGTGGCAGCCAATGATTTCTGGTGGTTTGAAAAAGATAAAAACAGATGAAACATTGGTATTCATATCTTGCAGTATCTTTAATAATTGTATTCCAGCCTTACAGTAGTTCTGTCTTGGGAAAACAGCTGATTATTACATCAGATATGCAGTATGAGTATGCCTTGGAACTTTTTGAGGCAGAGGATTATGATACAGCCATTATTGAATTCAAGCGTTTTATCCATTTTTTTCCTGAAAGTGAATATCTGGATCAGGCAGAGTATAATATTGCAGTCTGTCTGTTTAACAAGAAAAATTATCATGAAGCAGCAAGAGCTTTTAATGAGATTATTATAAAAGGCCAGGACAACGATATTATAGAACAGGCTGTTTTTTTTCAGAGCAGAGCATTTATGCAGCTTGGCAACAGAGGATATGCACAGATTGTTCTGCAAAACTATTTAAAACTTGTGGATGATATAAATATAAAAGATAAAATCTATTTTAATCTTGCACAGATTCAACTGTCTAATGCAAGACAATTCAAGCATGGATCACTTGCTCTTGCAAAAAAATATTTATCTAAAATTTCAGCATTCAATGCAGACAAATACAGAATAGATGAATACAGTGATTTGATTTTTAAGGCAGAGCATGCACCCAGAAAAAATCCTAAAGCTGCAGGATTTTTTGCCATTATTCCAGGAGGAGGATTTCTCTATTGTGAAAGATACCATGATGCTCTGATTACTTTTATATTAAATACTGGTTTGATGTGGGCGGCCTGGGAAGCATGGGACGATGATAATAAAGCTCTTGCCGGCGTCATAGGTTTTGTAGAGACAGGATTTTATACCGGCAATATTTATGGCTCTATTACCTCTGCACATAAATATAATCATGCCCAGACATTGAAAATCCTGGGCCGGGATGTTTACATATCACCAGACTTTGATCCTGAAGATAAAGCCTATGGATTATCCCTTAATTTTAAATTTTGAGTTGCTCTGCATCCAAATATTATTGGATGAGTTGGTTGATTTCAAATATAGGCAGACAAACAGCAAGTATAATACCACCCACCACAATACCCATGATTAAAATAATAAGAGGTTCGATCAAAGATGTTGCTGCAGTGACCGCAGTGTGAACATCTTTTTCAAAGAGATCAGCTGTCTTTTCCAGCATTTTTTCCAGCTCACCGCTTGTCTCTCCGATTTTAATCATCTGGGACGCAAGATTCGGGAAAGCCTTGCTGTTAATAAGTACATTGCCAAGCTCTCCACCCTGTTCAACAGTATCACAGGCCTTTGAAATAAGTTCAAACATGACCCTGTTGCCGGCAATGCTTTTTGTGATATGCATGGCTGTCAGCATTGGAACTCCATTCTCTAATAAAGAACCAAGAGTCCTTGTGAATCTTGCAGCAATAATTTTTTTTAAGAGATTTCCTGTGACTGGCAAAGAGATAAGAAGGTTGTCAATGAAATAACCTCCTTTTTCTGTCTTTCGAATTAAAAGGAGTAAAAAGAAAAGAAAAAAAGGAGTCAGGAGAATACCCCACCACCAGGATTTGAAAAAAGAACTTACGGAAATCAGGATCATGGTTGGCAGCGGCAAAGTCTGGCTCATATCGGAAAATATATTGACAATACCAGGCACAACATATGTTAAAAGAACAAGCAAAACTCCGAATCCAATACAAGACATTAAAACAGGATAGGCAAGAGAAGCCTGGATTTTATTTTTAGAATCTTCCCTGTTTTCATTAAAGTCTGCAAGTCGTTCCAGAACAATTTCCAGAGTTCCGGAAGATTCCCCGGCATTTACCATATTAATAAAAATTGGTGAAAATACATTTGGATACAAGGCAAGAGCATTTGCAAAACTGCTGCCTTCTTCAATTGCATCTTTTATCTTTGAAAGCACCTTTTGCAGGGCTTTTGATCTGGCCTGGGGAACAAGTGTTGAAACAGCTTTAACAAGGGGAAATCCTGCAGACAATAGTGTTGACATCTGCCTTGTGATCATGGAAAGTTCTGCTGAACTGATCCTAGTAAAGAAACGGATTTGCGGGAAAATAGATTTTGATTTTTTTTCTTTTGCAACAGTGTCGGATTCGATTTTGTTTAAAGCAGACGGGAAAATATCTTGTTGTCTGAGCTTGGCTTTAGCAGCGCTATTGCTTTCGGCATCTATAATGCCCGAGACATTTTTTCCCTTTTTGTTCAACGCTTTATATTCAAATACAGCCATAATGAAAAACCCCTGAATTAACTGGAAACAAGTTATACTCAATCACCGGGTATTGTCAATAATTCATCAGCGTTTATTATATTTCATAAAAAAAGTACTGCCTACAAGTGCAGTATTTTTTAACATGTTTATAAGTAAAATTAGATTGTTTATCTGGTTTTTTTTAACTTAAAAAACTTGTGTTTTAACAACGCACATGTTTTTATAGAATGATGAGGCAATCGGATCTGGCAGATATTACAGAGACAAGTGTTAAGTTCATCAGTGATGTAGAAAGAGGGAAAGATAAAATTCATTCACTCGCAAAATTTTTTCAGATAATCGTTAAATATGTAAAGTTTATCTGGGTCAGACCAGGTAATAATATGCATGAAAGGTAAATAAGAGTTTATGAAAAAAGCATTAATTACAGGAATAACAGGACAGGATGGTGCTTATCTTGCTGAATTCCTGCTGTCAAAGGGCTATGAAGTCCACGGGATTAAAAGACGTGCCTCCCTGTTCAATACAGACCGCATTGATCATCTTTACCAGGATCCCCACGAAAAAGATAGGAACATGGTTCTGCATTACGGGGATCTCACCGATGCAACAAACCTGACACGCATACTCCAGGAGGTTAAGCCCGACGAAGTTTACAACCTTGCAGCACAGAGCCATGTCCAGGTATCTTTTGAATCTCCTGAATATACAGCTGATGTTGATGCCCTTGGTACCATGCGGATTCTTGAAGGTATCAGGCTCCTTGGCCTGGAGAAAAAAACAAGGTTTTATCAGGCTTCCACCTCAGAACTCTACGGCAAGGTGCAGGAGGTTCCCCAGACCGAAAAAACCCCTTTTTACCCACGTTCTCCCTATGCCTGTGCCAAACTGTATGCCTACTGGATAACAGTCAATTACAGAGAAGCCTACGATATTTATGCTTGCAACGGCATTCTCTTTAACCATGAATCTCCCATAAGGGGAGAAACCTTTGTAACCCGCAAGATTACAAGGGCACTGTGTAGAATTTACCTTGGCATGCAGGATTGCCTATTTCTTGGAAACCTTGATGCCCTGCGTGACTGGGGCCATGCCAAAGATTATGTTGAAATGCAGTGGCTGATGCTCCAGCAGGATATCCCGGATGATTATGTCATAGCCACAGGAGAGCAGCATTCAGTCCGTGAATTTGTTGATTTCTGTGCAAAAGAGCTTGGCATGGCAATTAAATGGGAGGGAAAAGGCATTAACGAAAAAGGGATAAATGCAGCCAACGGTAAAACAATAGTGGCAGTGGATTCAAGATATTTCCGCCCCACCGAGGTTGAAACTCTCCTGGGTGATCCTTCCAAGGCTAAAAACAATCTTGGCTGGGAACCGAAAATAACCTTTCAACAGCTTGTAAAGGAGATGGTCCAGTCAGATCTTGAAGAGGCTAAAAGAGATGAACTCTGCCAGAGAGCAGGATTTCAGGTATTTAATCAAAATGAATAAATCAGACAAAATATTTATAGCAGGAGCTTCCGGAATGGTGGGCAGTGCCATTATCAGAAACCTTGTAAAAAAAGGATATGACAACTTTATAGGCTCCACCCGGACAAGAGTGCTTGAAGAGCAGAAAAATATGCCTTTAAAACTTACCCGCATTGATCTTCTAAACCAGGATGCTGTCAACCGGTTCTTTTCAAATGAAAAACCAGATTATGTTTTCCTTGCCGCAGCAAGGGTAGGGGGCATCCATGCCAACAACACATATCCTGCAAATTTTATCCATGACAATCTTGTGATTCAATCTAATATTATAAATGCTGCCTGGAAAAACAGGGTAAAAAGACTTCTTTTCCTCGGCTCTTCTTGCATATACCCTAAAAATGCACCCCAACCCATGAAAGAAGAACATCTTTTAACAGGGCTTCTTGAACCTACCAACGAACCCTATGCCATTGCCAAGATCGCAGGCATAAAGATGTGCGAATCATATAACCGGCAATACAATACACAGTTTATAGCTGTAATGCCCACCAATCTTTACGGACCCAATGACAACTTTGATTTTGAAACCTCCCATGTCCTGCCAGCCCTGATCCGCAAATTTCACGAAGCAAAACTTTCCAAAGCAAAGGAAGTGACAATTTGGGGAACAGGCTCACCGAGAAGAGAATTTCTCCACGTTGATGATATGACAGATGCCTGCCAGCATGTTATGAATCTTTCAGATGCTAAAGTTGAAAAACACCTGACTAACTATCCGTCCCCCTGTTTTATCAATGTGGGAACCGGGAAAGACTGCACCATAAAAGAACTTGCCATGACTATCAAAGAGCAGGTGGGATTTCAGGGAAACCTTGTTTTTGATACATCTAAACCCGACGGCACCCCTCAAAAACTTCTTGATGTCTCCCGGCTTGATAGTCTTGGATGGAGAGCCCATATTTTATTGCGAGATGGTGTGAAAGATGCTTATGAGTGGTTTGTCTCATCATTTTGACCCCCATAATATCATTAACCCTGGATGTCTTGGCTTATAATTGTCAATGTCACGGCAAACTGGTGACGTCAGTCTCCTCATCAATAATGCAGACGTACTCTTTTTTTCCGCTGTCGGTAGCAGGATCATCTGTTCCTTTTGTATGATAGACCATAGCAGACATAATGGTGGAGTCACCATTTGTTCCTAGATTGCTATCTCCTTGAATGAAGGCTTCAACACCAGAAGATAAAACAAACACAGGGGGTCTGCCATTTTCGGAAGTATCTAAATTCCCAACAGCACCTCCCGTATAATCTTTAGTGTAATCCACATCTTCGTCACCCAGGATTGCATTTACGACACCATCTACTAAGTTGCGTGTATCGGAAAGGGCGGTAGAGTCATAGGCTTTTTTCTTAAGTAATGTATAGTTATTAATAGCGATTGACGCTAAAATACCCACCATAACGATTACAACCATTAATTCTATCAAGGTGAAGCCTCTAATGCCCTTAAGAGGGTTTTTAATGTTTTTTGTGTGTGATGTCATTTTTTTATCTCCTGTAATTGAATCACAATGATTTTTTTTCTGTATAGTTTTATTTGGCACTGTATTCTATCCATCCTTGATCCCTGTATACAAACAATTGATTTTCATTCGGATATTGCATGTTGCTGAATCCAATAATCCCGCCACTGTCTTTCCAGATATAAAAATTGCTATTATTAAGGGACAGCAGGAATTGTTCGTTTTTATTCAATGCTTTTTTTACTATTCTTGTTGATGGTTCAGGCTCAGTACTTACATTCGGCAGGACTTTTTTAACAGTGGATTTGAATTTTTTCTCAACTTCCTGAACCAGTTTTGCGTGTTTTTTAATACCAGATTTGGTTTTTAAATTTTCAGGAGTGGCTGCTTGGATTGACTTTGTTTTTTTGATTTTTGTCTGGACATCAGCGATAATAACACGTTGTGTTGCAGACTCTTTTGTTCCTGTCTTAAGCTTCAGGTCAGGTCCCATTGAGGCGAAGGTATTTTGACCCGTTACATTTCTTTTAATAAGATAACTTTTCTTTTCCTGATGATATGACCAATTCAACTTCGAAATAAAGGATATATCCGTAATGAACTCAGGATAAAGATCGAAAAGTTTCTTTGGATAATAGCCTTTTATCTTATGAAATTTATTGATAGTCGAAGCCATGACAAGCAGGCCTGCGATATTGCTTTTTTGGGCTGCTGCTCTCACTTGTTGGAACTTCAGTTTATTATGGGCAATAAGCTTTTTATCTTGTTTGTCTTTTTGAAAAAAAAATACCAATCCTCCGATTACAGCAACAATAGTCATAATTAAGATAAACGGTTTTGCTTTCATAATCCCTCCGCTGTTGGATATTTGTGCAATATATCTGAAAAGAAGCAAAAAACATACCAAGGTAAGGAAGGTAATGTTTTCACGGTTGTTCAGGTGGCAAGAAGAGACTTATTAAAGTTTTTTGCTCAAAAAATGGTTAGAGGTTGACAAATTTTGTATCAAAGCAGCTCAAAACCGATTTTTGCAAGGTCCGACCTTACCGAGGTCTGGAACTTGACCGAAACCACAAGTTTCTGGTTGGCAAGTCGGCCTGTAGCATAGGCAAGCCAGTTGGACAGTTTGTCAAGCCTTCGCTTCCTGTCTATCTGGTCAAGGTCGCCTGTAAAGATAATTTTTGTATGCATTCCAGCTCTTGTGATGATGGTTTTTATCTGGTGCGGGGTTAAATTTTGTGCTTCGCCAATTATGAGTAAACATTTAAAAAAGGTTGTTCCCCTGATGTAATCAAGAGGTTCTATCTCGATTTTCTTGTCATGAAGAAGCTTGTCAATCTTTTGCTGGTTCCCATCAGAGATCTCTTTTAAAAAAGTCAGGTTATGCCATATGGGTTTAAGCCAGGGTGACATTTTTTCACTAATATCGCCAGGAAGACAACCCATATTGTCAGTGTCTTCAAGGTGAACCATTAGACGGCTTACAAGTATCTGGGGGAACTCTTTTTTTCTTTTACTTTACTTTTTGGAAAATCCTTGGAATAATTGTTTTCTGCTTGGTAACGGTAATAGTCCTGAGCTTTGAATCCAAGTTCTCTTGCCTTTATCCGCATCATGGTATCCTTTGATACCAGTTCAACACCCGGAAACTGGCTCCTCATGGTATTTAGGATTAGTAGGATTAGGATATAGGATAAGAACTTCCTTTTTGTCACTTTTTTATTATGTAAATATAACATAATCGTAGAATGAATAAAAATAACTTTCCTGGCAGGATTCTTTAGAAGAAAATTGGAAAAAGTGATCTCAGATTGAAAGAAGCTTGCAAAATTATAAAAAATGTTATAAAAAATCATGAATTATGCCTGGGTGGCGGAACTGGTAGACGCAAGGGACTTAAAATCCCTCGGAGATAATCTCTGTACGAGTTCAATTCTCGTCCCAGGTACCAATAAAATCAAGGGTTTTCAGCTTTTTGTTGAAAACCTTTTTTTTGTCTAAAATAATTGTGTAAGCATATTGTAACCATCAGAAAATCATCAAAAATATATTTTTTTTAAATATTAAATTTTTTCACCCCTCGATTTTCCATAAAAAAAACCCGATCAAATAAATGGCCGGGCTT
>JAQIBP010000127.1 GCA_027858995.1 Deltaproteobacteria bacterium | reverse complement strand
CTGTTTCGCCAATTCCTTTTTGGATTTCTTGGTCATTTTCTTCCAGTATGGATGATTATATTTTAGTTGCTCTATCACGATTCGTCTGATATTTTTTCTATGCATATTCCCTCTGTTTTTGTGTTTATTTTTTTTGTTTGATTGCTTAAAAACTATACACTTAAACAGAGGTTTTTGCAAGATAAATAGTTGAAATTATTATATTTACTCGCTTATTTTAACCATCGATTTCAACACCCTTTATGAGAAGGATTTTGTTAAAATCTATTTGTTCTCAAAAGCTAAAAGAATGCCTACTTTGGATTCTATACGGGCTATTTCATTGGAAGAATTGCGTTCTGATTGATCAAAAGCGCTTCACGAATCTGTTGTTCTTTCGATTTTAAAAAATCCACAATGGAACTGTTATTAGACCCGTCCCAACGTTTCCGCCCGATTTTTATAAATATTCTGGCTGTCCCTGTATCAATGATAAAGTCGTATGATAATGTTATTGAGTTTTCGTGAGAATCAATATTATATTCGTTATAGGCATTGTTAAGGAAGTCCAGAACCGTTTCTTTTTTTGTTGCAGCCATATCGATTCTCCTTTGTGTGAATGTAGGTTAGCTTTTAAGAATGCAAAGAGTCTTATTTCCCGCAACATTTTTTATATTTTTTACCGCTTCCACATGGGCAGGGTTCATTGCGTCCCACTTTTGTTTCGGCAATCTTTGTTTTGAAGGGATTCAACAATATATCTAAGTCTTTAATATCTTCAGGTTTATCTGGTTCCAATTCAATTGTATATTTCCAACCATTTTCTTCAAATACTGATTCTAATTCTTTCACTCTTTCTTCTGTTTGTACATTCACGACAGCGGGATTTTTCTCAGTGCCCAATTTTGCAGTCTTTTTTCCATCAAATATATTTTTCATCTTTTTACCTTTAAAGTATTATATGATTCATCTACCGCATAACAATTAATTCTACAGTTTTTTCTGGTGAATATACAAAAATAACAAACCGGTTAACACTCAAGTCGCTATCAGAACGGCATAGAGATTACAACAGAATTCTTTAAAAAAAATACCGATTCTTAACAGTATAACATTCAAAAAATTATGATAAACAGAATTCTGGGTATCTCCGGCTTATAAAAATCAACTTTACTGAAAAAATAGCGTAATCCAATTCAAACAATGCTATTCAACATAATTGAAGATAAATCACCTCCTCTTATTAAAATTTTTATTAAACTTTATTTGAAACTTACCTGATTTAAAAAATAATTCTCCAACATCTGAATAAAATTCTGCAAAATCATACTAATTACTTTCAATTTTATTATTATTCCTGTAAGTTCCAACGTTGTTTTTCAATATATAATATTAGGCACTTGGCATGATTGAATCATCTGTTTTAACTATTTTTATACCTACTTTCTTTTTTGTATCTGTGACTCCCGGTATGTGCATGACACTTGCTCTAACAATGGGAATGACAATAGGTGTAAGAAAGACATTTTATATGATGTGGGGAGAACTTGCCGGAGTTGCCCTGGTTTCCATCGCTTCAGTTTCCGGAGTTGCTGCATTAATGTTAAATTTTCCGATTTTATTTCTTTTCTTAAAATATGCCGGTGGAACATATCTTTTATATCTTGGTTTTCAGATGCTCCGGTCAAGAGATAAAGTGCCCGATAGGTTTGGTCAGAAAAAACTCTTAAGTATCAGCAAAAAATCTCTTATGCTTCAGGGATTTATTACAGCCATTGCAAATCCCAAGGGTTGGGCATTTATGATATCCCTTTTGCCCCCTTTTATTAATCCTGAAAAAGCTCTTATGTCTCAGCTTGCTATTCTGGTTGGAATTATTCTGACAACTGAATTCACTTGCCTTGTTCTCTATTCAAACGGTGGGAGAACTCTTAGCCGGTTTCTTGGAAAAAAAGGAAATCTCATTCTTCTAAATAGCATTTCAGGACTATTAATGATGGGAGTTGGAATATGGCTTGCTTTTGGTTAATGACAGAATTGAAAAAATGATCTGTTCAGTTATAACACCTGTATAAATTTTAATGAATTCAACTAAAATCAACTAATTAATATATTTAATTTCAATGGAAGCCTGGAAGGGGCAGAAGTGAAGGTGAAACGTTGACCGGGATAATAAAAAAACCATCGGGAGATGAGCATCCTGGACAGATAAACATAAACTCCTTATACCAAATATCCAACACCACAGGTTTGCCCCTTGAGGTTATTTTATCATTAACTCATACTGGGATATTTCTTTGGTTGGACCTACAAGATCCATGACTTTTACAGCAAAGCTTCGCTGTATCTTTATAGATTCGTTTCAATCATAGACTCTTTTAACTCTTGGGGTTAAGGATGAAACTATTTCATAGTTAATTGTATTTATATTTTGAGCAAGTTCATCAGCACTAATTGTTTTATTTGCCTGCCTGCCAATTATAACTACTTCATCTTCAACCTGGACATCAGGAATATGCCCCACATCAATTATTGTCTGATCCATACATACTCTTCCAACAATGGGAGCTTTTTCCCCCTTGACAAGCATGTGTCCATTTGAAGAAAAAAGCCGTGAGAATCCATCAGCATAGCCAACGGGCACAGATGCAAGAACAGTCTCTTTTTGTGTTTCATGGGTCATGCCATAACTGACTTTAAATCCAGGAGGAACTCTCCTTGCAGATGTGATAATTGATTTCAGGGTCATGGCAGGAACAAGATTCACCCTTGATTTATCCACTTCATTTGAAGGATAAAGCCCGTACAGAGAAATCCCGGCTCTGACCATATCATAGTGAGACTCTGGATATCCCATGATTCCAGCACTGTTTGCCGCATGACAGACTTTAAATTCAATATTCTCTTTTTTAAGATCATTGAGCAGTGAATCAAACATTTTCAACTGCAGATTTGTATATGTCCTGTCACTGTGGTCAGCAGCTGCGAGATGAGTATATATGCCTTCTATTTCAATACCCGGCAGCTCCATAATTCTTTTAATATGGTGAACAATCTTTTTACGTGTGACCTTCAGGTTATTAATAATAAGCCCCACCCTGCCCATTCCAGTATCTATTTTCAGATGGGCTTTAAGTACAATACCAAGATCACATGCTTTTTGCGACAGAGCTTTGGCCATATCATAATTATAAACAGTTATAGTCAGATCAAACTCATTAACAAGGGCAGCCTGTGCAGGATAAATATACCCGAAAACAAGAATAGGAGCTGTAATATCAGCCTGCCTTAGCATGACAGCCTCATCTAATCGTGCAACCCCGAGATTGTCAGCACCGCTTTGCATGGCTTTTTGTGCAATTTTGACAGCTCCGTGACCATAGGCATCAGCCTTAACCACAGCCATAAATTTTGATTTTTTATCCATAATATTTTTTAATACGTGAATATTATTGGAGACAGCATCAAGATTAATACAAGCTTTTACAAGAGCATATTCCATTGATAATTCCTTAATTAACAGTACAACCCCAAAAGCCATACCATATCTGGCGTTTTTTTTAAACTATTCCCCAGACAACCTCTCTATAATGTTGGGGATCAGTATCACCCTCGGTTGAAAAGAGTAAAATCTTAGAGTTGGTATCTATTTTCAGCCTGGTTTTTAAGTTTTTATCCTCTTTTTCGTGGAGAAGAGAATAAACAAGCCCCAGGGTCACAGCACCTGATTCTCCTGAAATAATTCGGGTGTCCTTCCCCATGGGATTGCCAAGTATTCGCATCCCTGTTTTTGCAATTTCATCAATACAGACAACAAATGCATCAGCACCGGTTTTTAAAATTTCCCACGCAGTTTGACTTGGTTTACCGCATGAAAGTCCGGCCATGATAGTTTTAAGATCCCCGTGAACAGTGTGGGGGTCGCCATCACCTATCTCCATGGATTTAAAATAACAAGGTGCGCCTTTGGCTTCCACCAGGACAAAAATCGGTTTGGGTTTTTCCGAAAAGCTGCACAAAAATGCTAATATAGCGGCTGCAAAAGATCCAACACCTGCCTGTATAAAAACATGTGTCGGCCAGCTGCCTTTTCCTTGTGACATGACTTCTGTCAGCAGTGTAAAATAGCCTTGCATGATATGCAAAGGGATCTTATCATATCCATGCCAGGAAGTATCCTGTATCAATACCCAGCCATTTTTCTTTGCCATCTTTTCCGCAAACATTACAGCTTCATCAAAATTGCAGTCAAGTATAGAGGCCTTTGCTCCAAAGTCATGTATCGCTTGCAACCGGGCTCTTGACGATCCTTTGGGCATGAAGACAACTGCTTTGCAACCAAACTTGTTTGCTGCCCAGGCAACGGCTCTTCCATGATTACCATCGGTTGCAGTAACAAAGGTTAAATGGCTGAGTTTTCCCCGGTTAAGTAAAATATTGTCAAATGTACACTCTTTTAAATCAAGTGATAGTTCAGACAAGAGTATCCTGGCCATGGCATAACCGGCTCCGAGTACCTTGAAAGCATTTAAATCAAATCGTTTGCTTTCATCCTTTATCAATATTTTATTAACACTTAGATGGTTGGCAAGAGCAGGTAGCGTAATCAAAGGGGTTGGGCTGTATCCTGGTAAACTTTCATGAAAAAGTGCCACAGCTCTGGCAATTTCAGGACTTGCAATACCAAAACCGTTTGATAAAGAATGTCCATCAAGTTTATTAAAATGGTATTCAATGGCTTTTTCCTTTTCATTTATGCTCACTTGACCTCCAAATGTTTAAATTCGTTAAGTTCACGCATAATACCTTCACTTTTATTGGGCGGCTCTAAGCACGAATGGGGAAAATAACCCCATGTGAGATGGGATTGCAAACACCAATCAGGGCAATATCAACACCTTTTTTTAAAATATTTAATATATTTACCTGCCACTATTGTCAAGCGGCAGGGTTAAGACAAAATGTTCTGCAATTACATTGACAAAGCAATTAGTAATAGCATATATTTCTTTATACCATAACCGCAGCGAGCAGCCTGCAATGGTCACCACTTACAATAACCTGGAGGTCACGCACAAAACACGAAAGAATTATAAAATTAGTTCTTTCATTTAGATATTACCGCATTTGGCAGACCGATAAGAAGGAGATATACAAATGAAAATAATCAATACTAAAGATATATTACCTGTCAAAATGGAGAGTAAAATAGTTCACAATGTTAGCGGCAGGGTGATGATCGGCAAAAAAGACGGCGCACAAAATTTTTGCATGAGAATGTTTGAAATGGGTAAAGACGGACATACCCCAAGGCACACCCATGACTGGGAGCATGAAATTTTTGTCCACTCAGGAGAGGGAGAAGTTTTTATAGAGGATAAATGGTATCCTGTTTCAAAAGGATCTGCTGTATTTATTCCACCCAATATTGAGCATCAGTTCAAAAACAGATCTGACCCAACATTTATCTTTTTGTGTTTGATCCCGTCTGGAGCACCTGAGTTATGAGCAGCTTAAGAACCTGTGTGGGAAAAGATGCAAAATTTATCGTGGGTATTCACAAGCCGGAATTTGAAATTAAAAATGTTAGGAGCAGTGATTGTCTGGAATCTCTTGGACAGCTTGAAGACGGGACAACTGTTGATAATTCTGTCAATTTTCCCAGAGAAGACCTTTATGAGCCCCAGGCTGATATAATCTATGAAATTGCCAATGCCTTTCCATTCAGAGGCACAACTTATATCAACTCGGCCTGGGCTGATATAAAAGCCGGACATCCTGAAAAAATTTTTATTGCAGCTCCTGAGCCATGTTCTCTTTTACAGAATGTTAAAAAAATAAAAGGAGATAAAAACAGAGAGCTGAAAGATAAAAATTCAATTCTTGATATCCTGCCCCATGCCCTGTTAATAGCCCTTGCCCAGGCTTCCACAGACCCGGAAGAGTTAATGATCCTGGCACAAAAATCGTGCAATATCCTTTTTGATTCAAAAAATCAAAACCTAAGCAAAATCCCTGTTGGAATCGGATATAAAAAAAAGAAGTCTGGAGAAACCATTCCAGATATTTATGATCATGAACTTTTTGAAGTTCTTGTGAACAACAGATATCTTCCTGATGATTATAAAAATACCCTGGTATTAAAACCAGGAGTCCAGGGAGGCAATGAAATCACAGGAGAATACTTTTCTGAAGACAGAAAAACCCATGTGTTTGAATATTTAAGGCGCAATTCATATATTCCCTGGGGCCATTTTGCATCCAATATGGCAAATGATACCATAAGATACAGAGCCTGTGACCTCACTGTTGAAGATATGACAGGCATAAGACACTTATATTATCAGCGCGCATTTATAAGAGTTGCATCCCAGCTTGATATTGACCTGCCCGGCAAAAGAGAGAGACTCACCCAGGATGAACTTGAAAAGCTGAGGGTTAAAATAGAGAAAAAGCTTAAGCAGAACCAGAAGCTCTCCTTAAAATTTGATGCCTCCTTGTGGGGATGGAATTTTGGCTTTGGCTATGCCCAGTCAGGCCACAGACTCCATGCTTCCCACCAGATGATTCACCAGCAGAATGCCATGATCCCAGAGCAGGTTCCAACTGATTCAGGTAGAAGCATGACCTGTTTTTCCTGCGGTGATCTGATCAGTGATTTTATTAAGGATTACAAAAAAACCATTGGTAAAAACTTTTTTGAAAATTATATTAATGCCATAAAAAATAACACAAGAACAGATGGAAACAGCACCGGCGAAAAATCCCTGGTTGTCATGGAGGATGATCACACAATACTGTTTGTGCCAAAGGCCCAGATCTGTGAATGGGAATTGCAGCTTTTGCCAAAAAAATCCTGCGCCAATATACTTGAAGCAGATATGAACATGCGAAAATCTCTGGATAAAGCCATCTTATTTGCAGTAAAAACCCTTGAATCCCTTGGTGCACAATTTGTAACCTCCATTGAATTTTCCAGCCGCTTTGATTCAGAGAATACTGACCAGCAACTTTTATATTCATTTATACCACGGCTGCCCCATGCACCCCATACATTCAGTGAAGCTCAATTGCGATGGATTTGTGGAGTATATCCTGAAGATTTCGCCCACGCATGCCGACAGGAGGCTATAAAATGATACTACATGATTTTATTTATGAGTGGGATGGCAAAACCAGGTCAGGTGAGAAACCTGTTTCATGGTGGCCGGGATCATACCGTGTGAAAATTTTAAAACTTGGAGCTGACAATGAAAATATCAGCTATCTTTTTTCCACAGCTGTTCTTTTAAAAAATGCCAGAACTCAAAAACCCATGAATACATCCTTGAAAAATTATATCCACAATTTTGCCAAAAAAATTTCAAAGGAGTATGACCTGAATATAAAAAATACATTATGGATTGAATTGGATGACACAATCAGGGTGGCAATCTTAAATCCTGGCCCGAGACCAGTTCCTGAAACTCTCTATTCCATTGCCTGGCGGTCAATAAGACCCAATGAACTCAAGTTAATCAAACCATATATTGATGACATGTAAAAAGGGTTGAATCATTGCTGACTCAACCCTTTATATACTTAGTGTTACACAACACCCTGATCCATCATGGAATCAGCAACTTTAACAAACCCTGCAATATTGGCACCATTTACATAGTTGCCTGGAGTTCCAAACTCTTCAGCAGCTGAAATACATGAGTGGTGAATGCTCTGCATAATGCCTTTAAGCCTGGCTTCCACTTCTTCACGGGACCATTTGATCCTCATTGAATTCTGCGACATCTCAAGTCCTGATACTGCAACACCACCGGCATTGGCAGCTTTTCCAGGTGCAAAAAGAATCTTGTTTTCAAGAAAGATATCAACCCCTTCCGGGATGGTGGGCATATTTGCACCTTCACAAACTACATGAACTCTATTGTCAACAAGATTTTGAGCATCTTTTGCATTGATTTCATTCTGGGTTGCACTTGGAAAAGCACAGTCCACTTTATGATCCCATAAAGGATTATGATCAGCGCCTGCATCAATCTCAGTATAAACAGCATCTGAATATTTCTCAGCATACTCTTTAATGCGGCCGCGTTTTACATTTTTCAGATACATGACATATTGAAGTTTTGCTTCATCAATTCCTTTTTCATCATAAATATATCCTGAAGAATCAGAAAGTGTAACTACCTTGGCTCCCAGCTGATTTAATTTTTCAGTGGTATACTGGGCAACATTACCTGAACCAGAAACAAGACAAACCTTGTTTTCAAGGTTTTCATTTTTTGTTGCCAGCATTTCATTGGCAAAAAAGACTGAACCATATCCAGTGGCCTCGGGTCTGATAAGACTCCCACCCCAGTTAAGGCTTTTTCCTGTTAAAATGCCGGAAAATTCATTTTTCAACTTTTTATACATACCGAACAAAAACCCGATCTCTCTTCCGCCAACACCTATATCACCTGCAGGAACATCTGTATCAGGGCCGAGATGACGGTATAGCTCACTCATGAAACTCTGACAGAATCTCATGACTTCATTGTCTGATTTACCTTTAGGATCAAAATCTGATCCGCCTTTCCCTCCGCCCATGGGAAGAGTGGTCAAAGCATTTTTAAACACCTGTTCAAAGGCAAGAAATTTCAAAATGGAAAGATTGACAGAAGGATGAAAACGAAGACCACCCTTATACGGCCCTATAACTGAACTCATTTCAATTCGAAAGCCCCTGTTAACCTTCACTACACCCTGATCATCCACCCATGGAACCCTGAACTGGATCACACGTTCCGGCTCTACAACTCTCTCCATTATTCCAGCATGCCGATATTCAGAATTCTTATCCAGAACAGGCTTGACAGATTCGGCAACTTCTGTAACTGCCTGGTGAAACTCTTTTTCGTAAGGATCTCTTGCTTTAACAATATCCATTATTGTATTCATGATTATTCTCCTGTTATGTTTTAAGTAGTTAATTGATTTCAGTCAGAACAAATGCCATCCCTTGTATTATAATAAACTTGGGCCTTCTCTTTTCCAGAACTCTGTTCAAATATCCTGGTTTGTTCTAAAAAAATTGTATAATCACTCCATATCATCAACTATTCTTAACTTCAAGTATTAACAAAGAAACGTTTTCACAAAAAATAAAAAACCTGACCTTAATCTAAATTCAGAAAAGTAAAAAATCCCTTTTAATTTATTGAAATTTATTATAATCAAAGAAGAAAACCTTCGGCCAATGACTGGAAAGCGCCTGCTCACTGTGAGCAGGAATGGTACAACCTTAAAAATGTGGCTTAACTCGGTCTCCAGTTTTTTGGGGTAGGATCAATTTTTTATTGACAAAATAATATTTCAGACTGTATAAACTCTTTGCAAACATAAAGGTGCCTGATTAATTATAACAAGTAAAATTGTAATATCTTTTTTCAGGATAAAAGGAAAGACGGTGTAAATCCGTAACATACCAGCCATTGCCGTGATCGGGGACAGCGACTGCAAACAGTCACTCTTTTGTATAAAGGGGAAGGCGCAAATCGCAAGGATGATCCAAAGTCGGAAAGCCTGCCTTAATGTTTAAAGCACAAGGATTCATTGCTGGAACAAGATCCTGTTGAATAAAAAATTATTATTCAGGAGGAATTTTTATGTTTCAGACGTTAAATCATAAATTCGGTACAACTGTTACCCGCCTTATCAAAAAAGAGAACCTTACAAGAGAAGAAGCAAGATTGGCTTTTGTCTCTATTTTAAACAATGAGGTTACGGACATGCACCAGGGATCTTTTCTGGCATCTCTGACAGCCAAGGGAGAGTCAAAACAGGAAGTTGCAGGAGCATGGGAAGCTATCTATAACCTTGATACCACTAAAGTAACTTTGAAAAATGGGATCAAAGTCGTGGATAATTGCGGCACTGGCATGGATACCTTTAAAACCTTTAATATCAGTACTGCTGCATCCATTATTGCTGCTGCAGGAGGTGTTCCCATGGCGCGCCACGGAGCCAGGGCAATAACTTCAATATGCGGGACTGTTGATATGGCTGAAGCTCTTGGTGTGGATGTGGAATGCACGGCAGAACTTGTTACAAAAAGCATAGAGACTACAGGACTTGGATTATTCAACGGCATGAGTCCTAATATCCACCCCCGGGCCCTTGGCAGAATCCTCTCCCAGATTAATTTTGGATCAACCCTTAATATTGCAGCATCCCTTGCAAATCCGGCATTGCCTTCCATTGGAGTCAGGGGAGTCTATTCAAAAGCGATGATTAAACCTGTGGCAGATGTAATGAAAGAAATCGGTTATAAAAGTGCTATTGTTCTGCATGGTTCCATCGATGAATCAGATAAGGGCATGGATGAAGCTTCTATCTGTGGAATCACACACTGCAGCCGGATTTGTGAAAAAACCGGAATCAACAACTTTATTATTGATCCAAAAAAGCTTGGCCTTGCAGCAAAAAACTGTAATGAACTTTCCCCGGAAAAAAATATAAAGGAAGAATCAAAAAGATTTGCAAAGCTTTTGAATAACAGGGAGAACAGTGCCAGAAAAGATGCAGCAATCTTGAATGCAGGTCTTATTTTCCTTGCAGCAGATCAAGCTTCCAATATAGAAGAGGCAATTGAAAAAGCAGCGAAAATCCTGGAAAAAGGGACAGCCTTTGAAACCCTTGAAAAATGGGTGGCAGCTCAAAACAGACAACCTGAAAAAGGATTAAAAAAACTTTACAGATTAGTTCAATAAAAAAGGTGTTATAAAAAATATGGAACTTTTAATCATCAAATCAGGTAAAGATTATATCCGGTTCAAGGATAACAACTACCTGACAGTCCAGCTTCACAAGGCAAGTGTTTTTCCCTTTGACCATATGGACATTGTACATCAGCATAAAGCCCGGCTTAAAGAAAAGGGATTTATAAAGATCTCTATTAAAAAACTTATTCTCACAGAAAAGGATTTATAAAAATGAAAATGATATTAACAGGTCTTGGCCGCCTTGAAATCAGCCCGGATGATAATGAAAAAAGAGATAATATTACTAAAGGCTTTATTGAGGCCAGGGTTCTCTGCTGCGCAATCTGCAGGACAGATGCTAAAATGTGGGAACAGGGACACAGAGACCTTCTGTTCCCAAGAGTTTTAGGTCATGAAATGGTAGTTCAAGATAAGAAAGATCAAAGACATATTGTATGGCCGGGGAAAAGCTGTGGAAAATGCAGATTTTGCAATTCAGGCCGGGAAAACCTTTGCGAAGAGATGAAAATTACAGGTTTTCACAGTGATGGAGGATTTGCAAACAATGCAATTTTACCAAAAGAGAGCCTGATTCCCATCCCAAATGACCTTGATACCCATGTGGCATGTTTTGCCGAGCCAGTGGGTTGTGTTATCAATGCCTTTGAAAAATTATCCTTTAAAAAAAATGAAAGGGTACTGATATATGGAGCTGGTACCATGGGATTGATCACAGCTCTTTATGCCGGGGATCTTGGACTTACGCCTCTAATAATTGAAAAGAGTGAAGATAAAATAAAGCATATTGACCATTTCCTGCAGGCTGCTGATATTGAATGCACAAAAGAGACCCATAAAAGTGAATTTGACCTTGTAATCAATACCTGTGCAGATTTTATTGCATTCAGCCAGGGCATTGTAAAGGTTGGTAAAGGGGGACAAATTTCTTTTTTCAGTGGAATTTCAAAAAACGAACAGATTGAAACCAATCTTTTAAACCTTATCCATTATAAGGAAGTTAGAATGTCAGGCGTTTACGGCATGACAAGGGATCACATGAAAAAAAGCATTCCTTTTATGCAGGCCCATGAAAAAAAACTTAAACTTTTGATAGAAAAAATTGCTGCACCTCAGCAGGCTCCTGAGATGATGGCTAATGTACTTTCTGGAAAATATCTAAAATTCATCCTTGACTTTAATCTTACGAAAAAAACATTAGAAATTGATAAACCCCTCAAAAACAGTACACCTGAAGTCAATCTAAATAACCTTGATTCTCAAAGTCTGTGCCGTCAAATAATCGAGGCAGTTATCCCCCTGCCTGACAACATGCTTGCTGCTGCAACAACAAAAATTGATGAAAAGACAAAACCGCTTGGAGCTCTCGGGCGTTTAGAAGAGCTTGCTATACAGATGAGCCTGATTCAAAACAATTTAAACCCTGAAATCAGGCAAAAGAGTCTTTTTGTTTTTGCAGGGGATCACGGAATTACAGAAGAGGGAGTTTCTGCCTATCCATCTGAAGTCACAGCACAGATGGTGGACAATTTTTTAAATGGCGGTGCAGCCATAAATGTTCTCTGCCGTCACCATAATATAGATATGAAAGTAGTTGATATGGGAGTCAACCGTGAATTTTCCTCTCATCCTGACCTTGTCATAAAAAAAGTTGCCAGAGGAACCCGTAACTTTGCCATTGAAGATGCCATGACAAAGAGCCAGATGATCCAAGGTCTTGAAAACGGAATGGCCACATTTCTTGAAGCCTTTGACAAACATCCCATTGATATTGTCGGACTTGGTGAAATGGGTATTGGTAATACAAGCTCTGCTTCTGCAATTATTTCCATAATCACAGGGATATCCCCTTCCCAGGCAGTTGGACGTGGTACAGGAGTTGATGACAAGGGGCTGGAACATAAACTCAAGGTTATTGAAAAAGCTTTGGAATTTCATACCATTGATAACGAAAATGGGTTTGAAATCCTTCAAAAAGTGGGTGGATTTGAAATAGCCGGCATAACAGGTGCTGTTCTTGCTGCAGCCTCCAAAAAAATCGCCATAGTTCTTGACGGCGTTATCTCTACTGCTGCAGGTCTTCTGGCGTATATCATTAATCCGGCAATCCAGGGATATCTTGTCTCCGGACATCAATCTGTTGAAAAAGCTCATAAAGCAGCGCTTTCACACATGAATCTTACACCCCTGATTGATTTTAATATGAGACTTGGCGAAGGCACAGGTGCTGCCCTTGCAATTGATATGGCAGAGACTGCATGTAAAATCATGACCCAGATGGCATCCTTTGACGAAGCAAAGGTTGAAAAGTCATTTATAAAATAGACTAAGCCTGCTTGACAAAAATCTTCAACCTTTAAATTGTCACTGCTACAGGCGGTTAAAACATAAAAAAAATTTCCTTCATTGATTTTTCAACAATCCTTATATATTAAATAAGATACCTGAAAATTTGTTTTCAACACACCATCACCAAGCGCGGTAATGTAACCGAAAAATTGGAGCTATGACCTGGTTCATCCCATCACAAGTCAAGATGGTCGTATTGCTTTCAGAAATCCAGATAATACCAAAGCCATTTTCAATAAAAATTATGTTTATTTGTTGGAGTATTATCTTTCTCCAACATAGTTTCAAATTTTTGTAAAATTTCTTGTGGTATTTTAATCATCATTATATTCTCCATCCGATATCATTCACATTGAATGATATGCGACTAGAAAACTATAGAATAGACTAAAGTAAAGACCAAGCATATTTTTATATCTGCAAGTTGAACAAAACCTTACCCTTGGTAGTGTCAAAAATTTTATGAAAAAAGAAATAATTAAATGAAAAGTGTAGCAAGATTTAGAAACACAGAAAAGCGTCCTTTATGGAAATGGATTTTTTGTGGATCCATTTCCATAAAG
>JAQIBP010000103.1 GCA_027858995.1 Deltaproteobacteria bacterium | reverse complement strand
CTGTTTCGCCAATTCCTTTTTGGATTTCTTGGTCATTTTCTTCCAGTATGGATGATTATATTTTAGTTGCTCTATCACGATTCGTCTGATATTTTTTCTATGCATATTCCCTCTGTTTTCGTGTTTATTTTTTTTGTTTGATTGCTTAAAAACTATACACTTAAACAGAGATTTTTGCAAGATAAATAGTTGAAATTATTATATTTACTCGCTTATTTTAACCATCGATCTCAACACCCTTAATTAGTGGCTGGAAACATTATCCTGATCATGGCTGGGAAATAAAACCTGAAAATGGCTGAGAATTAGATGCCTGTTTCCAATCTTGGCCAGGTCTCAAATGGGACAGTGAAAAACTGTTAAAGCCCTTGGGCAATATCCGATTCAGTCAAGGAGCTTTAATAACTCAGATCAAGGAGTTGGGGTTTGAAATTCAGCAAACGGCACGATCAGATGTTCTTGTTGAAGAAGCATTAAAGACGTCAGCAATCGAGGGTGAAAGATTGGATCCCGATGCGGTTCGATCTTCCGTTGGACGCAGACTCGGTCTACCCGATGCTGGATTGAAGGAGGTAAGAGACCAAAAAGTCGAGGGCCTTGTAGAAATTTTACTGGATGCGACAGTTAGTTATTCAAAAGAAATGACTCTGGAACGAATTTGGGGTTGGCATGCAGCCCTTTTTCCAACTGGTTACTCTGGTATGGTAAAAATATCTGTTGGCCAATGGAGAGATGATAGCAAGGGGCCGATGCAAGTTATTTCCGGGCCTATTGGACAGGAGAAAGTTCATTTTGAAGCACCCCCTGCAAAAAAACTTGATAAAAAAATGCAAACATTCATATCCTGGATAAATGAAAAAAGTCAATTGGATGGCATCATCAGAGCTGGGCTCGCTCATATATGGTTTGTTACAATTCATCCGTTTGATGATGGCAATGGCCGTATCGCAAGAACTTTGACTGATATGTTGCTTGCAAGAGATGAAAACAATCCAACAAGATTCTATAGCCTTTCTTCACAGATTATGGCTGAGAGAAATGAATATTATGAAATTTTGAAAGCCACACAATCAGGTACTGATGATATTACAGAGTGGTTGAAATGGTTTCTTGAATGCATGAATAGGGCTATCCTGAATTCCAATACTCTATTAAAAAAAATAATGACAAAAGCACGGTTCTGGCAGAATTTTGCCCAGGTAAGGCTACAGGAGCGTCAAACCAAAGTGATTAACCGGCTACTTGACGCAGGTGCTGGTGGTTTTGAAGGTGGGTTAAAGAACAAAAAATACATAGGAATCGCACATACCAGTCGTGCCACAGCCCAAAGGGAATTAGCCGATCTTGTTAATAAAGGAATTTTGATCAAAATGCCAGGAAGAGGCAGGAGTGCCAGTTATGATCTTGACTGGGAAAAGTGGTCTTCATTTAAAAACATAAAGAGTAAAAACTAAGGAAGAAGAATAACAAGAAACATGCTACGTTTAAACCGCAGATGTTCCAGTGTGGAATTTATATGGCTATTTTTGGAAAGAAAGGATTTGTCTGGAAACAAGAGGTTGCTTTTGCCAAAAAACTTCTTGTCTGGAAATATGAAAAATCTGGTATTGCTTTATCCGATGAAGCAGCACTATCAGCTTATGCCGAAAAAGTTGTGGATGAGGCCCATATTATAGCAAAAAAAGCGGAAGCAATGTGTTGGAAATTTTGAAAGACCTTGTGAAGGGTATTAAAAATAGATAAAGTAAAGGGACATGATATAATCTACAGGCGCACGCAATTGAATAGGAGGCAAATATGGCTGAAAATAAACAAGATGCTTTGAATGTTTCAGGCAATGGTTGGTGTGGAAAAATATTAAGGATCGATCTTTCATCTGAAACCATTACGGAACTTGACACACAGCCTTATGCTGAGCTATTTTTAGGGGGGCGGGGAATCGCCACCCGACTTTACTGGGAAAATGTACCTGCAGATACGGGTGCTTTTGATCCGGAAAATCATTTGATTTTTATGACAGGTACATTAACAGCGACCGGTGCACAGGGCGCGTCCCGGTTTGAAATTGTGGGTAAATCACCCATGTTGATGCCCGAGGGATTTTGCTACGGCAATATGGGCGGATATTGGGGCCCTGCCCTGAAAAGAGCAGGATTTGACGGACTCATTGTGTCAGGAAAGGCCAGGCGATCGGTTTATTTGTTCATTTCTGACGATAAAGCCGGGCTTGAAGATGCCACTGATATTCATCTTGAAGGGGTTACGCGGGTTGGCGAATATTTAAAGAAAAAACATGGCAGCAAAACACATTTCATTGCGACAGGCCCTGCAGGGATGAACCTGTGCCGCAGTGCGAATTTGATGACGGATAATGAAGGCAGTGCAACCGGCGGATTCGGGGCGGTCTTTGGTTCTAAAAATTTAAAAGCCATTGCTGTGGTCGGAACACAGTCCCCGACGGTAAGTGATCCTGAGGCATTAAAGGAACTCAATCGTATCACAATACAGTTAAACAAACGTGATACCTCGTTCAATCCATACCCGCCGGACCAGATTTCCCGCAAAGGTAAGGCATCTTGTTTCCAATGCGGTCTGGACTGTACCATGCGGTCAACTTACCGTACAAAATCAAATAAAGAGGTGGTTAGAAAGTGCCAGGCCATGTTTGTCTACTTTTCATGGGTTATGGGGCGCCCGGGGGAACCGGCTGAAACAGCCCTGGATGCAACCGGGCTTTGTAACAATTTATCCTTATGCACCATGGAGATGGCCAATATCGTTGAGTGGATCAGTACAGGGTACAAGGAAGGTTATTTAAGCGACGCCCGGACCGGGCTTGAAATTGATAAGCTGGGGACATGGGAATTTTTTGAAAACCTTTGCAACATGATTGCATTTCGAAAGGGATTTGGTGATATTCTGGCCGAAGGACTCCTGAGAGCAGGAGAAAACCTGGGGTCTGATGCAAAGGTCCTTTTCGCCAATGAAGTTGCCGGTGTTGGTGACGGAGCCACCTATTCTGCAAGAGAATATTTGATGAACGGACTGCTGTATGCATTTGAACCCCGCCAGCCCATTGCCATGCTGCATGAAGTCAGCAGAACCATTGGCCTGTGGGTGATGAACCTGCAGTATCCCGGATCAACACCGGTTACTGTAGATGCATACCGAAAGGCAACAGCCAGATTCTGGGGCCATGACAAGGCCTGGGACCTGAATACGCCTGACGGTAAAGCCATGGCCGCCACACGCATCATAGATCGCACATATGTCAAAGACAGCTTAGGCCTGTGTGATTCCTGCTGGCCCTTGATGTTTTCACACCATACGGAAGATAACGTGGGCGATACAACCCTGGAAGTCCGTACGTTCAATGCCGTAACCGGAAACAGGCTCGATGAGATCGGACTGATGAAATTCGGTGAACGCATCTTCAACCAGCAACGTGCTATTCTTTTGCGGGAAGGATGGGATCCCGAAAAAAATGATATAGTTCAAGAATTCAATTTCACTGATTCGGTTCAAAGTGTTTTTATGAATCAGGATGTGCTTGTACCGGGTGAGGGTGATACGGTTTTAAATCGTAAAGGCCAAACTCTGGACCGTGACGTTTTCAAAACAATGCGGGATGAATTTTACCAATTAAGAGGGTGGGATCCGGAAACTGGATTTCCTATGGCAGAAAAACTTCATGAACTCGAGCTTTCCGACCTGGGGGATGTGACGTGAATTTTTGTCCGGCACATTAGAATTCAAATCCAACAAAGAATCATAGGCTTCAATATCAAGTAACGCATGAAGAATTCCGCTATCGCGCAAATAAATTTTCGGGACTGGGATGTTAAACCCAAGATTAGGAATATAATGTTTCGTACATATATATATGACTTGACAATTTGATTTTGATTATATATATATGTACTAAAGCTTACTGAACGTATATATAATTATGAACGACATGAGAAAAAAACAAAAAAAAATAAATCGAGAACAATTGGATGACACCTTAAGTCGTTTTTCAACTATCGCCTCGGTAAACAGGCCGATGAAGGGATGGATTCGTGCCATCCGTGATGTTTTGGGAATGAATATGCGACAATTTGCCGACTGGCTTGGAGTCAGCAAATCTCGAATCCCTCGCATAGAACAGGATGAAATTACAGGAAGCCTTACCCTTAAAACCATGAATCGAGTTGCAGATAAGCTTGATTGTGTTTTTGTTTATGGGTTTGTACCTCGGACAAGCTTAGACGATACTGTCAGAAAACAAGCCTCAATTGTTGCTCAGAAACGAATGAGCAGGCTTATGCACACTATGAATTTAGAAGCTCAAGGACTTTCATCTAAAAATGCTAAAAAAGCATTTAATAATATGGTGGAAGAAATAATTGATTCGCCTTCTATTTTGTGGGAGAAGGATAAATAATGATTGAGTATGCTGACGGTGCTACCCCTCTCGATTATGACGAACTCAAAGGACTTTTGCCCACACATATTACAACCCGTGGCGAACTCGATTTTTTAGAAATGGAAAATATCAACCAGGCGATCATTTGGAGTGGAAATTTAAAAACTAATGACATTTTAAATATCGAATTTATATGTAAACTTCACAAACAAATGTTTTCCAATGTCTGGAAATGGGCAGGAAAATTTAGAAAATCCAAAAAAAATATTGGAACCCCACATATTCAGATTGCAGTGGAATTACAAACATTGTGTGATGATTCTCAAGCGTGGATAGAGTATGATACTTATCCTCCAGATGAATTCACAGCAAGATTTCACCACAGGTTAGTCTTCATACATCCATTTTCAAACGGAAATGGTAGGCATGCAAGACTTATGGCAGATTTAATTCTGGAAAAATTATTCACTGCAGAAGTTTTTTCCTGGGGTGGAGAGAGTCATGCTAATCATAATAAAATTAGAGAAGAATATATTAAAGCTTTAAAAATGGCAGATGAGCATGACTATTCTCTGTTGCTTGAATTTGTTAGATCCTGAAATTGAGATTAAAGGATACCTTACTGAATCTCAACAAAAAAACAAACCGGATGTGACCGGTTATTTTAAAAGTTCTCGGCGGCTGCACCACGATTAGATTTCAAAACCGGTTGGGGGACAAACATAAATTCCTTTTTTAATTTCATAGGGTTCATCAACAGGAGCAACAACCCATGCTGATTTAGGATTCATTGAATCAATCAGCTCATAAAATCCCCGGGACGGTTTTGGGGCCTTTGAGAGTTTGCATTCAAAAAGATGCTGTTGACCTGCTCTCTCCAATATGAGATCTATTTCAGCACCATTGGAGGTTCTTACGAAAGAAGGTCTCCAGCGATCATATTCCGTAATAATATTTTCAATGACAAAGCCTTCCCAGGAGGCACCGGCTATTGGATTGGACAGTAAAGAATCATACCGCTCAATATCAAGTAAAGCATGAAGAATTCCACTATCTCGCAAATAAATTTTTGGAGATTTAATCAATCTCTTTTTCAAGTTTGTCTCCGCAGGCGGCAATAAACGAATCATATAGGTCTGTTCCAGAATTGCCAGGTATTTTTTTAAAGTCGGAATTGATATATCAGCAGCAGCTGCCAGCTTATGATAGTTCACAGTTTGACCGTTGTAATGGGCCAAAAGTAGCCACAATCGCTCAATTACCGGAACTGGAATATTGAATCCTAAATTCGGAATATCACGTTCCATGAATGTTCGAATAAAATCAAGACGCCAGTCAAAACTGTCCATATCATTTGTGGCCAGAATACTTTCAGGGAAACCGCCCTTAAGCCAAGTATCCGACCATATTGAGACGTTGGCAACTTCCTTAACTATAAACGGTGTTAGATCAATATAGGCGATGCGTCCTGCAAGTGATTCTGTCGATTGTTTGATCAAGTCTCGGGAAGCTGACCCCAAAATTAAAAATCTGCCCGGTCTTCTATCTTTATCTATTTCTGAACGGAGGACAGAAAAAAATTCTGGAAGAAGTTGAATCTCATCAAGGCAAATAAGTTTATCTCTATAGCGGTCAAAAAAAAGTTCCGGTTCTGACAATTTGTTCCGATCAACTCGGTCCTGTAAGTCAAGATAGACTGAGGGTGTGTCTTTGAGAAGCATTTTGGCAGTTGTTGATTTCCCGGACTGTCTGGGGCCAAGAATGGCTACTGCCGGAGAACGAGAAAGTGCCTTGTGCAATTTTGCTTCTTTTATCCTTCGTACATAACCATGCATATCAGAATTCCTTATTTTCGATTTACATGTATATTATTAAATATTTTTTAAGATGTCAAACAAAAACATGCACCGAATTTCACCGATGATGTTCAAAAATCACAGGAGAAGAAAAATGAGTGCGCCAGGCAAAGCTGGTAATTTCTTGTCGGTTAGAGTCCGACATATAGTCGATTTCATATGACCTCATCCTTGACTAAATAGTTTTGCTGGTGTCTTCAGCCCAAAAGGTTTCTTCTTGCAAATTTATTTTTTCAATTAACTTTTGACATGTTTTGTTGGTT
>JAQIBP010000099.1 GCA_027858995.1 Deltaproteobacteria bacterium | reverse complement strand
TTTATTTTTTTTGTTTGATTGCTTAAAAACTATACACTTAAACAGAGATTTTTGCAAGATAAATAGTTGAAATTATTATATTTACTCGCTTATTTTAACCATCGATCTCAACACCCTTTATATAGTGCTCCACTGTTTGTAATATATAAGCGGAACGCTTTAATTGGGTTAATAAATTCTGATATAACAGCAACTAATAGACCAAAAATTTAGAAAAAATTTTCTATTTTTATAACATCTTGAGAATTCAGTTATTTTTTTATTTATTTTTTTAGCACAACAAAATAGCATGGGTGTGTAGCGTTACCATAACGTTACCATAAAACAGTGTAACGTTAAATAAAAATTAATTATTTTCCCTTTAATTAATGATCAGTAAATTTTATTAAAAATTATTTTGTTATAAAAACAACTACTTAAAATAAAATAAAAATAAGGACACGACTATTATATTTTTTTGGCATCAACAATGCAAAGACACAAAGCTAAAGTTATTCAGATAAAGTAAAGGCATTTTACTTACCTCCAAATTCTGATTAACCACCTCACCGTAATCCGGGGCAGTATAAATACCGCCAGTAGCTGCCCCGGATCTTTTCCTTGCTAAATCAGTATAAATGTACAGTCTTATAGCATTAATATAAAAAAGGAGATATATACATGCCATTATTTGAATATCAATGCAATGAATGTGGAAAATCAAATGAAATATTGATCTTAACTAAAACAGATCTGCCAAAATGCAATTTCTATGGCAGCAGTAATATGAAAAAACTTTTATCTGCCCACTCTTCAATGTCAGGTTCTGCAAATTACAACATGCCCGGTTCCGGTGATACTGCGTGTTGCGGATCATCTCCGGGGCAGGGTTCTAACTGTGCAGGACCTGGGAGCTGTTGCGGACGTAATTAAAACAGTGATTCTACTTGATAAAAAAGAACAACTCAAAAAAGGCCAGAAAATTGCCTTATTCTCAACTCTGTTGATCCTTTTTCTATCTTTGCTGAAAGCTGTTATCGGATATGTTTTTGATTCCCCGCTTCTGGTGGCAGATGCCTGGCACAGCGGTGTTGATATTTTAATTAACCTGACTTCTCTTACCGGATTATGGCTGGCATCCAGGAAAAAATCCTCAAAATTCCCCTATGGGATGTACAGAGCTGAAACACTGGCATGCCTCTTAATTGGATTTTTAATTTTTTTTATTGGCTTTGACATGATCAAAGATGGCTGGCAAAAATTATTTGTGCTTGATTCCCAGGGTAGATTCCCGATTTTTCCCATTGGAGTAGCTGTTATCTCCTGCGCAGTGGCGTGCTTACTTGCTGTTAAACAAAAAGCAATAGGCAAGGCTATTGGCTCCCAGGCACTTCAGGCAACTGCCAAAGAATCTTTTTTTGATATTTTCACATCCCTGTTTGTAATGGTGGGGATCCTGCTTGTTTATTTTGGTATCCCCTATATAGAGGGTGGGATTATCATATTAATAGCTATCTTGATTTTAAAGCTTGGCCTTGAAACTGTCTGGAAATCTGTCATGATTCTCATGGATGCAAATATGGACAGTGATCTGATAGTTAAAATCAAAAAAAGCCTTGAAGAGGTACAGGGTGTTAAAGGGGTTGATGATCTTAAGATAAGACAATCAGGACCATTTAAAATGGTGGACTGTATTATCAAGACAAAACCGACATTAACTTTATATAAATCCCATGAAGTTGCTGATGTTGCTGAAAACCAGCTTTTAAATCAATATGAGAATATTGAATCTGTTTTTATCCATGTTGAACCTCAAAAAGAAATCATTAAAACAGCAGCAATTCCTGTGCAGGATAAAAATGGTCTTGATTCAAAACTGCATCCATTTTTTGGCAGGGCACCATATTTTATTATTGTAAAGCTGATTAACGGTCAGGTATCCTTTGACAGATATCTCTCCAATGAATTTCTTGATAAAAAGGGGCATATTGGATTAAATATTGTAAAGTTAATGATTTCTCATAAAATCAATCTGCTGTTTATTTCAAATATTGGTGAAATCTCGTTTCATATGCTCAAAAACAGTTTTGTTGATATATTTAAGATTGACAGAGAAATCACCATAAAAGAGATTATTGATCTTTATTTAAAAGATAAGCTTGAAACAATTATTGAACCCAATGCTACAAAACTAAATTTTTAAATATGTGAGCAGTAAGGAAAAAGTCGTACTTCAGCAGTTGCAGTAGAGGCAAGCATAATATGATCTATTCTTCCTGTTAAATAACCAATTGTCTGCGAGCAGTCTCCTACTGCAAAAATGTCATCCCGAGCTTTGAACAGAAGTGTTGAAATTATTTATGAAAGAGACAGTATTACAAGGCAATTTGCAGACATGGGGGCAGGCAAATAGTTTACAGTCAGTTAGCTAAAAAAGTGGATAATTATTTTTTCTCATTAATATCTTTTTTTATATGACACCCACTGCAGGATGTAGGTGGTGCAGATTCATCAAATCCACGGGGGTCACCGGCTTCTTTATTAAATGCTTTGTGACACTCTCTGCAACTTGCATGGTAAGCATTTCTAAGCAGTATAATACTTTCTCTATTTTTTTTTGTTGGTGTAAGTTCTATATGGCAATCTGCACACGGTTGAACCTCATCACCCATTTTAAGATCTAAATGATGGCACTGCTCACAGGAAAGCTCAAAATCCATGACATGTAAAGCATGGGGAAATTCAACATAATTACGGTTGGGCAGCTTAAAATATCTTTCTGGATATTTATTATAATCCATTGTTATTTCACCATAAAATTTAGTCCCGGCATAAAGACCATTAACAAGAAAAAGCACAGAGATCCCGGCAGCCAAAAGCAGAGTCAGTAACTTTTTATTCATAACCAATTTTACTCCTATAATCATTTAATGTTTATTCTATGTTTTATTTTGACAGCCTACACCATACTGTCACTCTTTTTCATTCATAGGATTTAGAATTTTTAAACCCTGAACTAATGAAAAATTAATATTAAAAACTCAACTTTCAGACTTAGGTTTTTGTGTACAAGCTGATAATACCGAAAGTTGAGTAAGGTATTCATTACAAAAATTTTGAAAGAACTTTTTCAATGGTTTCTGATGTAAATGGTTTTTCAATCAGACCATCAATTCCAGCTTTTTTTGAATCAGATAAAACTTTTTTATCCATATATGCAGTTATTAAGATCTTAATTAAACCCCGATTTGAATTTCTAACATGTTCGAACAGTTTGATACCGTTAATTCCAGGCAATCTGAAATCAGCAATGATAATGTCAAAATGCTGTTTTTTAATTATTTTCAAGGCCTCCTCGGCGGTTTCAACCGTTACAAGATTACAACCCTCATTCTCGAAAAAAAGACGCATGGAATCTCTAATCCACTCATCATCATCTACAAGCATTAATTCCATTTTCTTTAATTTTTTAAAAATATTCATTTTATTAAATACCAGTCAAAAACCATAACGTTCACATTTTATTTTACATGACACTGGCCACACATCTGGGGGATGTTTTTGTTTTCATGTTTTCCAATCTCTTCTGCATGACACTGCTTGCATAGAGTATGAAAAGCTTCCATCAGAGGGATTGGATTGTCCCCGGCACTTTGTGTATGGCAGTCTGAGCAGAATCCTCCGTCTCTCCCGATATTTTTGCCGGATTCATCATAATCATGATGGCAACCCATACAATCCATACACTCATCATGAACCATATGGGAAAATACTACCAGTGGTCTGGTGTGTTTTTTGAAGTCATCACTGTATATGTATAGTTCAAGAGATTCGTATTGGGAGAATGCAGGATGAAGTATTATGAAAAATGCAGATATCATTATCAGGCTATAATAAAATACTTTCATTAATTTTTCCCTTAAGTAGTTGTTTTTACTTATATTTGAATTATTCTCCAATGGTATCTTTTACAATTTTTAATAAAACATTCCTGTCAAACGGCTTTGTCAAGCTTGCTACTGCTTTATGGATAGCATACTGATTGCCTGAAAGACCGCTGATAACAATGACCGGAATATTTTTAAATGGTTTTTCCTTGGAAAGTTTTCTATAAAAACGGGGCCCCCACTCCTCAGGCATTTCAAGATCAAGGGTAATCAAATCTGGATTCTCTTTTTTGACTATTTTCATACCCTCAGAACCATCCCTGGCCACGCATGTTTTATAACCACTATTTTTAAAAATATTTTCCAGATATTTTACAATTACAGGATCATCATCAACAATCATAATTTTTTTTGTCATAACTTAAAATCTCCTTTTTAAGGACGGTTTTTGCCAATAGATAAAACTATTGATTATCTATTTTTTTTTGCCTGGCTGGATGGTTTACACTAATGACCGGCGCATTGGAGCGTAAAACAACCTGCTCCACATTACTGCCGAATACGGATTCTTCCGGGGGGGCCATTTTTTTGGTGTGATGTGCCATCACAATAAGGTCGGCAAAACTCTCCCTTGCATATTTAACAATCTCGACATAGGGAATGCCCTCCCATACATCAATTTCATAATCATTGTATCCCTCCATCTTACTTATATATCTTTTTCTGATCATACCCCTGACTTCTCTTATTCTATCTTCAATCACTTCCTGATTTTTTGTAAATTCAAATGGCCCCGAACTGATATCAATGGCATGGAAAATATGCAGGGAAGCATTAAACATTTTTGTTAAATTAAATGCAAATTCAAAAGCCTGGTTTGATCCTTTTGAAAAATCAGTACCAAAAACAATATTGGAAATTCCTCCCCAGAATGATGCGGCTGCACGACCGATTATCAGTACCGGGCATCTGGCAGATCTGGCCACACTCTGCAGGGTTCTGCCTACTATGTGCCTGTTTACTGCACCTGTGTTTTCTTGTGTTGATGTCCTTGCACCCATTACGATGAGGTCAATCTCGTTTTTACGAGCCGCTCTTAATATTTCAGTGTGTGGTATTCCATCGGTAAGAACTATTTCATGCGGGGTGTTGTAGTCTCGAATCTGCTGCTTATATCTCCTTTCCAATTTATTTTTAATCTTTGCAAGCTGGTCGTCATGAAGATCGATCTCATCACCGGTTCTAAGGTCTGTGATAACCTGACTGAAACTTCTTGAAGGAATTCCAAAAATATTAATTATGAAAAGCTCTGTATTATATCGTTTGGCCATTTCAAAGGCAACTCTGGCCGCAGCATCACATGAAGGTGTTCCTGTTGTTGCAAATAGTATTTTTTTAAACATGAGTTCCCACCTATTTTTTATTCTTCTTTGGGTTTCATATGTTCCGGCACTATAACCATATCAAGAAGAAGAGGTTTTAAAAATGACCACCTGATACCAATTTTATATGTTTCTTCAAGGTCCCGGATGGCGTCCCAGCAGTTATGACATGGCGTGATAACAAGTTTTGCACCAGTTGCAAGAATTTGATCCCTTTTTACTTTTTGGCCGGTATTCCGCTCTTGGCGGTATTTACCGATACCGTTTAATCCACCACCACCCCCGCAACAAAAATTGTGGTCACCATTGGGTGTCATTTCCCTGAAATCTTCAGCAATATAGCTCATTATTTCTCTGCCGATATGGGAAAGTCCTCCATTACGGATATAGTTGCAGGAATCATGATAAGTAACCGGCTCTTTTATTTTTTTTGCAGGGTCGATTTTTAATCTGCCACTTCTTAGAGCTTCAGCAACCCACTCCACATAGTGCAGTGTTGTAACTGGAGTTTTTCCTGATTTTAGTCCAGCCCAATATGGACCTTCAATAACAGTTGCCCGGTAAGCATGGCCACACTCTGTAACTACCATCCTTTTAGGTTTTAGACGATCCATGGCATCATATACTGATTTAACCTGAAGTTGCGCCCCCTCCCAGTCACCAGCAAACATGGCCAGACTGGTTTCCTCCCATCCTTCACTTGGGACAGTCCAGTTTTCACCGGCAATACTGAAAAGTAAGGCTGCTTCAGCTATATCATCAGGATAGTGTTTGGCTTCCCTTGCATTGACAGTGTACATTATATCGGCATTTTTTTTATCAACGGGAATTTTTAGATTTGGCCATTCATCTTCGTATTCTTCGATCATCCACTCACAGGTATCAACCCAGTCTTCAACAGTAACATCCATCTGTGCTCTGAATATGCGGTGCATGCCTGAACCAATTTTCATCTCCCATGGAACAAACCCCTGGGAAAACAGAAGTCCTCTCAAGTAACTCATCAAAACACCCATATCAATGCCAAATGGGCAGTAGAGACTGCAGCGATTACAGCATGTGCATTTTCCCCATGCCACATCCATGGCATATCTCATAAATGCGTTGTCCACATTTCCTTTCTGCCTGACAATTTCACCCAGAGTTGACTGAATTTTATAAGACGGCACCTGTTCTGGATTTTTATCATTGGAAAGATAAAAAGCACAGGCATCGGCACACATGCCGCAATGGGCACAAATTTCAAGCCAGGTGCGGATTCGCGAGCGACATGTGTCATTTAAAAGTTTTTGTAATGCAGCAGTATCAACTTTAAGCCGTTTCATTTCATCATAATACTGCTGCCCCCTTTTATCTCTTAACAGGGCATCAAGTGCTTCTTTATCATTTACAGGGTTTGGTGTGCAAAATATGTTTTTATCCATTTTTCAATACTCTTTTAAAGTTTCTGGTTGAAAGATAATTACCATGCCATTCCTTTTTGGCGTTTCATGCCGCCTCTCTTTATTCCATAATCCATTCCCAATTGAGCTCTGGTTAGAAAAAAAAGAAAACTGTGAGAAAGTTTTGTAAAGGGGATGACAATCAGTAAAAGTTCTCCTGAAATAATATGGGTAAGCATCCAGAACGTGTAATGCCCAAATTGATGAAAGGCTAGAAAACCGGTTAAAAAAGGAGCAATAGAGATAATCAGAATAAGGTAGTCAGACCTTTTCGTTAAAATTTTCACCTGGGGCAGTTTAATGCGCCTGATAATCAGTATGGAAGCTGTTACAATTACTGCAATAGTAAGATAATCTGATACAACATTGGGGATGGTAATGATACAAAATCCCCACCTTTCCTGAAGGATCATATTATGTGCTTTAAGGAAAAGTGTAGAGGCCAACAGGCTTATATGAAAAATAAAAAAGAGTAATGTCATCACTGGTTGGGTGCGCCAGCCCCTTGTGGAGAAGGGAATGAGCCAGAAAAAAATGGATCTGACAGCTTCTTTAATTCCAAATAATGTATTGACCCGGTAAGTGACCCTGTCAATATTAGAATCAAGGCCTTTGATGTAAAGAGAGGAACGAATCAATATTCCTATAAAAAATATGAGAAAAGATATCCATGCCAGCGGTCCGGTTAGAAGATTGTACATTTTGCTCTCCTTGGCATAATAAAAAAGTTATAACTTAGATTAAATTACCAAAATATTTTTCATTGAAATCTTAACCGATTTCCTTGTTTACTGTTTCCATAAGTTTATCCGAATCAAATGGTTTGCTGAAAAATTTCACTGCTTTTCTTATTGAATGATCTGCACTGCCAAGACCGCTTATTACTATTACCGGTATCTCTTTGCATGATTTATTTTTAGTAAGTTTGCGGAAAAACCTTGGTCCCCACTCGTTTGGCATCTCTATATCCAGGGTGATTAAATCAGGGATAACATCTTCTACAATACTATCAGCTTCCAGACCGTCATACGCAAAGATGGTGTCATATCCATTGTCGTGAAACAGCTTTTCAAGATATTTAACAATAACCGGATCATCGTCAATAATTAGAATTTTTTTCTTTTCCATTTCATACCTCCTGTTTTTAACCGTTGTTATTAACCCTCAAGTTAAGGTTAAATTTAATAAATTATGCCTTTTTAGTATGGTGTTTAGGAATTTTAATATTAAAATGTGTTCCTTTCCCAATTGCTGAATTTAGGTTTATCCTGCCATGATGCTGTTTGATAATACTGTCAGTAATAAAAAGGCCGAAACCTGTACCTTTGCTGCCTTTTGATGAATAAAAAAGATTAAAAATCTTTTCTCTTGTTTTCAGGTCCATTCCAATACCACTGTCTTTAATTTCAAAAATAAGGTTTCCATTGTCCTGATCCACTTTAAATACAATCTTATGTGATGACTTTGTTTTGTCTGCAAGGCAGGCGTCAACTGCATTATCCAGGATGTTTATAAGAGCGGAATGGATATACTTAGCATCCATTTCACACTCAATGTCATCAGAGCCAAAATCACGATGGAATTCAATTTTGTTTTTTTCAATTTTCTGCTCAATTACCACGGCTACATCAGCAGCAAACTCAGCAACATTTATTTTTTCAAGCTTGAGCTTTCTCTCTTTTGCAGAGTACAGGATATCCAATACCATTTTTTTAATTCTGTTTACTGTCTCTTTGAAGATGCTCAAGCCTTCACCAATTTCATCAAATTTGCTGTTTTCATATGCTGATTCCATAAGATAAACACCGCCGTCCAGTCTGGTAAGCAGTCCTTTTATACCATGGGAAATTGACCCTATCATGATCCCCAGGGATGAAAGGTGGTCCTGAAGTTCCGTTTTTTCACGAAGCAGTATTTCAAGACTGTTTGTGTATTCTTCTAATTGACAGCGTGTGATAATTTTATCATTGGCTCTTTTTAATGCAATTTGCAGCGCATCATAACTGATGGGCTTTGTGATGAAATCAATTGCTTCATATTTCAGGCTTTTTATGGCCAGGTCTGTGTCTCCATGCCCGGTGATGATAATAACTTCGGTATCTGGATTGATATTTTTTATTTTACGAAGAAGATCTATTCCACTCATACCGGGCATTTTAATATCAGTAAGCACAATTAAAGGCTTCTCTTTTTTGAAAATATCAAGAGCCTGTTTTCCGTTTTCAGCTGTAAATACAGTATAGCCAGAGCCTGAAAGGCTTATTTCAATGACTTCACGGATATCTTGTTCATCATCTACAAGGAGAATTTTATCTATTTGTCCTGAAGTTCTCACTGTTTATTGTCCTTTATGGGGAATTTAATGACAAATGCTGCCCCGTCTTTTTTTTTCATGTCAGCATAAATTATACCGCCGCAATCCTTGATAATACCGTAACTGATAGAAAGACCGATACCGGTTCCTTTCCCAACTTCCTTTGTAGTGTAAAACGGCTCAAAAATTTTTTCTGCAATGGTGTCATTGATGCCTGTACCTGTATCAATGACTTCCACAAAAACGTGTTTTTTATCAGAGTAGGTTTTAATAATGATTTTTTTTGTACCTGATTGATCTTCCCTGTCACCCCATTTTTCTTCTATTGCATCCCTTGCATTTAAAATAAGATTGATGAAAACCTGTTCTAAGCGGTTGGGATCTGCAATTACAACCGGAAGATCTTGATCTGTTTCCTTGATGACCTTGATTCCCCTGATTTTTAATTGTTGATGAAAAATTTGAAAAGCTCTTGGCACTACATCGTTGATCTGGATTTTTTCCATGTTAAGACCAGATTTACGGGAGAATTGCCGCATATGATTAATGATATCGGATGCCTTGTCCACATTATTGTCAATTTTTTTTAGCAGGGTGGATAGCGTGTCGTCATTGATCTGTTCATTTTTACTGTTTTTTTGCATGATAAATGTGCTGGCTGTTTTGATAACTGAAAGGGGCTGGTTCAATTCATGGGCAACACCAGTTGCCATCTCTCCGAGAGTGGTCAGTTTGCTTGCCTGTATCAGCTGCTGTTCAGTCTCAATTTTGTCAGTGATGTTGGTGCACGAAACAATCAATTGGTTCCCGTTTTGATACTCAAGTAATGATATTCTGATATTAGTAAACAAAGTTGACCCGTCTTTATGTTTGTGCTGAATTTTTTCTAAATGATTTTTTGTTTTTATAAGAGAAGCACACTCTGTTTTATCTTTATCCATAAACAGATCTGTAAACAGCTTGTTTATCAGTTCTTTTTTTTTGTAACCATAATTAAATTCAACACTATCATTGCAGTCTCTTATTTTCAAAGTGTCTGAATCAATAACAAATATGCAATTGGGTATATTGTTGAAAATGGCATAATATTTTTTTTCTGACTTTTCGAGTTGTTCCTGGAGCTGTTTCTGCCTGGTGATGTCAATGCTCATTTCTATAGCAGCAATGACTTCCCCCTTTGAATTTTTTATAGGAGCTGTTTTTAAAATCCAATGAAAAATTGTTTTGTCTTTATTGAGTCCGATTTGTTCATCAAAATGAATATTTCCATCTATAAATGTTTTTTCCATGGGACAGTTAAAACATTTTTCCTTGCGGTCTTTATAGGCCTTAAAACAATACTCCCCCTCCTTTGCATCAAAGTTGCTGCTAAATTCATGGTTATATTTTAAAATTCTGTAATTTTTATCTTGAACAGTAATAATGCATGGAACCAGATCAAATAAAGTTCTATATTCATCAATTTGGCTATCAAAATCAATATTGTTGTTTTTAATTATATTTTTCATTTCTTACATAACCAATATCTGGTTTTGTGTTTTTAAAGGAAAAAAGCTACAGTTTTATATTAAATCATCAGTTTTTTATATTCATATGCTATTCTGCTATTTTAAAAAGCATAAAACATGCCAGCAACTTTGAACCTGCTTAAACCCAATGATATCAACCGGTTTATTCTTTATAAGATCATAAGTGATTTTATTTTTGATGCTTAATTTAGAATATTTTCGAAATATTTTTTTGAAAATTTACGAATTTTTATAAATTTACTGCTTAATATTTCAGAAAACAAAGTCCCATAGCCATTTCAAAGTCTCCTTGTCGATCATAAGACAAATACCATGTAATGATTTTAAATATTCAGAGATTGTTCCCCTGTTGAAAAACTTTAACAAGAACTTTCGGCGGTTATTCAATACTTGCCCAGATGTACATTTCAAGTGAATATTGACTCTATATCATTAAGATGTTAATGGAAATCAGTATCCTGATTTATTATAAAAGGTATAAATGAGAATTATTAAATAAAATATGAAAACCTCTGTAAAATTTAAATTTATTTTCCTGGTGATTTTGGCATTTCTTGCGATGAACGCAGCCGGAACCGTTTTTCTGGTCCAGAGGATGATGAAGAGTGTGTGGCAAATGGCTGAAATCGAGTACAAGCTCGAAAAATCGATTTCTGAGATGGAGATTAATGCCAACAAAACAGCCTGGGCAGTTAGTTACTACAATTATAACCCACTTGAGCTGTGCATCAGCGAAATAAAAAATGCAGAACAAAATTTTGAGCATTATGCAAATCAATTTAAAACCCTGGCTGTGACTGAGGAGGAGCGGGTATTGGTTGAAGAAGTCATTACCCTCTATTCAAAGTTTAAAGAGCTGGGAGACGAAATCATATCCATGGCAGGAAGACCGGATGAAAAACTGGAAAAATTCAAAGATTACCGCATAGAAATTGACATGATTCTCAAAGATATGATCAAACCTTTGCTCAGTAAAGAAACTTTACGTGCAAAAAAAAATGCCATGAATGCGAGTAAAATTGTAATTGTTTTCATTCTCGTTGCAGGGCTTTTCAGCTTTGCACTCATAGGTGTTGTCAGCTGGCTGATCTCCAAAAGCATTATCCAGCGGAAACAGGCGGAAAAGGTTCACGAGGCACTACTGCATAAAATGGGTGAACGTGTTAAGGAACTTCAGTGCTTGTATAATATGGGAGATTCTGACCAAACACGAACCACTCTCAATGAAATTTTTCAGGATATTGCCGGGTTTATTCCCAAGAGTTGGAATTATCCGGAAATTGCAACATGCAGACTCTCTTTTGACAAAGAGGTATATGTTTCAAAATCATTTGAGAAAACCAGATGGAAACAGTCCTGCAAAATCACTGTGAATGGTAAAATAAGAGGTTCAATAGATGTTTATTATCTTGAAGAGTGTCCAGAGCTGGATGAAGGACCGTTTTTGAAAGCGGAGAGGAAACTGCTTGAAGCTATTGGAGTACGTCTGGGACATATCATTGAGCGTAAACTGTCCGAAGAGGCAGTGCTGAAAAGCGAACAGCGTTTCCGTAATCTGATTGAAAATTCCCCAACCGGTATCATTATTAGCCGGAAAGATAAGATTGTTTACAGAAATTCCACAAATAAAAGCCTGGTAGGTGTTTCTAAAATTTCATCTTTATCTGATTATTTTAAAAATATCCATCAGGATGATATGGAAAAAGTTAAGCAAAACTATCAAATGCTTATTTCAGGAGAAAAACAGCATATTGATATGGCTTTCAGGTTTTATCCAGCTAGGAAAAATGGCGATAGCCTTGAGATGAAGTGGTTTCACTGTACGGCAAGTGTGATAGACTACCATGGAAAGAAAGCTACCCTGTTTAATCTGATAGATGTTACCATTACAAAGGAGCTTGATCATATTCTAAGGGTTCAGGATAAAATGATATCTCTTGGCAGGGTAGCTGCCGGTATTGCCCATGAGATCAGGAACCCTCTTTCAGGTATCAATATCTATTTAAATACATTAAAAAAAATTACAGGACAGTATGATAATTCGGAAAAAACAGCTAAAATACTATCCCAGCTTCAATCAGCATCAAATAAGATTGAATCTGTCATTAAAAGAGTCATGGACTTTTCACGGCCGGCTGAAACAAAATTTTCCCTAACAGATATCAATGATTCAATTATGGAGGCAGTGAACCTGACATCAGTTACACTGCGGAAAAGAGGGATTCAATTTTCAACAGCACTCTCAGACAATTTACCCAAATGTATGGCAGACTCGCATATGATAGAACAGGTCATTCTCAACTTAATTGCAAATGCATCAGAAGCCATGCAAAATATGGACAAGGATAAAAAAATCAACATATCCTCCTTTTTGGAAAACAATAATATTTACATCAAAGTTAAAGATTCAGGCCATGGAATACCACAAGATATAAGAAATGATATTTTTGAACCATTTTATACAACTAAAAACAGTGGTTCTGGAATAGGACTCAATATTTGTCATAGAATCATCACAGATCACGGTGGCACACTTGAGTTATCCTCTACTGAACAAAAAGGTGCTGAATTTATCATTAAAATTCCAATCAATGGACAAAATCGGTAAATCATGATTTCATTTTCCATATATATAGTTGATGATGAAGAGATAATAAGAGAAGGGTTAACCATGGCCCTTGAAGAAAACTATAATATCAAGTCATTTCTCAATGCTGAATCTGCTCTCAAAGCTCTTCAGACTGATCTGCCCGATCTTGTCCTTCTCGATATTGGACTGCCGGGAATGAGCGGTATAGATGCCATTAGTAAAATAAAAAAACGGTATCCTGAAATTCTTATTATAATGATATCAGCTTATGAAGATATTGAGACTGTTATTTCTACCATGAAACTTGGTGCTTACGATTATGTGGTTAAACCCATTCAGATGGATGGACTTGAAGTTACGATTTGTAATGCCCTTGAAACTATCAGGTTGAGAAAAGAAGTTCAGGCCCTTCAGAAACAATACCTTAAAGAGAACCTTCCATGTTTTATTGGAGAGAGTGACACAATTCAAAATATGATGGATTTTTTAGACAAAGTGGCAAAAAGCCCAAGTACACCCATTCTCATCACTGGTGAAACCGGCACAGGAAAAGAGCTTATTGCGAGCTCCATTCACCACAGAAGTCCTAATTACAAGGGAAACTTGATTACTGTAAACTGTGCAGCTATTCCAGAAGATCTCATTGAAAGTGAAATTTTCGGCTATGTAAAAGGAGCTTTCAGCGGAGCTGATATTTCCGGGAAAAAAGGATTAGTTGAAGATGCATCAAACGGTACTCTTTTCTTCGATGAGCTGGGCGACCTCAGCCTCGAAGCCCAGGCAAAGCTTTTGCGATTCCTTGAAAATGGTGAATTCTATAAAGTCGGAAGTACCAAAAAACAGAAAATTCAAACCCGGGTGGTATCAGCCACAAATAAGAATCTGGAAAAAATGATTGAGAATGGTCTTTTCAGAAAAGATCTCTATTTCAGGTTAGGTGTTATTAAAATAGAAGTGCCTTCTCTTAATGAACGTCGAAATGATATAATTTTACTTGCTGACTCTTTTTTAAACGAATTCAGTCAAAAGTTCAACAAAACATTTACCGGGTTATCGTCCCAGGCAATAACATATCTAATGAATCACAACTGGACTGGTAATGTTCGTGAATTAAAAAATTTTATTGAAAGAGGTGTGCTTATAGGTGAAGGGCCTGAGTTAATGCCGCTGGATATGGGTTTTAACGAGAATAGCCAAACCTTGGAGCAAAAAAGCAGCAGTATTGTATTTTCTCCCATTACTTCTGAAGGAATTGACCTTCTCCAAATCCAGCGCAATCTTGAAAAATTTTATATAGATGGGGCATTCCAAATAGCTAAAGGCAATGAAAGTAAGGCGGCAAAATTACTTAATATTAACCATCACACCTATCGCTATAGAAGAAAAAAACTGCAGTGATGCAGTATGAGTATATATAGCATATATCAAGGCTGCATAGGAATATTCCATTTTTTCATATATTTCCATATGGAAGCACGGCTTAATCCAACCTGCCTGGCAACTTCAGCCTTGTTCCAGTCACAATCATGAAGCAGTTCAACAAGTTTGTCCTTATTTAAAGAGTGAAATCTGCGCACTTTTTTTACATCAGAAGGGATCTCTTTTTTTTCAACACAAACAGGATCGGCTTCCGGTTTTATGATTTCAACAGGAAGGTCAGATATATAAATTTGCCTGCCTGAACATAGGACAAAAGCGTGTTCAATGGCATTGATCAATTCTCTTATATTTCCCGGCCATGAATAATCAAGAAGAGTTTTTAACGCTGGACTGTCAATTCCTTTTACTCTTGTTGTTATTTTTTTATTGTTTATTTTAATAAAATGGTTAACAAGAAGAGGGATATCTTCTTTTCTCTCCCTCAATGGTGGAAGATAAATGGGAAAAACTTTAAGGCGGTAATAGAGATCTTCTCTGAACAAACCAGCATCCACCAGAGATTTCAGATCCTTATTTGTTGCAGTGATAATGCGAATATCGATTTTTCGTTTTTTTGATTCACCAACCCTCTCTATCTCTTTTTGCTGAAGCACTCTAAGCAGTTTAACCTGAATGTATGGAGTGATTTCCCCAATTTCATCAAGAAATATTGTTCCTCCGTCTGCCATTTCAAACCGTCCAATCCTGGTCTGTGTTGCACCGGTAAAAGCACCTTTTGCATGACCGAAAAGTTCGCTCTCAAGCAGAGATTCTGAAAGAGCACTGCAATTTATTGTGATTAACGGTTTATGCCTTCTCTCTCCAATGGAGTGAATGGCTCCAGCCACAAGTTCTTTTCCTGTTCCACTTTCACCCTGGATAAATATACTTACATCACTTGCTGCAGAGGCTTTAATAAATGAAAAGACATTTTGCATAACCCGGCTTTTTGCAATAATGCCACCAAGACGATTCAACTCGCCAAGACGCCTTGTAGCCTCTTCCATTTTCAGCCTGGCATTTTTTAAAGCTGTTAAATCTGTAACAGTTTCCACAATTCCAATAACTTTATTATCTCTGTTTTTTATAACCCTGGCATTTTTAGTTACACTGAGAGCATGACCATTTTTATGGTTTAAAAGACATTCAGTTGGTTCAACTTTTCCAAATTCTAAAATACCGCAGTCTTTAAGGCCTGTGGGGCAATCTTGATCAAAACATCGTGTGAAATTGAGGATTTGACAACTTTTGCCTTTAATCTCTTTTAAAGAGTAGCCAGTGATCTTTTCCATGACAGGATTACAGAAAATTATTCTGCCATGGGTATCAAGAATAAAAACTCCATTCCCCATGGATTCAAGCAATATTTTTAAAAATTCACTGTTATCTATTTCTAATGTTATATCTTTCATAATGCATCCCACCCATATATCTAATGGCAGCGCTACCAGTAGCGCTACTTTACTGGGTGCCACTATAAATAACAGTACATACTTTTGTCAACATCTATTTAGTTCAAAAAAATATTGCTCATAATATTAAATAATTACAATTAGTTAAAAAAATATATATAATTTTAATAACTTATTGGCATGTATCTTGGATTTAACATTTATAACTTAAGTTTAAAATGCGCATTTGAATGTGAAGTAAAAATTAAATTTATAAAAAAAGGAGAAGTAAAATGGCTAAGCTTAATAAATATATGATGGTTCATAACAATCCTGGTGTTAATTGTGACGAAATAGAGGCAAACTGGAGAAAACTTGCAGCTGTGGAAGCCGGAACCTGGATAAGAACATATTATAATGATGCAGTAGGTGTTCGGTATTGCATCTGGCTTGCACCCAGTGAAGATGATCTTAAAGATATTTTTACAGAAATTGGCATCAGCTGGGATTCAATAATTCGGGTTGAAGAAACTGTTCCAGATCTCTGGGGAGAAAAATGGGAAGAGCATCTTGAAAAGGATGCTTTGGCTGATAACCTTGGTAACTGATGCAGATCTTTAAAAGTGCAGGTAGTAAGAAATTTTACCTGCACTTTAACCAACATAGGTCCTCTTGGTAAAACAACTGCAGAGACTCTCCTATGGGCACCATGTCCTGTTATGGTTATCCCACCAACTTTAATACCAGGACTTGCTACAGGTTAGCAGTGCACGTCCAAATCAGGAGGTTTTCGGTCAAGCACTGAGTAATAAACTATTAAAACAAAAACAGAGCTGAATCCTGAATCAAGAGATTCTATTAATGAATCTCTGTTTCAGGCATGTCGGAAGTTTTACAAAAGAGTGTAAAATAATTATATGGAGTAGTTATGACAGAAAAGAGCACAATACAATTTAATCCCATTGGAATTATCAGAACACCCTATACTGAAAATGCACCATATCAACCAATAGAAGATGATGAGCAGGAATTTGCCATTATTGTTGATCCAGAGTTTGCCAAAGGTTTGTATGAGCTTGACAGGTTTCATTATCTTATGCTTTTTTATCATATCCACCTTATTGAAAAAGAGGTTAAAATGGTAGTTGAACCTTCCTGGAGCCATGGTAAAAAAGTTGGCCTTTTTGCCAGCAGATCTCCTGTTCGACCAAATCCCATCGGCTTGAGTATAGTACGCATAAAACAGATTAATGATAATACTATTTTTACCACCGGGCTTGATGTCTTTGACAAAACTCCTCTACTTGATATTAAACCATATATCAAAGATCTTGATTCAAAAGAGGACTCAAATTATGGATGGTTGGATGACCTGGGTGATCAAGAGCATCTACAGCTTCATATCAAAGGGCTCCCCCATGAATATTGACCTGAAAGAGCATGAAAAAGTTATAAGAAACAGCATCTGTCATTGAGATAGGCTATAAGTTCAACAAAATGAATATTAAGCAAAAAAAGGAGGTTATATTGGAAAATCAATCATTTAAAGATACAGCAATAGTGGCATGCGGCACAATGAGTCCTGAAATAAACCATCTTGCAGAAGAAGGATTTCTTGATACCCAGCATATTATTTATACAACACCCGGCCTTCACCAGGATATCCCGGAGCTTGAAAAACAGCTTATACAATTCATTGAAAAAGCCAAAGCTGTAACCACCAAAGGGGTTATTGTTGTTTATGGCGGCAAGTACTGCTATGTCAATCCTGACAATCCCACAAGATTGATGCAGACCATAATTAAAGAGCAGGGTCTTAATGTGGCAAGAGTTGAAGCCACACACTGCATGGGAATGCTTGCAAGTGATGAGGAGATGGAGAATATAAAAAATGAACTTGCAGGAGGTGAACCTGTATGGTTTATGACTCCTGGCTGGGTAAAATATAGAAAACAGGTATTCAAAGGCTGGGACAAGGGAATAGCAAATGAAAATTTTCCAAGGCATACCGGAGGTGCTATTATCCTTGACGGCATAGGGTACCTTGACAAATATATGGAAGCAAACCCTGAAGAATTTCTTGACTATTGTGACTGGATGGGAATTCCCATGCAGGCATATCCCATAAGTTTAGACAGGTTTAAAGGGCTTTTAATTGATCAATTAAAGGTTCTCAATACCCGGCAATAATGAGTTAAAAAAAAGAAGGTTATAAATTATTATACCTGATAGGAGAAAAAAATGAAAATAGGTATTAGTTCAACTGGGCAGGATTTGAATGCCCAGGTAGATCAAAGATTTGGCAGATGTGATTTCTTTATAATTATTCAAACAGATGATATGAGTTTTGATATATTTGAAAATGAAAATAAATCCTTGACTGGTGGTGCAGGCATTAAATGTGCAACTTTTCTGGATTCTAAGGGTGTAGAAGTTGTATTGACCGGTAATTGCGGCCCTAATGCTGAGAATGTTTTTTCTGAAAGTGGTATTAATCTTATCACTGGTCAGTCAGGTGTTGTTAAAGAAGTTGTGGAGAAATATATTAAAAATAAAAAGACAAATCCTGCTGACACAGTAAAACAGACCAATACTCAACCCCAGGGCCAAGGAAGATGTATGGGCGGTACAGGCAGAGGTCAGGGACAAGGTCGTGGTATGGGACAATGCCAGGGACAAGGTCAGAGAAGTGGCCAGGGTAAGGGGCAAAGACAACCTTAACTTTTTTTAACTTTGTATATTCAAAATGGAAATTAATTCCAACTATAATTCTATGAATTTATAAGGAGCTTGCATGAAATTTGTTATTATTGGCGGTGATGCAGCAGGTATGAGTGCTGCAAGCAGGGCAAAAAGAAAAAATCCAGACCTTGATATTACTGTATTGGAACAAACCTATGATGTCTCATATAGTGCCTGCGGCATGCCTTATAATATTGCTGATCCTGAAAGGGATATGGAAAAGCTGGTTGTAAGAAAAGCTGATGTATTTATTGAAAAAAATAAAATTAATCTTTTAACCGGGCATAAAGTTACTGCCATAGACCGAACAGCAAAAGCAATTTCCGGAATAACAGTTAAAGGGGAAACTTTTAATTTTAATTATGATAAACTGTTTATTGCTACTGGTGCCACTCCTGTAATACCTGATCTGCCTGGTGTGGATTTACCCCAGGTTATGACCCTGAAAAGTCTTGAACATGGAAAATATATTAAATCCTATATTAAAGAAAACAGTATTAAAAAAGCTGTAATTATAGGAATGGGCTATATTGCCCTTGAAATGTGTGAAGCATTTAAAAAAAGAGGGATAAAGACATCCATGGTAAAACCTGGTCCTGTTTTTCTGCCCTGGCTTGCTCCAAAACTTGCAGATGTAGTTTATGAAGAATTAACAGATGAAGGCATTGAAATTTACTCAGGACAAAATATTGAGAAAATTGAACCTTTGGATGGAGGTGTTAATGTTGTATGTACAAGATTAAATTTAAAAGCAGATATTGTTCTTGTTGCAGTGGGAGTAAAACCGTGCAGTGAAATTGCAGAAGATGCTGGTCTTGATTTGGGGATTTCTGATTCCATATCAGTAAACAGGCAGTTGAAAACCTCGGATAAAAATATCTATTCAGCAGGAGACTGTGCTGATGCCTATCATATAGTAAGTGATAAAAAATGTTGGATTCCACTTGCCTTAAGAGCCAACAGGGCAGGATGGGCAGTTGCCGACAATATCTGCGGCATTGAAACCAGCCTTAAAGCGGATGTTCCAGACAAAAATGCCTCTATTTTGATATTATAATTTATAATATCAAATAGTTATAGTATAATTTCTTAAAATAGTTGTAGCCACTAAAATTTATATAATTTTCTAAGATAT
>JAQIBP010000140.1 GCA_027858995.1 Deltaproteobacteria bacterium | reverse complement strand
ATATGGTACTATTTTGAAATTTCTTAAAAATATGTTCATCAAGTTGTTGGTTTTACATATAAAAATTTTTGTATTGCCCAATAATGTAGAAGCAGAAAACCTTATGGTAAATAGTCAGGAACACAATAAAAAAAATATTGATTAATATACATATCAAGGGTATAAAAACAGGTTATTGTTAAACTAAAATATAAAAGACAAATATATGAAATTTGAACCTGTTATCGGGCTTGAAGTCCATGCACAACTGAAGACCAAAACCAAAATTTTCTGCTCTTGCTCCACCGAGTTTGGAAAACCACCCAATGCCAATACCTGCCCTGTGTGTACTGGCATGCCCGGTATGCTTCCTGTTTTAAACAAGAAGGCTGTCTCTTTTGCCATTAAAGCTGCTCTTGCCACAAACTGCACAATAAACAAGGAGAGCCGTTTTGATAGAAAAAACTATTTTTATCCAGATCTTCCAAAGGGCTATCAGATATCTCAATATGCTCTTCCAATAGCAGAATACGGCTGGCTTGATATTGAAGATAAAAAGGGAAATTCAATAAAAATAGGTATTACGCGTATACACATGGAAGAGGATGCAGGAAAGCTTATCCATGATCCGGCAAGGCAGAGAAGCATGGTGGATTTAAACAGGACCGGGGTGCCTTTAATAGAGATTGTAAGTGAACCTGACATCAGAACTGCCCTTCAGGCAGGTGCATATTTAAGAAAACTCCATGCCATATTAAAGTATATTGATGTGTGTGACGGCAATATGGAACAGGGCAGTTTCAGATGCGATGCCAATATCTCATTAAGGCCTGCCGGACAAAAAGAGTTTGGTACAAGAGCTGAACTTAAAAACCTTAACTCCTTTAAAAATGTTGAAAAAGCTATCAGTTATGAGATTGAACGGCAGACCTATGTACTTGAAGAAGGTAATAAAGTCATCCAGGAGACAAGGTTGTGGGATCCTGTAAAAAACAGGACAATATCCATGCGAGGCAAAGAGGAGGCACATGATTACAGATATTTTCCCGATCCTGATCTTGTGCCGCTCATTGTAGATGATGAGTGGATAAGCTCAGTTAATAAAACAATGCCTGAACTGCCCCATGAGAAGGTTTCAAGATTCATGAAAGAGTATAAACTAAGCCGTGATGACGCCTGGGTCTTAACCTCATCCATTGAACTTGCCGACTTTTTTGAAAAAACAGCAGCACCTTTGAAGGATAAAAAACAGGCTGCCAACTGGATCATGACAACTCTGCTTGGCATGCTCAATGCAAAAGGAATAAGCATAAGTCAGTCACCTGTCTTGGCTGAATCATTTTCAAGGCTTTTATCTCTTATTGAATCTGGAACAATCAATACCAATGCTGCCAAAACAGTGTTTGAAGAGATGGTTTCAAGCTTAAAAAGTCCAGAAACCATAGTCAAGGCGAGAGGGCTTGAACAGCTGTCTGATCAATCAGAACTTGAAGCAATGGTTGATAAAATCATCAAAAAAAACCCTGATGAGGTAACAGCATACAGGAACGGCAAAACCAAACTTTTCAGTTTTTTCATGGGACAGATCATGAAAAAAACCCGGGGCAAGGCTGATCCCGGGATTGTAACAAAATTATTAAACTCCAAACTCTAAGGAGAGATTAACCTTGAAAAAAACTGTTCAAATTTATTGCATAACACTTGCAATGCTTATTTTACTTACAGCCTTTCTGGGAGCAGAACAGGCTTTTGCAATTGATAAAACAGTCAAGACCATTGCTGTTCTCCCTGTTCATGTCAATTCAACCCAGGAATTGGATTATATCAAAAAAGGGATAGTTCAAATGTTTGATTCCCGTCTCTCCTGGAACAAAAAGGTAGAGGTGATTTCAGGGGACCGGATAAAAAACCAGATTAAAGAAATTAATCACATTTCCAAAGCCAAACTTATCCAGGAAATTGCACAACAGACCCACAGCGACTTTGCCCTCTCCTGCATTGTTACTGAATTGTCCGGTTCCTTTAGTATTGATACCAAGGTCTATGATATTGAAAACATGAAATATATGACATTTTTTGAAAACTCAAAAAAAATTGATGACCTGATTAAAAAAACAGACCGTATCGCAGCTACAATCAATAAAAAAATCTTTGACCGTGTTACAGTCAGCTGGAAAAGAATGGAGATGGAAAAACAGGAATATATCAATAAGTTAAAACGCCAAAATCCGGAATATTTGATAAAAAAACGCCATTTGGAAAATTCAGAGGAGTCTTATGGGTGGAAAATATGGAAACACCTTTTTTGAGATTTGAGTTATGAGAGGTGAGCATTACTCAGGGTGTCTCAACAAAGAAAAAACCACCACCTGATCTTTAATCCCTTTTAAACTGACCGGGCCCAGATCATACACCGGCCATATTCCGTCCACCATTCTTTTTGTCTCTGAGCCGATAAGGATATCTCCGGATTTGGCATGGTCTGATAAACGTGCTGCAATATTGGTTACCGTTCCAGTGGCGGTAAAGGTCATTCGTGTATCAAGTAGTCCCTTAAACCGGGTCATTCCCACAAGAGCAGAACCTGAATTAATCCCTATGTTAACCTCAACAGGGTCAACACCTGGGTCAAAGGATTGATTAACAGCTCTATTGCGGTCGATAATTTCAAAGGCAGCCTTTACAGCGTTGATAGCATTGGTCTTTGCATCATGATCCTTGAATATGATCATAAGCCCGTCTCCTGCTGTCTCATTTATATCACCGTGGGATCTGTGGATGGGGTCGACAAAACTTGAAAATATCTTTTCAATAATGGCATTCACTTCGACTTCCGGGTGGCTGGAACTCAAACTTGTATATCCTTCCAGGTCTAAAAACAGGATGGTCACATCCCTTCTGACTTTCTTTTTACTCAGCAGGTCAGAATTAGAATCAATCATCTGCCGCACCGTTCCCGGTACAAAAGGGCTGAGATCTGAAAGTTTTTTACTGATATGAATCTTTTCCTGTGTGATTTCCCACTGGCGTTTGGAGTTTAATATAATATTGCCCAGCATATCTGCAAAATCACGTATCAAAAAAAAATCCCTGCGGGTATAGTTGGTTAAGGGCTGTATCACCACACTTATAACCCCGAGGACCTTATCATGGACAAAAACCGGCATGGCATATTCTGATCCGACTGCTACAAGGGAGTTGTCCATGCGAAGTACTGGTTCACTCTGGGAGACGATTACCGCTTTTTTTTGTAAAATGGCTTTTTGTACTGCCGGGCGGTCCCGCTTACATGATTGACAGTTGACAGGATTGTCATAGAGGGCACACTGCAGAGGGCTGGTGTATTTATCTGCATCAGGATCAAGCAGGAGAATACACACCTCCATGGCATTGGGAATGATACGGCGAAGTTCTTCTCTTACCGTTTCAATGATTTTGTTTGCTTCCATTAAATCAGCTATTTTGTGCATCAGATTTTTTTGAGCATGGAAACGCTCTTTATAGTATCTGTCCAAATCTATTTACCTTTAAGATTTTTATTTAAATTATTATGTAAAGATGTTCTCTGAATATAAGAGGTGCAATGCTATGTCTCCAAACACATTAATTTCTTAAGATTTTCTTTCAAAATCTTCTGATCTTTGTTAGACAGCCCACCTATTTTTTTTATAATAAGACGACTATCTAAAGTAAATATTTTCATGCGAACCTTGGATGGTGCTGAAAGCCCGGCTTTTTGCAGGCTGCCGATTTTTACATCAAGAGGCCAATCTGGATTTCTATCGCTGGTTATCATGGTTAGAACGCAATTTTGAGTTGGCTCATTAAATATATCGTGATCAGATAAGACTAATGCCGGTCGTTTTTTATCGGTATTGTGATCAGTAAAAGGAAAAGGAACAACTACAACATCAAAAATTTTATAAGTCACAATATGCCTCTTCATCATTTTTTGACGACCACTCTGAAAGTGTACCTTCAAGTGCTTTTGCAAATTCAAAATCTATTAGTGACGCTTTCCGGATCATAACCTTTTTGTTTTCATCAACTTCAAACGCTACGGAATCACCAGGGCGTACCCCTAATATCTTTCTTATTTTTCCAGGTATAGTGGCCTGGCTTTTGGAAGTAAGTTTGCTTGTATTAATTGCAAGTTCCATATATTCACCTTTTTTAATTTATACTACATGCCAACTGTATTACAGCATTACTGTAATGTCAAGAATTTTGATAAAAATTTCTGTCTTAACTTCTGGGGATAACTTATTATGGAGTTCTAGTATCTGTCCATTGCTTATTCCCAAATAGAGGTTGAAAATGATTTTTATTTTGCATATGGGATATGGATGCTGTTTAAAACAGATGACAGTAATTAAGTAAAGTGTCCCTAAATATAAAAAGTCCCGGTATGGACCATCCATACCGGGACTTAAAAATTCAGGTGATTTTATACTTTTTTTCTACAATTAAATCAAATCAACTTAGAAGTTGATCTGCCATTTTGCACCAAAATAAGTTAATTCAGTCTGGCCGTCTTCTTCGGCATCAATCATACCGATTTCAGGAACAACAAATACACCAGGGGCAAGAGTGATTGTGCTGTTTAAGTAATAAGCGGATACTTCATCTTCTCCAGTAGTCGATGAATTAAGTTCTTGTTCAGCAGAACCGTAACCTGCTTCAACACTGAACATATCATTGATTTTACCACCTACAACAAGGACATAGCCAAAGATATCATTATCATCAGTATCAGTTCCAGCTGCATTAAGGCCAGCTAAACCGCTTCCAGACCAAGCACCAGCAGTAGTAGTATTAAGGGCAATCAGGTTGCCACCATTCTCACCAGTATAAACATTACCTTTTACATAAAAAGCACCAAAGTTTACACCACCACTAAGGGCAACTACATAAGAGTCTACATCAATTCCAAAACCGAAAGCATCTTGTGCTTCATAAGTCTGATAACCACCAGCAACTTTTACATTCCAGTTATCCTGGGAATATCTGTAACTTGCTTCAATAGCTGGTATAGAATTTTCATTAGCTACTTTACCAGGAAGAGCATCAGCATTATCAAGTTCCACTAAAGCAACCTTGAAACCACCAAATGCCAACTGCAGAACTGGTTCACGACCACTGTAAACACCACCAACGTTCAGCAGACCAGTATCAGAACCAAACACCTGGCCAGATGTGAACATATTCAGAGGTGAGTAAGTCTGACCAACAGTAAATGCACCTGAACCAAAATTCCATGTACCATAGAGAAGACGTAAGTTAACGCCTGAACCATATTCAAAACGGCCGGTGAGTTCATCACTTACTTTAACATTTGCACCAATACGGGCATTACCCTGAAGACCCTGGTTAAATTGATCTACATCTGCTGTGTTAGTACCAATTCCCTCAACGTTCGTCCAGAAAGTACTTACACGGGAGGAACCATAAAAATTCCAGTCAGCTGCTGCTGCAGTCATTGCAAAACCTGCAACCAATGCAAGGGAAGCAGCCATAATAATTAATTTTTTCATCTTTTTCTCCTTTTAAAATATTACACCTGAATTAACTGAATCAAGGCACTCCTTTTAAATGCCTCAATTCATAACATTTCACTATTTATTGGGTTTAAACCCTTTTGTCAATAGTTTTTATATCTTTTTTTCTCCTACTCCAGTTTATAGGAGATAATATTGGAGGTCTGATCTGCAACATTAATAAGCAGTTTTGATCTGCCCACCACAGAGACAATCAGTTCATCAATGGAATCCCCATCAATATCTGCAATTACAAAATCACTGATCCAACCCTGGACAGAGCGTGTTTTAAAGACTGGAGCAAGGGCAATGCCATCCCAGGAGAGGATTTCAAGGCTTCCCTTTGTAAACCTTTTATATTTTCCCAGAGTACCTCCGCCAACTTCTTCATTTTTCACGGCAAAAACTTCAAGTTTGCTGTCATCTCCTATATCATAAAATTGAATCCTGGGATTAAAATAGATACGTTCCTGGAAAGAGGCATCTGTATCATTTCGCGGGAGAAGAACATAGTGGCCGGTACCGCCGAATTTACTGTTTCCCTCCCACTCAATGCTGCCTGCGTCATTTAATACATTAAGATGGCCGTGCTCATTGATCAGTACAGACTCTTTTGCATCTTTTGAGGTTACCGGCCCCATTGCAAGGGAGAGGACTGAAGCGCTTCTGGGCATTATAAGCTTTCTATCTTTTTCATAGTGATTCCCTGAAGGCAGCATGGTAAATATATCACCTTTAAAGGGATTAACAGTTGATTTCTGACCCAGAAGAATTTTACTTTTGTTTTCTCCATCCACAACCCTGAAATAGTATGACTCATCATCTGTCAGGGTTTTATAACTGCTGCCATTATATTCCAGTACAAAGGAGTTTACTCCCTGCCTGTGGATATTCAGGCTGGTGACAAATATTTCAGGGAACCCATTATTATTGATATCTGCAATATCAAGGGCAATAATCCTGTTTGTGGAGCCAAAATCAAGCTTTTTGTCAACTACGAGTTTATTGCCTTTAAGTTTATGGATATAAATCTGATAATCTGTGGCTGTCACAATCTGGACAGTTCCATCTTTATTCAAGTCGCCGGCTGCAATGGCATTGATCTGTCCCTTGAACTTCAAATGTGTTTGAAATCCTTTCTGCCCGGACTGCTGAAGGTTTACAAAACCACCGCCATACCCTCTAGTTCCCTGTCCTGCATCCTGAAGAGCGCCTGGTGCCTGCGGCCCCTGAGGTTGAGGCCTGGCATACAATTCATTGGCAATATTTCGGTTAAAAACTTTCAGGTTAATATCACCGGCAAAAGTATTAATCATGGGAATCACATCTCCCATGTTATTGCTCTGTTTAAAAAAGGTTATGGTGGGTTTTGTCCTGCTTATATCCACCATGCTTGTATCAAGACTGACACTGTCACCGAAATTATTCAGACTTCCAAACAGAACATAGTCAATCCCCATGGACTCTCCAAGGATCCTGGCCTTGCTTTCATTAAATTTCCCTTTAATTTTACCGGAAGTCTTGGCTTTTTGTATTGCATTGTCAATGGTCTCACGATCGAGAACCACAACTTTTCCAGGATCTGACAATCTTGTGGAGAGCATATCAAACAGACCATTCTGCAAAAAGCCCAGGTCCTGGGCGGAATTCATTGTAAAAGGAACAACTGCCACTTTTTTAGGTTCCGCACACATGCCGGATCCTGCTGAAAACAGAGTTAAAATCAGAACTGCAAATATAAACACTCTGCTGTTTTTAATCATTTTATTATATTTCAAAATCCTACTCCTTAAATACAATTTCTAATTATTAATTTTTTGTCTCAAGGTTATATATTATAATGGATAATCAGACAAGCCTTTTGAAAAATTAGATCTTGTTAGTTCTATCAAGTTCATTATTTCATAACACTCTTTTAAACAGTTTTTTCATCTGATGTTTTAATCCTTTAACACAGCTATGTTTCTTTCAATTTTTTTTTGAATACACTCTTTTGTCTGCTCATTGATTCCGGCCTGACCTGCAAACTCACTCCATTGTTCTAAAGAAGCAATGGTTTGATCAATTATATTGTTGATATTTTTTTGAGGAAATCCTATTGACTGTCCAAGACGTGAGATCGCCTGTTTCCCAGGAGAACGCCCCTCTCCGGCAACTGACATAGAGTGCTCTCCACCAGGCCCACGGGAAAACGTTATGTCGTATGCAGGTGTCATAGCCCACTCCCCTTTTTCAGTGATCATAAAAGCAAAATTTTTTACATGATCGTCCCTGTTGTTTGCCAGAATATTGAAAATCATTTGGTGAAATCCCTGTTCAAGGTCTTGATAATTTTTAGTAAGATCCATTGTAACTTTTAAAAAGGTTTCATAATCACATTCAGGAATTCTAAAATTTGAATGGATCAAATTCCCAAATGTATGAATATGAAATCTTTGATTTTTTTTTCTATCAAATCTTTTGATACCAAAAAATCTATCCCCGGAGTTTAGTTTAAATAAGCGTGTTTCAGGCATTAGAATACCGGCTTTTTCTGCCATTAAAGAGTAAGCATACTCTACAGCACCTGAGTCAGGCAAATCTTTCTTTGAATTAAATTTGACTATCCAGTGCTCAAACGATTCCGGAAGATCCTCTTCTCCTGAAATTATTTGATCTGTTTTTTTATTGATTCCTATCAATACTTTTGGCCTGGCTCCTCCGGGGCTGCCACCGGTTCTCATGAGTTCAGGTAAAATATCAGTTGTTTTGCCTTCCATAATCTGGCGGGACTGATCAGCCAGTGATTGCAGCTTAACATGCTTATCAAATTTGTTATGTTTTACAGCCGGTTCATATGTTAGAGCTCCCATTGCAGCTATTCCTAAGAATGCAAGACGATCCAGTACGGAAACCCGATCAACATTAACTCCCTGTTTTCTTAAAAACCGGTCCATCAGAAGTAGACCCCATCCATCGGGCAATGAATCATCAAACAATCCAAATATCGGTCCAAAATTTTTATCTTTATGCTCATGCACCCCTGATTCCAGTGGTAGTTTGTATGGAGATAAAAAAAGGGACTTTTCAATAAAATCCGGAGCATACTCGAAAAAAATTCTATCCTCAACTTGTGCAAGTTGACCAACAAGCTGCTTCTCTTTTGGAGAAGAAATAAAAAATACATTCAACTCTTTCAAATGGAACCTCTCTTTGCAGTATGGCCTTCCATAGCCCTGAGATCATTCAGAGACTTAACTGCCGGCCGTTCCATAAGAGATTCCATTTCGTCAAGACGGCCAAGTGCATGTATCAATTTTAAAAAATTTTCCATGGATATTTTCCCTGTCTGCTCAAACCTTCTCAGCGAGGCCTGTGTAACTCCGGATCGTTTAGCAAGGGTAGACTGCTTCCATTTTTTTGAAAGACGCAAAGCCTTTAATTTCCCGGCAAGCTGCAGTGACATTTCCTGAGGTGTTTTAAAAAAAATATTCATTTTATTGATAAAATATTATTAATATATAGGTTGAATAGTATATTACTAACAATATATTGTCAATAAAATTTATTTTTTGGCAGATAATACATACACAATCCTTTTACCGCAAGATTGTTTTAAAATCTGATGCTTCCAAATTTTTAAAATATGATTGTAAAATAATTATGGAATCAAGAAAAAAAACACTAACCAATCTTTTATAACACTCTTTTAAACAGTTTTTCCATCTGATTTTTTGTCCAGGCAGCAATAATGGGGCGGCCATGGGGGCAGTGCCTTGAATTTTCACATTTTTCAAGATCAATGAGCAGTTGGGTTATCTCCTTTTGATTCAAAGAAGAGTTTGCTCTTACTGCTCCATGGCATGCCATTGAAATCAGGCATTTATCAAGCCAGGCTTCCTTGGAAAATTTATCTTTTTTATTTAAAGCGGTTTCAATAATATCAAGAATTATGGGCTTGACCTCTTTTTCATCAATAATGGATGGTACAGCTTTTATAACAAAAGTTGTATCCCCGAATGGCTCTATCATCATCCCGAGAGCGTTTAAATCATCAAGGATTTCCAGCAGAAGATCTGTCTCTTTAAAATTTAATTCCAGAGTTTCAGGGGCAAGAAGATTTTGACTTTGAACATTAAGGGTTTTATACCTTTTTTTAAGTTTTTCATAAACTATGCGTTCATGGGCTGCATGCTGGTCAATGAACATTAAGGTGTTTTGTGATTCTGCGATGATGTAAGTTCCCATTGCCTGACCGATGATTGTTAGATTTGAGATTTGAGTTGTGAGATTTGAATTGTGAGCTTTTAGTTGTAAGGGGTTTGTTGTGAGGGGTGATGGAGGGTGAGGCGCGGAGATATGGGTTTGCAAAGCTGAGCTTGAAACATCAGGTTCAAAAGTTGACTGCCAGTCAGTTACCGGCTGTTCAACCCTGCTTGTCTGTTCCAATTCAGTTCTAACTAAACCTCTTTGGTCAAATTCAGTATGATCAGTTGCAGACGGGTCAAATTTCAAGGCATTGTCAATATATTCAAATTTCTCTTCAGGGATGGTTTTTATATTTGAGTATGCTGTAACATTTTGCTGTTCTCTGGATAGTCTGTTCTCAATGGTTTGAGACACAGATTCATACACTTTTTGGGCACTGAAAAATTTAATTTCTCTTTTGGATGGGTGGACATTGACATCAACCTGGTCAAAGTCAATATCAATAAAAAAGACACCAAGGGGGAATCTGCCCTTCATAATCCTTTGTCGATATCCCCTGAAAATTGCTGAAATAAGACCCCGGTCATATACAAGGCGGTTGTTTACAAACAAAAAGATTTTTGATGAGGTGCTTCTTGTAACAGAGGGGTTGGAGCAAAGCCCGTGGATATGCAGTGCCGAACTCATGAAATCCAGTTTGTAAAGCTTATCTGCAGTATCTTTTCCAAGAACATTCACAGATCTTGCAAAAAGATCATCAGATGATGAAAAACTTTTATGCAGTCTGTTGTTTAAAAAGAGTCTGATTTGAACACCTGGATTTCCCAGTGCCATTCCTGATATGGCATCGATAACATGGCTTGTTTCTGTGTTATCTGTTTTTAAAAATTTCTTTCTTGCAGGGGTGTTAAAAAAAAGATTTTTAACTTCCACCATTGTTCCGACCGGAGCCCCTGCATCAGAGACATCTCTTATTTTGCCGCCAACTATCTCTATTCGGGTTCCAATATCAGAATCTTTTCTCCTTGTTACAAGGCAGAATTTGGATATTGATGCAATGGAAGGCAGGGCTTCACCGCGAAAACCCATGGTGGAGATGGAAAAGAGATCCTCTTTTTTAAATATTTTGCTTGTGGCGTATCTTTCAATGGAAAGCAGGGCATCATCCCTTGCAAGCCCGCAGCCGTCATCAGAAACCCGTATTAATGATTTGCCGCCTTTTACAATTTCAATGGTAATACTTTTGGAACCTGCATCAATGGAATTTTCAACAAGCTCTTTTACAACAGAAGAGGGGCGCTGCACCACTTCTCCTGCTGCAATCTGGTTGGAGAGAATTTCAGGCAGTATTTTGACTGTTGTCATCTTTTACAAACCTTAGCAGAAATTCACACTCTTTGGGGCTTAAATCAAATTGAAGACCTGCATCATCCACAAGTTTATTAAGGTTGATATCAGGATTTTCCTGCCTCTTTTCTGATATGAATTTGATTGCTTTTTTCAGATTTTCTCCTTTTGGTGTTACTGTTGGCATTTTAGGCCTCCTTATTTTATATAAAAGTTGTCAGTTATCAGTATTCAATTGACTGAGAACTGAGAACTCATAACTCACACCTCACCCCTAACTTAATTGTCTGTTCAAACCCGTACCCTGCCCGTAAAAGTGTCATCTCATCAAATCTTTTTGCCATCATCTGGATGCCAATGGGAAGTCCTTTGGCAGAATACCCTGCAGGAACTGAGATCCCTGGAATCCCGGCCATATTGGCAGAGAGGGTGAAAATATCTGTTAAATACATGGTCAGAGGGTCATCAATATTTTCACCGATTTTAAATGCAGGAGTGGGAGCCACAGGAGAGAGGATAAAATCACAGGTTTCAAAGGCTCTGGAAAAATCTTCCATAATCAGTGTACGGACCTGAGATGCTCTTCCATAATAGGCATCATAATATCCTGCAGAGAGGGCAAAAGTTCCTATCATAATTCTTCTCTGGACCTCAGGACCAAACCCTTTAGACTTGGTTTTTTTATACATTTCAATAAGATCATCAGTGGATCTGTCCCTGAACCCGTATTTTACACCGTCAAACCTTGCAAGGTTGGAACTTGCTTCACACGGGGCAATGATATAATAGGCTGCCACAACGTAATCGGTATGGGGCAGGGAAATTTCCCTGATGGTAACACCAAGGCTTTCAAGACTCTTTTTTGCTTCATTGAAAACTTTTTCAACATCAGGATCTATCCCTTCCACAGATAGATACTCCTTTGGAATTCCAGCAGTCATCCCTTTTAATGAATTCTTTTCAAATTGATCAAAGGCCCTGGAAAAATCCGGAACATCAATTTTTGCACTGGTTGAATCCATTTTGTCATTGCCGCTTATAACATTCATCAACAATGCTGCATCTTTGACATCTTTTGTAATAGGCCCTATTTGGTCAAGGGATGATCCATAGGAAACCAGGCCAAACCGCGACACCCTTCCATAGGTTGGTTTAAGACCTACAACCGAACAGTGGGAAGCAGGTTGCCTGATGGAACCTCCTGTATCAGAGCCAAGTGCTGCACAGCAGAATCCTGCTGTAACGGCAGCAGCAGAGCCGCCGCTTGAACCGCCGGGCACATGATCTTTGTTCCATGGATTTCTGGTAATTTGATAGGAAGAATTCTCTGTTGAAGATCCCATGGCAAACTCATCAAGATTGGTCTTGCCAATAATAACAGCACCATTTTTTTTTAATTTTGAGACAACAGTTCCATCATACTGGGGTATAAAATTATCAAGAATTTTTGATCCGCATGTTGTTTTAATGCCCTTTGTGCACAAAAGATCTTTCAAGGCAATGGGTATCCCTGTCAGGACTGATATATTGTTATTGGCAATATCCTCATCTGCTTTTTTTGCCTGTTCAAGCGCTCTTTCCTTATCAATTGTGATAAAGGCACCTATTTTTCCATCAAATTTTTCAATACGCTGAAGCAGAACTTGAGTCAGGTCGAAAGATGTAATTTCTCTCTTTAAAAGCAGTTGTCTCACACTTGATATATTAAGTTCATGCAATTCCATGAATATTATCCTTTACTTTATAGTCTTGGGAACTATATAAAAATCTTCATCTCTCTCAGGTGCATTGGCAAGGGTTACACCGGGTCCGGGCGATTCCTGCAATTGATCGTCCCGCAGTACATTATTCATAAAAGCAGCACCTGAAGAGGGTTTAACACTCTCAACATTGATATCTTTGAGTTTATCAACATATTGAAGTATATGGCTCAGCTGCTCTGCCATTTTTTCTTTTTGCAGGTCATCTAGCTTTAATCTGGCAAGATGAGCTATGTTTTCTACTTCATTCTTTGATATCTTCATTATCATCTCTTTTTATAATTATTGAATTAATTTTTATTTTTTCCAATTTTTTCTTAAATTCAGTTGCTTTATCAAAATCTGCAAAAGAACCTGATCGGACTCTATACCAGGTTACACCGTTTTTGGACCCTTTAATCCTGTATGAAGAAATTCCCTTTTTTTCTAAAATTGCCATCTCGGTAACAGCATCTTTAAAATCTTTATAAGCAGCAATCTGGACAGTGTAGTTACCTTGTGGAATCTTTTGGGGTATAATCTTCTTTTTATCTCTCTTTTCAAAACTTTTCTTAACTTCTGGTCTGTTTTTTCCCTGTATCTTGATCTCCCCTTTTTTAAAGGTCTCTTTTTTTTTGCTTGTTTTCATAAGGATTGAATTTGTAACAACCTCTTTTTTAGGAAGAATCTCTACAATCTTTCCTTTTGCCTTGCTTTTATTGTTGGAAGCATCCTCCTCAAGCTCTGGTCTGTCAAGGACATCATAAAATTTTAAATCTATTTTATCAGGAATTTTTTTTTGGGCTCCAAAATCGTGCGCTATAGTTTCAAGTCTTTTTTGAAATTTCTGAGTATCAAATTTTACAGGTGAATTTCCCCGCCCAACTATGATACCCAGAAAAAACATCCATGCAGCAATAAATATATATAGAGAATATTTTAAAAGACCTTTAAAATATTACATGGAGGTCCTTTGTTACATTCTTTCGGGTGCTGAAACCCCGAGAAGTGTCAATCCATTTCTGATAACTTTTTTTACTGCAAGGACAAGGCTTAATCGAGCTTTAACTATTTTTATATCGTCACCAATGACCTTGTGTCTGTTATAATAGCCATGGAATGCCGAAGCAAGGTTCATAAGGTATGTAAAAATAATATGGGGATGCAGGGTAACAGCACTCTTTTCCACATTTTCCCTAAATGCATTTAATATCTTTATAAGCTTGATTTCTGCCGGTTCATTTAAAAGATTTAGATTCTCTCCCCTGTTAAAATCAATATCATGGATAATCTTTTCCTGCTTTGCCTTTAGAAGAATACCTGTAATTCTTGCATGGACATACTGGACATAATATACAGGATTTTCAGAATTTTTCTGTTTGGCAAGTTCAAGATCAAAATCAAGTCCTGAATCATAACTGCGACTTAAAAACATAAACCTTGCAGCATCTTTGCCCACTTCATCAACAATTTCTTTCAGTGTGACAAACCGGCCTGCTCTTGTTGACATCTGAAAGGGCTTGCCACCTCTGAGAAGGTTAACCAGCTGGACAAGTATGACTTCAAATTGTTCACTTTTTTTACCTGAAGCAATAACAGAAGCGTCAATCCTTTTAATGTAGCCGTGATGATCTGCCCCCCAGACATCAATGATCCTGTCAAAGCCGCGCTCATATTTTTCCATGTGATAGGCAATATCAGAAGCAAAATAGGTTGTCAGCCCACTGCTTTTTACAACCACCCTGTTTTTTTCATCACCAAAGTCCATGGTTCTAAACCACAGCGCACCATCTTCTTCATAGATCAGATCTTTTGATTTAAACATGTCAATGGCTTTTTCAACTCTTTTTGAATCATACAGACTCTGCTCGCTGAACCATTGATCAAATGTAACGCCAAAATTTGAGAGATCATCTTTAATTCCCTGGAGAATTTTCTTTGCTGCAAGTCTTGCACAAACTGTTATGGCATCTTTCTCATCCTGTTTAATAAGCTCATTGCCATGTTTTTTAAGTATCTCATTGGCAAATTCTTTTATATAATCGCCTTTATAGCAGTCTTCGGGAAAATCAATCTGCTCTCCTCTCTTTTGCAAAAGCCTTAGCCATACAGAGGTTCCAAGAGTTTTTATCTGACGTCCTGAATCATTAATATAATACTCTTTTTGAACACTGAATCCTGCAAAGGAGAGGATATTACCCACAGAATCACCAACAGCAGCTCCCCTTCCGTGACCGACATGCAGAGGGCCTGTGGGATTGGCACTTACAAATTCCACCTGCACTTTTTCATTTTTCCCAATATTGGAAGAACCATATAATTTATCCTGGTCAAGGATATGGTCAACCACAGGATGCCATGCTTTATTGGAGAGAAAAAAATTAATAAATCCAGGCCCTGCTATTTCAACCTTTTCCACAAGGCTTCTGTTTTTACCTTTTTTACCGGCTTCAATTTCCAATACAATGCTTTGAGCTATTTTGCGGGGTGACATTTTTTGAATGGAGGCACTGACCATTGCAAAATTTGTGGAATAATCTCCATGGGTTTGATATTTTGTCTCTTCAATTTGAATATCCGGGATTTGATCACTTGGCAGCATCCCATTCTCAAATGCCTGTTCAGCAGCATCAACCACAATTTTTTTAATGGCATCTTTCATTATCAGCTCTAATTTTCGTGTTCAGAAGTATCTTCAGGAGTAAATTTAGGGGTATCTTCGTCAGAATCAATCTCCTTCATCTCATCTTCCTTGGTATCTCCATCATCTTCCAGAATTTTATCTATCTCTACATCATCATCTATCTGGAATTCTTCTTCTCCTGGAAAGGCTTCAATATCATCATATTCAATGACAAGCTCTATCTCCTTTTTATTCTTAAAAAATTCCATGGAATTAGCAAAAAGTTTTGCGCAACAATCTGAAGTGGGAAAAAAACTTTTTTTCCTCAATGCTTGAGTAAAAACCTGATAACTTTTTTTAGAGGCTTCCACCATCTCGTCAAGATTATACTCTTCTTCAAGAAGCTTGATTACAACCCCTGGATCAACCTCACTTGACTCAAAAACAGTTAAACTGTTTTTTTTAACATTTTTCTCAAACCTTATTTTCTGTCTCATCTACCATCTCCTGTAAAATTATTAATCTAAAACTTCTTATTATAGCTCAATACCTGTTTTTATGTCAATAAATTAAGATATTTTTTTTAAGATGATAAGTTAAGTATTGACCTGTTTTAGACAAAATGATATAAGATTCGAGTTCAATTCGGAGGAGTGGCCGAGTGGCTGAAGGCGGCGGTCTTGAAAACCGTTAAGTGTCAAAGCTTCGTGGGTTCGAATCCTACCTCCTCCGCCAATATTACAATGCGGAGAAATGGCCGAGTGGCTGAAGGCGCTCGCCTGCTAAGCGAGTATGGGCGTTATAGTCCATCGAGAGTTCGAATCTCTCTTTCTCCGCCACTGACAAACAACTTGGGGATTTTAAGCAACTGCTTTCAATTCCTTTTTTTGTTTCAGTGGGATCAAAAATGGTGTCAAAACCTTTTTGGCTTCTTTACAAGTTATTTGTTGTTCTATTTTCTTTTTATAGATATAATTAAAATTAATAAAATTATTTTTTTAAAAATTTTTGGAATGAGAATATTTGGTGCAAAATAAGATAAAATGCTATATTATTGCAGGACCAAATGGAGCCGGGAAAACCACATTTGCTGGAAACTTTCTTCCTGTGGAAGCAGAGTGTCTGAACTTCATAAATGCTGATTTGATTGCCCGAGGTCTGGCCCCATTTAATCCAGAAAGCGTTGCTTTGGAAGCCGGTAAGATATTTTTAAGAAGATTGGATGTAATCGTTTCCAATAAAGAATCTTTTGCATTTGAAACAACATTAAGCGGGCTGAATTATATTGATCGCATAAAAGAATGGAAACAAATTGGTTATGAAATAATTTTATATTTTCTTAAGCTTCCAAACGAAGAAATGGCGATTAAGCGAGTTCAACTCAGGGTCAACCAGGGTGGACATAATGTTCCAGAAGATGTTATTATAAGAAGGTACCATCGAGGATGGAAAAATTTTCAAAAATATTATAAGGATCTTGTCGATGCCTGGGTTGTTTTTGACAATTCAGGAGACATGCCATCGATTTTAGAGGAAAAAATATGAAAAAAGAATCATATTCAAGCATGGCTTTAGATGCAATGCACCGTGCATCCAAAGAAGCAATTGAAAAAGCAGCAAGATTGGATTTAAAAATTCCTGTATGGAAAAATGGCCAAATAATCTTTGTAAAAGCTAAAAAAAAACTTCAAAATCTTAGTTGCACTTAATTATCCCATGTATATAGTATCCAAAAATTTGAGATATCAAAGATGCTATTAATATTGAATCACAGATGCCATAAAAAATGCTGAATTATAGGACCCAAACAAGGTGTTAACTTTGGTGTTAAATTAACACCAAATCATGTTTTTTGATGATATTTTATAAATCCTTATTTTAAAGGATGTTGGAGTATTTAGGGATATTCCAAAAATAGCAAGGCTCGCCTGCTAAGCGAGTATGGGCGTTATAGTCCATCGAGAGTTCGAATCTCTCTTTCTCCGCCATACACTAAATTCCCAGGCAATTTTAAATAAATGTTTTGAATTTCTTTTTTCTGTTTGATAGGGTCAAAAATATTAATACTTTTTACTAAAACTGGATTGCTGTTGTAAACATCAAGATGTCAATGCCGTTATTCGGCGATTTTATGGAGGCATTTGAATAGTGCATGTATCTAAAATTCAGGTCAATAAACCCAATTCTCATACCCATACCAATCCTGTCTTCAAACTGAAAATTGGTGGACAGATTCCTGTCTGCAATATGGTATTCATCAAGATAAGCCACTCCAATTCCACCTTCAATATAGGGCCTTACCGTGTTTGATTCACTGCCAAAACAGTATGTAAACACAGGGGATAACGCCACGGCGTTAATATCGTCATCATCGTGTTCCCAACGATTATAAGAGAGTTCAAAGTATCCTGAAAAATATCCAAACCTTGATTCAAACCATTTGGAGGTAAAATCTTTTTTAATGCCCAGTCGATATATGTCTATATCTGTATCAGCTTCTCCATAGCCAAAAGATATCCCATAACCTGAAGATTCTGCCATGGCAATATTGGAGAACAAGACCAGACTTAAAACAAAAAGTAAAAATTTTTTCATATTAACCCTTTTTATAATTATAAAATGAGACATTCAAATAATTTGATTTATCATATTCAAGTTTTTTTAAACGAAAGGCTCAATTTATTCAAGACAAAAATTTTATCTTATGCATAATCATCACAAGCTGTTCACAACATTCCTATCTTGGTTCTTCTATGTGTATTAACCCTTGACATACAATTTAAGGGGGTTTATATCCATTTAACAGATTGGTTTAAAACAAGTAAATTTTTTATAATAAGTATAGAAAAATGCATTTAAAAAAAGAACTGAATAAAAATAAAACAGTGTTTGTGGAAAAGTGGTTTCAGGCTACAATCGATACATATCCTGCCCAGACTGCAAAGATTCTTGGCAAGGATTCCAACCGGTTTGATAATCCTATTGGATCTGTCACAAGAGAATCCATTGAAAATGTATTTAATCTTATTTTAAAAGATTATACCCAGCAGACACTGGAAAAAGAGCTTGACCCTATAATTCGTATTCGAGCTGTTCAATCATTTTCTGCATCAGAAGCTGTCAGTTTTGTTTTTGCCTTAAAAGAGATTGGTGAAAAGATTATTGATGCAAGCCTGATAAGAAAATTTGATAAGCTTGTGGATAATATTGCGCTGGCGGCGTTTGACAAGTTTATGAAATGCAGAGAAGAAATATTCCTTTTAAAAGCCACTGAAAGTAAAAGAAGGATTCACAGGGCTTTTGAAAGGGCAGGTTTAGTAACTGAGTTGACAGAAGAAGATCTTATCGGCTCTAAAAAATCTTAACCTGCATGACAAAACTTAAAATTTTGTCATGCATAAAACAATGAGGTGGTTTAACATGAATCAAAAGTACTTGATCCCCCTGACAGCTGTTTTTCTGCTATTTATAATAGCATACATAGGTGTTGAGGGAGCAGGGCTTCAATGGTTCTTTGGAATTGTTTTTCCATATGCAGCTATGATTTTTTTTATTGCAGGCTTTGTTTACAAAGTCATGGGCTGGGCAGCTTCTGCTGTTCCGTTCAGGATTCCAACAACCTGCGGACAGGCAAAATCTCTGCCCTGGATAAAACAAAACTCCATTGACAACCCTGATACTTCAACAGGTGTGTTTGTTCGTATGATTCTTGAAATTTTTCTTTTCAGATCTCTGTTTCGGAACACAAAAGCAGCCTTTAACAAAAATGCTTCAAACAAATTGTCCTACTCCTGGGAAATTTTCCTGTGGATAGGCGCCCTTGCCTTTCATTACTCCTTTCTGGTGGTAATCTTAAGACATTTCAGATTTTTTACATCTCCTGTACCATCCTGCCTTAAAATGCTTGAATATTTTGATGGGATAGTACAGATGGGACTGCCAGGTCTCTTTTTATCCGGAGTTGTATTGCTTGCAGCAACACTCTTTTTGCTTGCAAGAAGAATATTTGATGCCAAGGTCAACTATATATCCCAGGCAGCTGATTATTTTCCTCTGTTTCTCATCATAGGAATTGCTGTAACAGGTATATCCATGAGATATTTTACAAAGGTTGATATTATAGGCATTAAAACCCTTACCATGGGTCTTGCAACACTGAACCCCACAATTCCTGAAGGTGTTGGCGGTCTTTTTTACAGCCATATCTTTCTGGTAAGTATTCTTTTTGTATATTTCCCCTTAAGCAAACTAATGCATATGGGTGGAGTATTCCTAAGCCCCACAAGAAATATGGCAAACAATACCCGTGCAAAAAGACATATTAACCCCTGGAACTATGATGTGAAAACTCATACATATGCAGAGTATGAAGATCACTTCAGAGATAAAATGATTGAAGCTGGTCTTCCAGTGGATAAAAAGGAGTAATAAATGTCTGACGAACTAAAACCCGATGAATTACTAGATAAAATTGATTTTGCCCCCCAAAAGGGAGCAGAATCGGATTCTGTATCCGGCAACTGGATGAACACTTCTGTCCAGATCAGACCCGGAATGTATTGTTATGCGGCAAAGGCTGAAAGTGTGGAAACACTTGGCCTGCCCAATGCAAGGCCATGGAATCCTCTTGAAGATGACTGGAAACTCCCGGACAACTGGCAGGAAATTATTTTTAATGGATTAAAAGAGCGTTTGGAAAAATTTCGGACATTTAAAATATTCATGGATATCTGCGTACGTTGCGGAGCATGTGCTGACAAATGTCATTTTTTCCTTGGAACAGGTGATCCAAAAAATATGCCGGTATTAAGAGCTGAGCTTTTAAGATCTGTATATAGAAATGACTTTTCAACTGCTGGGAAAATCTTAAAAAAGATACCTGGCGGCCAGGCATTGGCCGGTGCCAGACCCATGACCATGGATGTTCTCAAGGAGTGGTGGTACTATTTTTTCCAGTGTACAGAATGCCGGCGCTGTTCAGTATTCTGCCCCTATGGAATTGACACTGCTGAAATCACTATCATGGCAAGGGAAATCTTTAACCTTCTCGGACTTAATATTGACTGGATTGCAACCCCTGTTTCCAACTGTTTTAAGACAGGAAACCATCTTGGAATCCAACCCCACGCCTTTAAAGACATGTTGGAATTTTTTGTGGAAGATATTGAAGATGTAACAGGAGTTGACTGTACTCCCCAGTTCCAGAAAAAAGGTGCGGATATTCTTTTTATTACACCTTCAGGGGATGTATTTGCAGATCCAGGAACCTATACATGTGAAGGATACATGATCCTGTTCAAATATCTTAAAGATAAATACGGCCTTGATGTTACATGGAGCACCTATGCTTCAGAAGGCGGCAACTTTGGATTTTTCACATCCCATGAAACCATGAAACGACTCAATGCAAAAATGTATGCAGAGGCAAAAAGACTGGGAGTAAAATGGATTCTTGGTGGTGAATGCGGTCATATGTGGCGGGTTATTCATCAATACATGGACACCATGAACGGCCCTGCCGACTTTATGGAAGAGCCTGTAAACCCAATTACAGGAACCAAATTTGAGAATGCAAAATCCACAAAAATGGTTCATATCTCAGAGTTCACTGCTGATTTAATCAAACACGGAAAACTTGAACTTGATAAATCCAGAAATTCCAACAGGATCATGACTTTTCATGATTCATGCAATCCTTCAAGGGGCATGGGAATTCTGGATGAACCAAGATATATAATTAAGAATGTCTGTGATCACTTCTACGAGATGCCGCCTAACACCATTAGAGAACAAACTTTCTGTTGTGGGTCAGGAGCAGGTTTAAATGCCGGTGAAAACATGGAACTTCGAATGGCAGGAGCTCTTCCAAGGGCAAATGCAGTAAAATATGTCCATGAAAAATTTGGTGTTAACACCCTTGGTACAATATGTGCCATTGACAGGGCAGCGCTTCCCACCATGTGTGAATACTGGGTTCCTGAAGTTGAAGTCTACGGAATTACCGAACTTGTAGGAAATGCATTAATCCTGCCCGGTGAAAAAAAGAGGGTGGAAGACTTGAGGTTTGAACCTTTACCAGGCTGTGAAGAGGAGGTAGAAGAAGATGAATAAAAGTATAATCATCACAGGTCTTTTAATTTTTGTCCTGGCAGTACTATCACCTTTCTGGTTCAATTTTATTACAACCACTGAAGCAGCACCTGAACCTGAACTTCTCGGTAAAGCAAAAGACGCTGAAAAGTGTGTGTTAGACAAATATGACATGAGAGCCAATCACATGTCTCTTCTTGATGAGTGGAGAGATTCAGTGGTAAGGGATGCTGACCGGCAGTACAAAGCTGCAAACGGCAATATGTTTAATATGAGCCTCTCAACAGGTGAGAAATCCTGTCTTGGCTGTCATGAAGATAAAACAAAATTTTGTGACAAGTGTCATACCTATACTTCCGTAGACCCCTATTGCTGGGAATGTCACACTAATCCCAAAGATTTAGCCCAAGGAGATTAAATGATGAAAAAAAGTAAAAGGAGCTTTCTTAAAGTAGCAGGTATTGCTGCCATGGGGTTGGGTGCTTCCAGTGCAATTAACTTTGCTTCATCTGATGCTCAAGTTTCAACCCATAAAAAGAAAGCTAAAAACAAAGAAGCTCTTTCAGCACATCGCTGGGGCATGGTGATTGATACCAATAAGATTACGCATGAAATTGTTGAAAATATTGTTGAAGCATGCCACAAGGAACATAACGTACCTGACTTCAACCATGAAGTTGATACAAAAAAATATCCAAAGACAAGGGCTGTAAATCATAAACAGGAGATTAAATGGATATGGGAAGAGCATTTTCATTATGCCTTTCCTGACAAGGAAGATGAATTTCTTGCTGAAAGATTTCATGATCTTCCATTCCTTGTAGTCTGTAACCACTGCAAAAATGCACCTTGTACTAAAGCATGCCCTACCCAGGCGACATTTAAAAGAGAAGACGGGATTGTCATCATGGACTATCACCGCTGTATTGGATGCCGGTTCTGTATGGCAGCATGTCCCTTTGGTGCAAGAAGTTTTAACTTCAGGGATCCTAGACCCTTTATTGAAGATACTGTACCGCAATTTCCCACCAGAACCAAAGGAGTGGTGGAAAAATGCAATTTTTGTGCTGAACGCCTTGCTCTTGGAAAACAGCCCCACTGTGTTGAAGCATCCCACGGTGCAATTGTGGTTGGAGATCTTGAAAACCCTGAATCTGAAATCAGGGAACTTTTAAGTGAACATTATACAATCAGACGTAAACAATCGCTTGGTACCGAGCCTTCTGTTTACTATATCATGTAAGGGAGCTAAAATATGCTTGAAATAGCTATTAAAGGAAGTAAAAACTATTGGATATGGATAGTCTTTCTGCTCGCTGTGATAGGAGCAGGAGCAATTGTTTATATTGACCAGTTCAGGAATGGTCTTATGATCACAGGCATGAGCCGTGATGTATCATGGGGCTTTTATATTGCAAACTTTACATATCTTGTTGGTGTTGCTGCAGGAGGTGTAATGGTTGTTATCCCGTTTTATCTCCATGATTATGAAAAATTTCACAGGATTACAATCCTTGGTGAATTTCTCGCAGTGGCAGCATTAATCATGTGCCTGCTTTTCATTGTTGTGGATTTAGGTCAACCTACACGTTTATTGAATATGTTTCTTTATCCATCACCAAAATCAGTATTATTCTATGATGCGCTGGTACTTAATGGATATCTATTTTTAAACATTATAGTTGGCTGGAAAGTTCTTGAAGCAGAGAGAAATCAGGTGGAACCTGTCTGGTGGACAAAACCTCTGGTTTTGATTTCCATCCCCTTTGCCATTGGTATTCATACAGTTACAGCATATTTATATTGTGGGATGCCTGGTCGTGGTTTCTGGCTGACAGCAATTCTGGCACCAAGATTTCTGGCATCGGCATTTGCAGCAGGTCCTGCAGTTTTGATAATTTTGTGCTATATTATTAAAAAATTCACGAAATTTGATCCGGGCTGGGAAGCCATGCAGACTCTCTCAAAAATTGTCTGCTATGCCATTATTGCCAATCTGTTCTTTTTCCTGTGTGAAGTATTTGTGGTTTACTATTCAAATATTCCAGGACATAAGGCGCATATCCAGTATCTATTGTTTGGATATCATGGATACACTGCGCTTGTGCCATGGATGTGGACAAGTCTTTTACTAATGGGAACAGGGGCAATTCTACTTGTGATCCCGAAATTTAGAAGCAATTATAAGTTATTGCCTTATATCTGCGCCATGATAGTTTTCGGAACATGGATTGACAAGGGCCTTGGTATGATCTCAGGAGGATTTGTACCCTCTCCTCTGCACCATGTAACAGAGTATGCCCCGACAATTCCTGAAACCATGATTACTCTGGCGGTTTATGCCACAGGTTTGCTTGTGTTAACCATTTTGTACAAACTTGCAACACAGGTTAAAGAGGAGGTCAATGGATAATAAATTAATTATTAACCGGGTTTCTGACCTTCAGGTTAAAGGTCAAACGTAACTAAGGATAAAACCTGTTAACATGCTTTTATACCATTTGTGTAAAAGCATGTTGCAGATTTATCAAATCAGCAGTTTTTATCAAGAACAATATACTTAATTCAGAATATTTGTAAATTTTATTTTTCTCGATATCTTCAACAAATATGAATATCAGTATGATATTTTGTTATACTTAAGTTTGTATAAAGTTGAACAAAAAAGATAATCCCAACCCCAATATCTTGTGTGGTAAACAAAATTTAATTTTGACAGAGGATTTAAGTTCTGTGTTTCAAAATAATTTTGCTTAGGATAATTATTGTTGAGTTACAATATTCAGAGATGAGCGTTCAATTGATCTGCCAGTAATTACTGAAATTTAGCAGAAGATTCTGAGCTTATATACCATCATTGCACGCTATTCACCTCTGAAGTTTTTATCTTCTTTCATTCAAATAAAAGCTTTTTATGAGTACAAAGCATAAAATCATGAAAAACAGAGTATGAGAACAGGAAGAATACAAACAAGTTGTTGACAAATAAAACAGGAATATTTATCATTATGGTATACAATATTAAACAGGAGAAAATAAAATGGCTAAAACAGCAATGACACATGCCAGGCTTACACCTGAAATAAAAAATCAGGCTGAAGCTATTCTTAAAGAACTTGGAATTTCTATTTCCACTGCATATGAAATGTTTTACCGGCAGATTATTGCTCACCATGGTATTCCATTTGATTTACGACTTCCAAGTAAAGATACTGTCCAGGCAATGAGAGACGCTCGAAAAGGCAAGGGTAAAAAATATCACAGCATAAAAGCACTATTTGAAGATTTAAAAATCTGATGCTGCCTGTCCGTCCTACATCTAAATTTAAACCAGATTTAAAAAAGGCTGCAAAACAAAATCGTGATTTAAAAAAACTTAGACAGATTCTTGAACAATTATCAATTCCTGAACCATTGCCATCAAAATTCAAAGATCACAAGTTAAAAGGCGAATGGATAGATTTCAGAGAATGCCATATTGAATCAGATTGGCTGCTTATTTATACAATTTCAGATTTTGAACTCAGACCGGTCCGTCTTGGTACACATTCTGAATTGTTTGATTAAAGTACTTCCTGGTAACTGTAATTGAATAGCATAGCAGGTTCTGACAAGCTCTCACTCCATATTTGACATTTGAAAATTATGATAACACATCAAGACAGATATATTGTACTAAAGAGTGATTCTTTTCTGGAAGACAAAAAGAATGAACTTCTACTTGCCATGTATGAAAAAAATTATCAAAAAGTCGAACAATTTGTTTATAATATTCTCCAGCATATCAAAAAAATAACAAAATTAGATGAAAACTCAGAAAAATTATTAAACCAGATTCATTGCATTATTGAAAAAGTTGCTCCTGATATTCAAGATCATCACTTTCTAAAACTCAAAAACAATACCAGAGTTTTAAAAAAGTTCATTCTCTCTTCCACCAAACAATCCAAAAACAATATCTCATATATTGATTTTCTGACATGGGAACAGAAACTTGGTTTAAACCAGGCTCAAAAAAAATTGATCTATAGAACTGCTATGACATTTCAGTTAACCATTGGGTGTTCTAATTTTTGCAGGCGCTGTAATGAGTGGGCTCTACCAAAGTTGAGATCACACTTTTCCCTTGATGCCATTCAAAAAATTCTTGACCTCATGGCTGAACATCAAAATGATGAAATTTCACTTTATGGAGCTTCTGACCCCCTTGACTGGGAAGAGACTAATAGGGGCAAAAAAGCTGATATAAACCGCATAATCAAGTATTTAAAAAATCTGTCGCTTGAATATAGTATTTTGACAAAAGTTCCCAGGGGCAAAGAGTTATTATTGGAAAAACTGTTAAAATCCAATGCCAACATTTCCGTAAGCATTACAGCAAAAAACAAAACTCGTATCAAAAAGATAGAAAATGCCGTTGGAAAATCCTTAAGCAAACAGCACGACCTGGAGGAACTTCTAATCCCTGCCAGGCTTGACGAGGATTTTATATCCATAAAACCATCCATCACAGACGGATATGGCACTGAAATAACCCCGGACGGGGCATTTATAATTATTCCGACTTTTACAAGTGCTCTGCACCCTTTTGGCCATAAAAAAATTGCAATAACCCCAAAAACAAATTTTTTCCCAATAAAGCAAACCGGCAGAGATGCTCTGCTTATTGATTATTTCAAACCCCTGAAAGGATATAATCTTAAAGATGAAATTCAATATTTAGATTATCTTCTTGATGTGCAGGTTGAATCCATTATCCTTGACAATGGTTCTGAACAACTCACCCCTCCCGGCATGAGAAGCCTTAAAGAATACTTTGACATATTTGAAGAAAAACCTAGGCTTCAAAGAAAAAAAATGACCAGGAGTGTGATAAAACGCCTGAAAAAACAATTTCTGTCAGATACAAATTTCAAAAATATGCCCGTGGACAAAAAAGCTTTGTATTTAAAAAAAATCAATATCCATATTAAGTTATGCAAAAAAAACAGGTGTCAGACATTTAATCTGGCTGCCACCTCTTTTTTTCTCAGGGCTGTATCAGATTATACACGAAAAAATCCAATTAAAACAAAAATTATGCAGTTTCTTTTACAGGATGAAATAAAGCATATTTTTGACACCCGCACTAAACTTTGCATTAACACACCCCCTGAAAACTTTTTTAATAACCCTAAAATTAACTCTTTTGAGATCTTCAGGTTCTATGTTTTCAGCCTGCTTAACAATTCCAATGACAGAGCGGTTCTTGAATTTATTGAAACCTCTCCTTCAACATACGATCCTGTTGCTGATATTTTTATCCCATATTAAATCAAACCCGGAACCATACAACAAAAGATATTGATATGTTAACTGAATAATTTTTATCCACCTACCTGCCTAATAATTATCCATATCAGATTAGGGCTCTGGAGTCCAAAATAAATTATATTTTATAATTTCAATATATTAACAACGATGGCACGGTTGTTGAAATAACTTTTGATAAAAGGAGATTGTTTTTAATAACCAGATTTAAAGGGAGATAAAAAATGAATCATTTACACACAAATCAAAAAGTTGTTTTGAAAGATCCTGTATGTGGAATGGATATTTTCTCTAAAAATAATAAAATCACAGCTACCTGGAATAATAACACATATTATTTTTGTGCTCAGGATTGTCGTGATAAATTTCAAAAAACACCTGAAGCCTATCTAAAACAGAGTTCTTTTTTTCTGAAAAGATGGTGGAAGAATTATCTTAAACGTCTGAACAAGGTTACCAAAGGGAAACCTCAATGTTGTGGTTAACGACTTTAAATCCCTGGTATAAAGCTGCCAGGAATATTTGCTTAAGGAGGTTCACATGATTAATAAGAATTTTATAATTAAACTTTTAACTATCTTTTTATTTTCCCTTTTCAGTTTTGGCTCTGCTTTTGCAAATTGGCCGGATCAGGGAACAATGTACGGGAACTATCATATGATGGGTTCAGGCACGGGCTGGATGATGTTTGTATTTTGGGGCCTGGTGCTTTGGATACTCATTCTTGTTATTCGCTGGGTTATAAATCTGTCTAAAGATAAAAACAATAGTTCCCAAACTCAAAAAAGTGCCATGGAAATTCTTAAAGAACGATTTGCAAAAGGAGAGATTAATATAACTGAATTTGAATCAAAAAGAGAAGTCATCAAAGATTTTGACTAAGCAATGAATATCAAACCAATATAAGAAAAAAAACTTCAGGAGAATTTATATGCACCCGGTTTTTTTACAAATTGGCCCTTTAACTCTCAGATGGTATGGTATCATGATTGCCCTGGCATGCATGGCAGGGTTATGGATAGCAAAAAAAGAGGCAGACAGAAACCAGATTGCCAAAGGAAAAATTGAAGATTTTTTTTTAATTGCTATGATTTGTGCTGTTGCAGGTGCAAGGTTTTATTACATTGCATTTACACAGCCAGCTTTGTTTTGGGAAAACCCTCTTTCAGTTCTGGCAATCTGGGAAGGAGGACTGGCCATACATGGTGCTATTTTAGGAGGCTTGCTTGCCGGTTTTGTATATACCAGGCAGCAAAGGATCTCTTTCTGGAAATTTGCAGACACTCTTGCTCCGTCACTTATTCTTGGCCAGGCAATTGGCAGAATCGGATGTTTTCTTAACGGGGATGCCCACGGTTATCCAACAGATAGGCCGTGGGGAATGATTTATTCCCAACAAAGCCCGGCCGGTCAAATGTTTCCTGGACAAACTCTTCATCCCACCCAGCTTTATGAAATGGTATTTAACCTTGTTATTTTCGGGGTATTATGGATCTTGAGAAAAAAAATTAAAACAATGGGCAACCTCTTCTTGTTATATATAATTTTGTATTCTTCGGGCCGTATATTTGTGGAACATTTCAGAGCAGATAAGCTCATTTATTTGAGCAATATTTCAGCAGCCCAGTCCATTGGGGTCTTTGGTATTTTCACAGCATTGATTTTAATGGCTGTCCTGGGAAAAAGATCATTGGCACAAAACAATGAGATTGGATCATAATTTATGCAGGCTGGTATCAACTTGTATAATTTAGTTACACTTTCCATGGCAAGTGAAGAATATTCTACAAAAAATGATACCTGCTCTTTTGATTAAAAAAAAATCCCTTGAGAGTATATAAAAAAACATACAAGATTTTCAAATACTTACAGCCAAATAATTATCATTGTACCTGAGTTGGTATTGTTCTTGCTCTATATAATTTTAAAAAAAAGATTTACACTAATAACCAAAAAACATAAGGAGAACAATCATGAGTAAAAAAACCTTTAATTTAACAATAATAAAAAGTTTAGGTTTTCTTTTGGTCGGAGCAATCTTTTTGCTTCCTTTAAATGCAATGGCCTGTGGGTTTGGAAATTCCGGGGGTAGTGATTATGTGCCAAAGAGACAAGCGGCTTATTCATCCAACCAGACGGCATCAGCCGTTGAACTTGAGCAGGCAAAGAATATTGTGTCCAATCATATAAAAAAGCTTAACCCTGATCTTGGCATTGCCAATGTAAATGATGCCGGTGGTTTTTTTGAGGTAGAAATCATCAATCAAAATGATGAAGTGGTTCAGCTTCTTGGAGTGGATAAATACTCAGGCCGTCTAATGCTGTTAAACTGATTTATAACCGGGAGATAAAGGAGATGAATCTCAAAAAAGCAGATCTATGCTATTTATTGCTGGTAGTGTTTATTATTGCTGCTCTTCCCTTTTGCATATCTGCCTATGACCGATATGTCTGGAGCAAAAAAATTCCCAGGGAGACAAAGGTCTTTCATCTGACTGGTCATACAGAGAAAGGTTGGGTTCTTGGGGAGATTCATGCTTTGGATATCCTCATGGACAATCTGATTCCCAAAAAACAAACTCTGCCGGTTATCCGGGTACGTAAAGGAGATAATGTTGTACTCAAGCTGACCAGCAGTGATGTTGTGCATGGGTTCAGCCTCAAAGGATTTGGTATATTCATCAATGATGGAATTCATCCTGGCAAGCCTTCCACAGTTTCTTTTGTAGCGGACAGGTCAGGCACTTTTACATTTGCCTGTAATGCTATTTGCGGCAGCCATCATGAAAATATGTTTGGGACAATTATTGTTACAGCTTAGAACTGCACTTTATTAATTTTCAAATCAAAATATATCAACCAGGGGGCTGTTAATGAAAAAGACGGGATTTTGTACTATTTTGCTTAATGTTGCTTTGGTGATCATAGCTATTTCTTTGATCATACCTACGCCGGCATTGTCTTCCAGGAAAAAAAACATATCCGTTATTACAGGCGTTGTGGCATCTGACTTTGGAATGGTTGCCGATGCCCGTGTCAGGATTTCAGGAAATTCGAGCTTTTCCCTTACAGATAAAAATGGGAGGTTTGTCCTTGAAACACCCTCGTTCTCCAGCCAACCTTTAACCATCACAGCAGGTAAGGATGGATGGTTCAATAATTCTATCTCAGTGTGGCTTGGAAGTCAAAATGCCAATATCAGACTTTACCCCATACCAAACAAGGACAATCAGGCTTACCGATTCATTTCTCCGGCTGTCTGCGCCCGGTGTCATAACACTCTGGCCAAATACTGGGACAAATCCAAAATGGCCCATACCACCTCAAATGTAAAAGTGCTGAATATGTATAATGGCACAGATGCCACAGGTCGTAATCTGGCAGGCCCGGGGTTCAAGCTTGACAATCCTGATAAAAGTGGTGACTGCACTGTGTGCCACGCTCCTTCAGCTGCAGCAACAAAAGGTGGTGCAAAGGATATTGAAACCGCACTCTGGTCTCCCAAAACCGAATGGGACGGAATTTCCTGCGATTTCTGCCATAAAATCAGGAAAACAGTCAAAACCAATGATACGCCAAGCCTTTTTAAACCTGTCATGAAACGTCAAACCCCGTATAGAGGAAATTCCATAATGGTATTCGGCCCCTACGATGATGTGGTCAATCCTGTCATGTCAGCATCCTACAGCCCTGTTTTTGACAAGGGAAATTATTGTGCTGCCTGCCACAGCCAGGTTGGGAAAACAGAGAGTAAAACTTCCTGGGACAGGAAAAAAGTATATACAGATACAGAATGGAAAAATTTTAATATCGGAGATGATACCATAATTCCAATCCAGACTACTTACCAGGAGTGGAGAGGCTGGCAGAATTCCCTGCCTGCCGATGACGGAAATAAGGGCAAAAAATGCCAGGACTGCCATATGAGCTGGCGCAAAGAGATGCTGCCCTACGACAACTATATAATTGATGGTAATGCCAGAAGCATGTGGGGGGTAAAACGTGATCCTGAAAACATAAGGCCCCATCATTTTGACGGCGGAACTGAAACACAGTTGAAAACAGCTCTTTCACTGGAAATTGATGGCGAGATTCAAAATGATATTCTTAATGTAAAGGTATTTATTACAAATACAAACGGCGGCCACTGGATTCCCACGGGAGACCCCATGCGCCAGGTCATGCTTCTTGTCTCTGCTGCAGATTCCCAGGGTCATGAGTTGAAATTGATTAAAGGTGAAACCCTGCCAACATGGACAGGTGTCGGGAACAAAGACGGTGGCAACTATTCAGGCCTTCCTGGCAAAGTATTTTCAAAGGTATTGAAAGATAAACAGGGAAATATCAATGTTCCATTCTGGAAAGCAGATTCTGTTGATAAAGATACAAGAATTCGTCCTAAAACCACTGTAACCTTAAATTTTCAGTTTAAAATTAAAAACCCTGATGATGAACCTGTGGCTGAAGCAAAATTGATTTACAGACCATTTATAAAATCCCTGGCCAGGATAAAAAAATGGGGTATAAAAGATATAATAATCACCACCCGGGCCTGGTAATAAAAAAGGAGAATACAATTGAACAACAAGTTTCTATTCATTTTCACCATAGTATTGTGTTGTATGTCAACCTCACTTGCAATTGCTGCTGATTTATCAGGCAAAGTGTCACCACAAGGATTGAGAAAAGCTGATAACATATTGGTATATCTTACAAAAACCCCTGACTTTTCAAGACCACCACAAAATGAATTTGTAATGGACCAGAATAATTTGACTTTTTTGCCCCATGTACTTGTAATACCCAGGAACGGTATAGTTTCCTTTCCCAATAGTGACAAGGTGGCTCACAATGTGTTTTCTCTCTCCAGGACAAAAAAATTTAATTTCGGCAGTTACAAACCAGGGCAAAGCCACAAGGTCACTTTTGATAAACCCGGCATTGTTGAGCTGCGGTGCGATGTTCATGCAGAAATGATCGCCTATATCCTTGTCATGAAAAGCCCCTACTATGCCCTGACTGATAAAAAAGGTTATTTTAAAATTGATATAACTGACCTTGATACGGGGAAATACTATCTGAAAACATGGCATGAAAAGCTTAAAAACAGAAAAATTGCTCTGGACCTGACCCAGGCTGAGAGCAAATCAATGACCATCAAGCTTAAAAGGGGAGCACCCGGGGTGCTGTATAAATAGATGATTACAATGGAAATATCAATGGTCATGGCATTGACCGCCGGGATTGTATCTTTTTTATCACCTTGTGTACTCCCCCTGGTACCCGGCTATGTCTCGTTTATTTCAGGAATTTCTGTCACTGAAATGGCTAGAGCGGAAAAACAGCCGAAAATGTTTGATAAAAAAAGTCTCTATATCCTTTTAAATGCCATACTTTTTGTATCAGGCTTTTCCATTGTATTTGTTGTTCTGGGAGCTTCTGTCACCTGGCTTGGTTCCCTTGCATTAACCAACCTTGGGGTACTGACAAAGTTATCCGGTGTGATCATTATTTTTTTCGGGCTTGTTAAAACAGGAATTTTCAAGATTAACCTGTTTTTAAAAGACACAAGATTTCAAATGGATGTCAAGAAAAAAGGTGCATTCTTCTCCCTGATTCTGGGCATGGCCTTTGCCTTTGGATGGACTCCGTGTACCGGTCCCATACTGGGTGCTATTTTGACCTATGCAGGTACAGTTGATCAGATGGGTTCAGGAATAAAACTCCTGTTGATTTATTCAGCAGGTCTTGGTATTCCATTTATACTTACTGCTCTGTTTATCCAGTATTTTTTCATTTTTTTTAATAAAATCAAAAAATATCTCTGGCTCATTGAAAAGGGTACAGGTCTGATTCTGATTTTTATAGGTATTCTGATTTTCAATGACTCCTTTGCGACCATAACCGGCTGGTTCACATTTTTCAACCTATTTAGCCTTTAACACTTTATATTGCTATGAATCTAATATTCCGGTCTGTTGTATTTATATTGATTTTTTTACAACTTTCAGTTCAAGCCGTGTGTGCTGATTCCAAAGATGGTATTCTTGAAGAAAAGTTCAAGGCACTTGGCATTATCAGGCTGGCAAAAATTGCTCCTGTGGCCGACGATGATCTGATAGATATGAAAGGGAACAGCGTAAAACTGTCTGATTTCAAGGGTAAAATCCTATTCTTAAATTTCTGGACAACCTGGTGCCCGGATTGTATTTTTGAAATGCCGGATATTGAAAGACTCCATAAAAAACTTGGCAGTAAAGATCTAATGATTATTGCTCTGGATTTGAAAGAATCAAAACAAAAGGTTGAAAAATTTATTCTCAAACATGACCTATCCTTTAAAATCCTGCTGGATAAAAAAGGAGGCATGGGCCGGGCTTTTGGAATACGCTCCATACCAACCACATTTATTTTAGGCCGGGATGGTGGATTAATGGGAAAGGCAATGGGAGCCCGTAATTGGGACAGCAGAGAATCTGTAAATCTGTTTAAATATTTGATACAATATTATTAATCCATCACAGATAAAAAAGATCCTGGAAAACAAAATATGAAATTGAAATTTACAAGGCTTGTCATTATTGCGATTCTCTTTTTTGCCGCTCTTGGATTACCAAAGTTATTTGCAGAAAAATTTATTGAACCTCAGACACGGGTTGTGGAGCTGACAGCAAAAAAATATGGGTATACCCCTGGAAGGATCTTTGCCAACAAGGGTGACACCATTATTATCAAACCCACTTCAAAAGATGTTACCCACGGGTTTTATCTGGATGGTTATCCTGTTGAGTTTATCATCAAACAAGAAGGTATTGCATTCCAGAAATATGAATGGGAAGATGATGACGGCATCATCCATGCAGACTGGGATAAAATCAGAGAAATAGAGTTTATTGCAGACAAGGCAGGCAAGTTTATCTTCCGCTGTACCAGGGTCTGCGGCAATCTCCATCCTTTCATGACAGGTGAACTGATTGTGGCACCCAACACCTTGTATCACACCATGGTATCTCTTTCCATCTGGCTTGTTGCAAGCCTCTTCATATGGTTTGGTGCAAACCATAATTCCAGAAAAAACCAAAAAAAAAGAGTTGTAAACCTGTTTGATATCATTCCAGGTCTCAAATGGCTGTTTAAAAGAAGAAGTTTCCAGTTTTTCCTTGTTTTCCCGGGATTTGTGATCTTTTACCTTTTTATTATTGCAAGCCTCAAGGGTACACCCGTGGGAAATCATAATATCGCTATTATCATTGTCTGGATTTTGTGGTGGTTTCTATTGAAATCTGTTTTTGTTCCCCTGGGGGCAAGGCTCTGGTGCCAGATCTGCCCTTTGCCTGCACCAGGAGAATGGATCAGCAGAAAAGCTTTTACTGCTGTTGGATTTATTAAAAAACCGATCCGGGGTAAACATCACAATTTTACCGGCCTTGGTCTGGACTGGCCAAGACCTTTGAGAAACATGTGGCTTCAAAATATCCTTTTCCTGGCAATGATTTCTTTTGGCATTATTTTGATCACAAGACCTGTGGCCACTGCGGTTTTGTTTTTACTGATTCTGACGGCCACCCTGATTATGGCATTTATTTTCAGAAACCGGGTATTCTGTCTTTACCTGTGCCCTGTGGGCGGTTTCCTAGGCAATTATTCCATGGCATCCATGACTGCCCTGCGTGTCATTGACAAAAAAGTTTGTGAAAAACACAAAAATAAATGCTGCCTCAAGGGAAGCCCCGATGGCTGGGGATGCCCCTGGAATCAATATCCCGGTACCATGGATAGGAATAATTTTTGTGGACTTTGCACGGAATGCGTCAAAACATGTCCGGAAAATAATATAGGGTTCTTTTTAAGACCATTTGGATCTGACAGGAATATTAAAGATTATTCAGAAATGTATAACATCATCATCATGCTGGTGGTGGCCATAGCTTTCAGTATTACCATGCTTGGACCCTGGGAATTTATCAAGCAGGCAGCCAATATAACTGAATCCAAACAGGTTTTGCCTTTCCTGATTTATCTTTTTGTTTTATATACCATGTCACTGGCTGTATTTCCCGGAATATTCATTTTCCTTTCACGCCTGTCAGCAAGATTTGCAGGATTTAAAGGCAGTGTAAAGAATCTTGTGCTCCAGCTTTCCTATATGCTGATACCCGTGGGTATTTTTGCGTGGATTGCTTTCAGCCTGCCTTCCATCATGGTCAATTATTCCTATGTGCTGAATGTACTGTCTGATCCACTGGGATATGGATGGAATATTTTCGGCACTGCCCATGTTCAGTTCAACCCCTTTCATCCTGAGGTTATTCCCTTGATTCAAGGTTTGTTGCTGCTGACAGGTCTCTATTTTGGTTTAAACAGAACCACTCTTGCCCTCCACGGCATGATCCCGGACCCAAAAAAGAGATCAAAAGCAATTTTATTCCCAGCCTTATTTGCCCTTGGAGTGGTCAATATTTTTTTAAAATTGTATCTGGGGTAATTAGTCTTGGGTGCAATACAATGTAATTTATTATAGTTTGTTTGTCAGATCACCTTGCTTAAACCCTTGAATTGCTTTTTGCCTGAACTGATTTACCATCTGTTCACTCCTGTTACTCTTTTAAAAATTCTTTAAAATTTGCTTTTACAAACAGTTGACAATTTCAGGAAATCAGTATAATATAACGAGTTTTTTAGAATTGCGAAAAGTATTGAAAATTTAAGGAGAGTTAAAAAATGTACGCAGTTATCAGAACCGGAGGAAAGCAGTATAAGGTTCATGAAGACCAGATCTTGAAGGTTGAAAAACTTGAAGGTACCGAAGGTTCTCAGATTGAATTTGATGATGTCCTCATGTATTCAGATGGTGAAACCATCACCCTTGGAGACCCGAAAGTTGAAAGTGCTTCAGTAAAAGCTCACATCATGGATCAGGGAAAAGGCAAAAAAACACTGGTCTTCAAGTATAAACGCCGCAAAGGCTTTAGAAGGATGAGAGGCCATAGGCAATTTTATACTGAAATCAAAATAGATTCCATTGCAGTTTAACCACCGCAGGCGTTCTATATTGAGGATTTGCCACAATAAAATCTAAAAGAGTTATAAAATTTAAATTGGCTCTTTTATATAAAAATAGTAAGGAGAAATCTAATGTCACATAAAAAAGCAGCCGGCAGTACTAAAAACGGTCGCGACTCAAATGCACAGCATCGGGGCGTGAAAAGATTTGGCGGAGAAAATGTTGTTGCAGGAAATATTCTTGTAAGGCAGGTTGGAACCAAAATTCATCCTGGCAACAATGTTGGAATGGGTAGAGATTATACCCTTTTTTCCAAAGTTGACGGTGTTGTAACCTATGAAAGAAAAGGCCGCAGCAAAAAAAAAGTCAGTGTTTATGAAACGTGAAGTTTGTAGATGAAGCAATTATCACTGTCAAGTCCGGTGATGGCGGCCGGGGATGTACAAGTTTCCGGCGGGAACGCTATATTGAAAAAGGTGGACCTGACGGTGGAGACGGCGGCGATGGCGGCCATATTATTCTGAAGATTGATCAGAGTAAACGCACCCTTTACGATTATCGCCGCCAGAAACTGCTCAAAGCCAAGAATGGCGCTCCTGGCCTTGGCAGACAGAAACATGGCAAAAACGGCTCAGACTGTACCATTACCCTCCCTCCCGGAACCATTGTTTCCAACATGGATACCAATGAAACAATAGCTGATTTAACAAAAATTGAAGATGAATTTATTCTTGCCAGCGGCGGCAAAGGCGGCAGGGGCAATAAAAGATTTGCAACGTCCACCAACCGGGCACCAAGGCATTCCCAGCCAGGTATTCCAGGAATTGAACTTAAACTTAAACTTGAACTTAAACTCCTTGCCGATGTAGGGCTTGTGGGTCTGCCCAATGCAGGAAAATCAACACTTATAAGCTGCATATCAGCAGCCCGCCCAAAAATTGCTGACTACCCTTTTACAACACTGACCCCTACCCTTGGCATGGTGGACCCGCCCTTTGGAGAACCCTTTGCCGTGGCAGATATTCCCGGACTTATTGAAGGTGCCCACCAAGGGATTGGTCTTGGTATTAATTTTTTAAAACATATTGAAAGAACCGGAATCCTGGTACATTTAATTGACTCTTCCCTGATTGACCCTGATTCCCCTCTTGACTCTTTTAATCTGATCAACAAAGAGTTATCCAAATACAGCAAGACCCTGGCAAAAAAAACCCAGATTGTTGTTCTTAATAAAATTGATTTATCAGACACTTCAGAAAAGATCAAAGCCTTTAAAAACTCCTTAGAGGATTTTCGAATATTGACTCTGTCAGCTGTAACCGGCAAAGGCACGAAAGAACTTGTCAAAATTTTATCTTCAAAACTTGCAGAGGAATAAAAATGAATGTCGGGCTTTTTGGAGGGACTTTTAACCCTTTTCATAATGGCCATATTGGAATCATAGAACACGTCAAAAAGCAATACGGACTTGAAAAAATATTTCTCATACCTTCTGCAACACCGCCACACAAACCTGATATCAACCTGGCCTGCGCAAATGACAGATTTAATATGGTAAAAACAAGCCTTGAAACCTTTGATGATTTTTTTGTATCAGACAAAGAATTAACAAGAGAAGGTACCTCGTTTACCATTGATACTATCAATGAATTTAGAAATGAACATGACAGTAGTACTCATTTCTATCTTTTAATGGGATCTGATGCTTTTTTAGACATAACAACATGGAAAGATAAAGATAAAATCTTTAAAATCGTTCCTATTATCATCATGCTCCGGGGATTTTGGCAAAATTATGATACAATTACCTCTTTTATTGACGAAAACATATCAAAGGAGTACATTTTCAATAGAGAAGATAATGGTTTTCGACATAGGACAAAACAGAAAATACTACTTTGCAGTGTGCCGAAAATTGATATCTCATCAACCATGATCCGAAAATTAGTAAAAAACAGAAAGCCCATAAAAGACCTTGTGCCGGCAAGTGTTGAAAAAATTATTACAGCAAAGGAGTTGTACAAATGAGTGAGCCAATATCAGATGATCTTAAAAAATACCTTGTTCCTGCATTTAAAAGAAAAGTTAAATCTATTACAGCTGTCAATGTAAAACAACTCTCCTCTTATACTGACACACTCATAATTATTGAATGCAACTCACTGCGCCAGGTAAGCTCAACAGCTGAATATTTAATCAAAGAATTAAAAAATGAAAAAATAAAAACCATTGGTATGGAAGGTATCAAAAACAGTGAATGGGCTTTGCTGGATTATGGAGAGGCTGTAATTCATATTTTTGAATCCAGAGCCAAATCCTTTTTTGATCTTGAAGGTTTATGGGCTGATGCACCAAAAGTCGATCTTTTAGAACTTGAAAAGATCTATGCACCAAAGGAAACTGACAATGACTTCTAAATCAAATCCTGTCAATATCTTAATGATTCTTGACGGCTGGGGAATAAGCAGAGAAAAAGAGGGCAATGCTTTTGCCCTTGCAAAGACCCCTTTTCTGGATTCTTTAATTAAGGATTTTCCAAGCTGCGAACTTGCATGTTCAGGCAGTGCAGTCGGGCTGCCCGACGGAACCATGGGTAACTCGGAAGTTGGTCACATGAATATTGGAGCTGGCAGAAAGGTATTACAGAGTTTGGTAAGAATCAACCAGGCCATTGAAGATAGATCTTTTTTCCAAATACCAGAGCTGACAAATATCATGGAAAAAGTTTCTAAATCAAGAAAGAGCCTTCATCTTATGGGGCTTTTGTCTGACGGCGGCGTTCACTCTCACATTTCCCATCTTTTTGCCCTCATTGACATGGCAAAAGAAAACCATATTGAAAATCTTTTTATTCACCCCATTCTCGATGGCAGAGATACTTCACCAAAAAGTGGAATTGATTATGTCCAGCAACTGCAAAATCATCTGAAAAAATCAAAATCCGGTAAAATTGCCACCATAGTAGGACGCTACTGGGCCATGGACAGAGATACAAGATGGGACAGGGTGGAAAAAGCATATAATCTCTATACAGATGCACAGGGCAAAATTGAACAAGACCCTGTCAAAGCAGTCCGTAAATCCTATGACTCAGGTAAAACCGATGAATTTATAGAGCCTGTTTTTTTTAGTGATGATAAAAAATCAAAATTCTCTCCCCAGGGTACAATTGAAGATGGAGATGGAATAATCTTTTTTAATTTCAGAGCAGACAGAGCAAAGCAAATCACAAGAGCTTTTATGGAGAATGATTTTATTGAATTTAAAAGGAACAGGAAACAGAAGCTGTCTGAATTTGTTTGCATGACCCGGTATGATGAAAATTTTGATCTGCCTGTGGCTTTTGGACCTCAGCATCTTGATAACATTCTCGGCGAAATATTGAGCAAAAACAATATCTCCCAGCTAAGAATTGCTGAAACTGAAAAATATGCCCATGTTACATACTTTTTTAACGGAGGCGATGAAAAAATTTTTCATAAAGAGAAAAGAGAACTCATACCTTCGCCCAGGGATGTTGCAACATACGATGAAAAACCCCAGATGAGTGCCTTTAAAGTTGCTGACAAGGCTTGTGAAAAAATAGATTCAAATGATTTCCAATTTATCATACTCAATTTTGCCAATATGGATATGGTTGGCCATACCGGTATTGTTGAAGCTGCAATCAAAGCATGTGAAACCGTGGACAGATGCGTACAACAGGTTGTTCAGACAATATGGGCAACAGGCGGCACTGCTCTGATCACAGCAGATCACGGAAATTCAGAACAGATGATTGCAAATGATGGATCACCCCATACAGCCCACACCTTAAACCCTGTACGACTGATACTTGCAGGCGATCGTTATAAAAACACTTCAATAAAAGATGGAATTCTTGGTGACATTGCACCAACAATTTTAAAGATTTTAAATATAGAACAGCCATCCCAAATGACAGGAACATCTCTGATATGAACCAAGATGATAATACTATTACTGATTATATTACAGGACAATCTGTAAAAAATATTGGCCCTGAAGCAACCAGGCAGATATTTGAAAAATTCCTTGTCCAGGACAAAGGATGGGCAAAAAAAGATATCAAGGTTGATGAAAAAATTATTGTCCAGTTTAAGGGAAAAGATTATATTTCAAAGATTGACCTGATAGTTTTCTGCAATGACAAAGCATTTATGGCTGTAACCTGTGTGGCCGGTTCAATTGGCTCCTATGAAAGAGAAATTCTTAGCGGAGCAAGATTGATTTTTGATTACCAGATCCCTTTTGCTGTTTCAACAGATGCAAGGGATGCCGTTATAATGGATACGATTACAGGGAAAAAATATGACCAGGGTTTGAATGCAATTCCTTCCCGGGAAAAGGCGTTTGAAATGGTTAAATCCTTGGAATACCAACCCTTTGATGAAAATAAAAAAGAGCGGGAAATGATTATCTACCGCTCCTTTAATATGGATAAAATCAATATTTAAGCCTTGGGCACCTCTTTATTACAGTGTTTACAAAGTATAGCCCGCTTTTTAATAATCTCGGCACAAAAGGGACATTCACGGGTATAGTGTCTTTCATGGAGCTGGTCAATGGCATTTTGTACGCCTTCCTGCAGTACAGGAGTTGGAAATTTATGATTAATCAAATGTTCTGCTGCATCGGCATCACCAAGTTCTCCAACCATTTCAGCAGCTTTGAGCCGTGCTTTGGGAGGGATATTGGGATCAAGACAAATCTTTAAAATCTCATCCCAGTCTTTTGAGAGATAATAATCTGTTAATATTGAAAAGGTTTTCTTTAAAAGCTCTTTTTTTGCCTCTTCACGGATCAGAATCTCATCATCCAATATTCCACCCTGGGCTCCCATGGGGCTGAACACAGGCATATACTCAAAATTATCCCGACCCGGCTCAACAAAGCACCGGTATGATGCAGATCTTGACATGGTTTTATCAAGATGATCCCATCCCTGTTTATAGCTTGGACATTCATCATTAAAACAGACAAACAGATATGGAGTTCCCCAGCCAAGCCCGTCGCTGAAATTAATGGAAGGAACCTCCCATAATGTCATATTGGTATCACAGTCGGGACAATGGGGTTTGTCCATCTTTATATATTTTTCAAGAAGTTCTTCTTTAGTTTCAAAGGTCATGGTTAATTTTTTATCCTTAATTATTCAATTACAGCCAGCACATCGCCCTTGGCAACAGAGTCTCCACTGCTAAAATTGATGGCCTTAACAACACCGCCTGCAGGTGCAGGAAGAGCATTTTCCATTTTCATGGCTTCGATCACAACAATGGTTTCTCCCTCATTTATTGAATCACCTACATTTTTTCCATATTTAATTACCATACCGGGCATGGGAGCAGTAACCGATGTTCCAGAACCTGAAGTAGCTGGTTCCTCTTTTGGTTCAGGAGCTGGTTTTGCCTCTGGCTTTGCTGCTGGTTTGGCAATTCCAGGCGCAGGTGCTGCCGGAGCAGGAGCTGCAGGTGCTGTAGCAGGGGCAGCAGCAGGTGCTGCATAGGTAATAACAGGGCTGCCTCCTACTTCATCAACACCCACTTCAAAGTATTCACCTTCAACAAAAACATTAAATGTTCTAGAATTTTCACTCTTTTCAGGAATTTCAATTAGACTGGATTTATCAACCAACTCCCCTTTTTTTGCCTTTTCAACCATCATATCCTGTTTTTTTACATCTTCAAGGGTAATGGGTTGTATGCTTGCAGGCATTTTTTCCTTACCATATTTGCGCATGAGATATTTTTTACCGGTAACAGGAAAAAGGGTATAAACTATAAGGTCTTCATCATCTGCAGCAAGACTTCCTATCTCTTTTCTTGCCTTTTCAAGTTCAGGCTTAAGCACCTCTGCAGGCCTGCAAGTAATGGGTTCTTCTCCTCTTTCATAGTTCTTCAGGGCTTTTTTCTGCACCTCTTTATCGATTGGTATGGTTGTTTTACCATAAAGTCCGTAACAAAGATCCTTTACCTGGGCTGTTATCATTTTATAACGTTCATCAGGTGTGTCAAAGAGTACATTGTTTACGGTCTGGGTTCCTACAATCTGGCTTGTCGGAGTTACAAGGGGAATCTGTCCAAGCTCTTTTCTAACCCTTGGAAGCTGTTTATAGACTTCACCGATTTTATCAAGGGCATCCATTTCTTTAAGCTGGTTCACAAGGTTGGAAAGCATTCCACCGGGGGTCTGGTGTAAAAGAACATTGATATCAATAGTAGAGACTTTACTGTCATCAAGAAGGTGTTTGTATTTGGGCATAACATCTTTTTCCAGGGTTTCATTAATATCAGCAAGGGCATGAATATCAAAACCTGTATCCCTGTTTGTCCCTAACAGAGACATGACAAAAGGCTCAAGAGCTGCATGGGATGTTCTGTAGGCATAGGGAGTCATGCAGGTGTCAATAATATCAACTCCTGCTTCAACAGCTTTAAAATGGGCCAGAGGTGACATGCCTGAAGTAAAATGGCTGTGAAGATGGATCAAAGGTTTGACACTCTCTTTTAAGGCTTTTACGAGTTCATAGGCATCATATGGTGCAATAAGTCCTGCCATATCCTTGATGCATATACTGTCAGCGCCCATATCTTCAAGCTCTTTTGCCTTTTGCAGGTAGTAGTCAAGACTGTAAACTTTTCCGCCAAGTCTCGGTTCAGTCAATGTATAACAGATACAGCCCTGGAAATGTGCTCCGCACTCCTTGATAACAGGCACAACAGCATCAAAATTACGATAATCATTCAAAGCATCAAAGGTTCTGAATATATCCATGCCGTTATCAACAGCCTTTTGAACAAAGAGTCTTGCAACATCATCGGCATAGTTTCTGTAGCCCACAAGGTTCTGCCCTCTTAAAAGCATGGAAAACTTTGTCTTCTTAAAATATCTTTTAAGAGTCCTGAGTCTCTCCCATGGATCTTCTCCAAGAAATCTGTGCATGGTGTCAAAGGTGGCCCCGCCCCATACCTCTACTGCCCAGAAACCAATATCATCCATTTTTTCTGCAACAGGTATCATGTCTTCGGTTCTTCCCCTTGTTGCAAAAAGGGACTGATGACCGTCGCGCAGGGATATATCCTCTATTTTAAGTGGATTTTCTGCTTTTGGTCTATCTTTGTCATAATTCATATCTGTCATTTTAACCAGGGTGTGTTCTGTCATTGATCTTCTCCAATAATATATTATTTTATTTAAATATTCGTAGTTGCATCATGTTATTAGCCTGCATTTGTGTCTGCCGTCCTGATATCCCCCAAAGATTGCCTGGCTGCATAACTTGATGCGGTTGCGCTCCAGCTTTCTCTGCAGGTTCAAGAGCTTGCGCTGCATGAAAAGCTGCCTCTTCTGAGGTTTTAATATATGCAAATACTGCAGACATGGCTGCTGCAAGTTTTTTTTTATCCATTTTCACTCCTTATACTGGAATATTTCCATGCTTTTTAGCTGGTCTTAATTCTCTTTTGGTTGCCATGGCTTCAAGGGCATCAATAAGTCTTGGCCTTGTCTCCGACGGTTTTATAACTGCATCCACATATCCCCTTGCAGCTGCACAGTAGGGGTTGGAAAATTTTTCATTGTATTCATCTATTTTTTCTGCTCGTTTTTGTACAGGATCTTCAGAATTTTTAATTTCCCTTGCATGGATAATATTGGCTGCGCCTGCAGCACCCATTACAGCAATCTCAGCACTTGGCCATGCAAAGGCCATATCTGCTCCAAGGTGTTTGGAACACATGGCAAGATAGGAGCCGCCATAATCTTTTCTTGTTACCAGTAATAGTTTTGGAACTGTGGCTTCTGAATAACACCATAAAAGTTTGGCTCCATGGCGGATAATCCCTCCCCACTCCTGGTTGCTTCCGGGCAGATACCCTGGGACATCGGCAATGGTAAGCATGGGAATATTAAAAGCATCGCAGAACCTTATAAACCTTGTGGCTTTATCAGAAGCATCAATATCAAGACATCCTGCAAGAAAATTTGGCTGGTTGGCAATAATACCAATGGAACGTCCATTAAGTCTTGCAAAACAGATCACAATATTTTTTGCAAAATACTCATGGGGTTCAAAAAATTCACCATCATCCACAATTGATCTAATAACATCCTTGATATCATATGCCCTGCTCGGGTTGTCAGGTACGATCGAATCCAGGGATTCATCTGTGCGGCCGGGGTCATCTGCGGGGGGTACAAATGGTGGATCTTCCATATTATTGGAAGGAAGAAAGGACAGAAGTTTTTTTATCTGAATAATGGCATCTTCATCAGACTCACATGCAAATTGTGCCACACCTGATTTCTCATTATGGGTCATGGCGCCGCCAAGCTCTTCAAAGGTGATTTCTTCACCGGTAACAGCCTTTATTACATTTGGTCCTGTAATAAACATATAACTCTTCTCTTTAACCATGAAAATAAAATCTGTCATGGCAGGAGAGTAGACAGCTCCGCCGGCTGTAGGGCCCATGATTGCCGAAATCTGCGGGATAACACCGGAAGCTGCTGAATTTCTAAAAAAGATTTCACCATATCCTGACAAAGCATCAATGCCTTCCTGGATTCTAGCCCCGCCTGAGTCATTTATGCCGATAATGGGAGCACCCGACTTTAAAGCCATATCCATAACCTTGCAGATCTTTTTGGCCTGCATCTCTCCGAGAGAACCAGCCCTTGAAGTAAAATCCTGGGCATAGGCAAATATAATTCTGCCGTCTACTTTGCCATGTCCTGTTACAACTCCATCTGCAGGGATTTCAATATCTTCCATGCCAAAGTTGGTGCATCTGTGAGTAACAAACATATCAAGTTCTCTAAAAGTGCCTTTGTCAAACAGAATATCAAGTCTCTCCCTGGCATTGAGCTTACCCTGATCTTTTCGTTTTGCCAGGGCTTTTTCTCCACCCATTTCCTTAATCTGCTTCTCTTTTTCTATCAGCTCCTGGATATTGTCAGACGTAACTCCCATAATTTAAAACCTCTCTTTATAAATAATTTTTAGTTTTGAATTAAAAATTAAAAAATTTCAAACAGTAAACCTCCATGCACAGAACCACTCCTCGGGATGATCATCCGGAGGGCATCCAATGCACTGGGTTTTAATTCTTTTATCAATGGATCTTGCAAAATATTCATATTCAACCAGCCCTGCTGATTTACAGGGATAATCATCAAGATTCTTTCTTTTTCTTGCAGACTGCACCCTGCAGTCATTCATTTGAAACACAAAACTATCCGGCCCCTCATCAACAATTGATTGCTCATTTATCAGTGAATACATCCTGAAGTTCAATGCTTTTTTCAATCCTTCCAGACCACAATTATCATCAAGTTTTAAAAATTTTTTAATGGCAAAAGCTTCATAGGGGGAAAACTGTGCCCAGCATGAATCATTGCATCTTTTGGCATCATTCATGCCATTATCAAATTCAACAGACTGGAACCATACACCATCATTCACAAGCCAGTTTTTTGCCACAGCATCCATAAGTTCATTAATTTTTTCTTCTTCCATTTCCAGCAATGGCTTTGGCAAGCCATCTTCAAGCTCAAAATCGAGAACCTTGGCAATCTTTTTCATACCAATGGAAATACTTTTACCGGTTGCTTTTTCAAGAACGTCCAGAGCTTTGTCCATTCCCATCTGGTGTCTGACTTCAGTAAACCAGAGTCCATAATGGACTGCAATTCTGGTTACCATGTCAACAATTAATTTAGCTTTCAGGGATTTATCCAGGCTCAAAGGGTCACAATTATTATCTTCCATTGCCTTATTTCCTACTCCTAATATTTTAAAATATTATTATCATTAAATGTGTTGGCAATATTAATCCAGAGCAAATATAATGTCAATATTTGAAAATAATATTTGAATATAATATATCGGAATATTAAGTAAATAGTTTATGTTTACCCGTCCAGGAAGCTTATCTCCTGATGGTTTTTTATTATCCCGGCAGATTTCCACTTAAATCAAATTTTTATTATAAACAACACTCTGGAAAAAAGTCTATGATTATACTTGTCAGAAAATATTTTAATTTTAACGTCTTTTATTTGAAGGCAAGCTGCCAAAATTTCTAAATGAGTAATTTTTAGATTGCAAAAGCAAGGAAATTTTTTTAAAAACCTAAACACCACTAAAAATAGGTGCTGAATAATTACTAAAGTTATACATAAAAACTTCTTGGAGAATAAGTATGTCTTTAAAAAGCGGAAACAATCCCAATCTGGCTGTCACAGAAGCACTTAGCCTTAAAAAGGAACGGGAAAATTCTTACCGGGGAAAAGCATTAAAACTATTTCCCTGGATATGCGGTCATTGCGGGCGTGAATTTGAGGGAAAACGCCTGAAAGAATTGACTGTTCACCATAAAGATCACAATCATGACAACAATCCGCCCGATGGTAGCAATTGGGAGCTTTTATGTATTTATTGCCACGACAATGAACACTCACGGGATCAGGTTGCTGATGCCCTTGACCAGGATGTGCCGGATATTTCATCAGAAAATAAAGGAGGGACCAACCCGTTTGCCGGACTCGGAGATTTATTAAAAGGTAAACTGCCTGAATAATTATAGCATATATGGGTCAATATGGGGCCACCCTTTATCCGTATATCATTCAATATATCGACAGCACAACACATATCATGTAAATTTGAATAAACGTTGCACATCGACGACCATGTTAGATATGAAAATTTAAGGGAGGAGCATCGTGGATATTAAACAATTAAAAAATTTTTTTAAGTGGTGCACAATTATAAACGGTATCCTTTTGGGATTCAGCATCATAGGGTGCATATGGATTCCGGATTTGATATACAATGTTCAAAGCAAATTGCTTCCTATCTCCCACGAAAATTTCAACTTGGTTTTTTACTCGTTCCTCGGGTTGTTCAAAATCTTCTGGTTAGTTTTCAATGTTACTCCGTACATAGCCCTGATAATTATCGGGAAAAAA